>NZ_RCCC01000001.1:2980547-3297803 GCF_003663825.1 Acidovorax sp. 106 | reverse complement strand
CGGTCGGCGCCTTCTTTTTCGGTGCGAAAGTGCTCGACCAAGCCGGTGGTTTCAAGCACCTGCTCGATGATGCTGCGCAGATTCTGCCCTTCAGTCTGCTCACGCAGCACGTCGACCATGGCAACGAACGCCTTGAAGTTGGTTCCAGCCTTGCCGGGCACGGCGCTCACGGCGTCGTGCAACGAGCAGCCAGCGGTGCGGGCGGCGTCTTGCAGCACCTCAATGCTGCGCGCGCCAATGCCGCGCGGCGGAAAGTTGACCACGCGGGTGAAGCTGGTGTCGTCGTGCGGGTTCTCCAAAAGGCGCAGATACGCCAATGCGTGCTTGATTTCAGCGCGCTCGAAAAAGCGCAGGCCGCCGTACACGCGGTAGGGCACGCTGGCATTGAACAGCGCCGATTCGATCACCCGGCTTTGCGCATTGCTGCGGTAGAGCACGGCGATTTCCTTGCGATCAAACCCGTCGCTGCGAACCAGTTGCTTGATCTCATCGACCATCCACTGCGCCTCGGCCAGGTCGGAGCTGGCCTCGTACACGCGCACGGGCTCGCCTGCGCCCTGCGTGGTGCGCAGGTTTTTGCCCAGGCGGCGGCTGTTGTGGCTGATGAGGGCGTTGGCCGAGTCGAGGATGTTGCTGTAGCTGCGGTAGTTTTGCTCGAGTTTGATCTGGCGCTGCACATCGAACTCGCGCACGAAGTCGGTCATGTTGCCCACGCGCGCGCCACGAAAGGCGTAGATGCTCTGGTCGTCGTCGCCCACGGCAATCACGCTACCGCGCGCCTCGTAGCGCCCGCCCACGTCGTTGCCCGCCAGTTGCTTGAGCCAGGCGTATTGCAGCTTGTTGGTGTCCTGGAACTCATCGACCAGGATGTGGGCAAAGCGGCGCTGGTAGTGCTCGCGGATTGGGTCGTTGTCGCGCAGCAGCTCGTAAGAGCGCAGCATCAGCTCGCCAAAGTCCACCACGCCTTCGCGCTGGCATTGTTCTTCGTAGAGCTGGTAGATCTCGACCTTCTTGCGGGCGTCACTGTCGTGCGCTTCCACATCTGCAGGGCGCAGGCCTTCTTCCTTGCAATTGGCAATGAAGTACGACAGCTGCTTGGGCGGAAAGCGCTCGTCGTCCACGTTGTGCTGCTTGCACAGGCGCTTGATGGCCGAGAGCTGGTCTTGCGTGTCCAGAATCTGGAAGGTCTGCGCTAGCCCCGCCGCCTTGTGGTGGGCGCGCAAAAGCCGGTTGCACAGGCCGTGGAAGGTGCCAATCCACATGCCGCGCACGTTCACGGGCAGCATGGCCGAGAGGCGGGCCACCATCTCCTTGGCGGCCTTGTTGGTAAAGGTGACGGCCAGGATGCCGCCGGGCGTGGCGTGCCCGTTTTGCAGCAGCCAGGCGATGCGGGTGGTGAGCACACGGGTCTTGCCCGAGCCCGCGCCCGCCAGGATCAGCGCGTGGCCTGCGGGCAGGGTGACGGCGGCGAGCTGTTCGGGGTTGAGGTTGTGCAACAGGGGCGAGAGGCCCGCCGCAGCGGCCGGGGCAGGGGGCGCGCCGCTGTCGGGCGCGTCCGAGAACATATCTTGTGGGAACATGTGCCCATTGTAGAAAGCCACCCCACCCCATGGCCCGCATGAAACCCCTTGCCTTTGTTGCCAGCACGTTTGCCACAGCCGTCCTGGCATGCCACGCACCCTACGCGGCAGCCCAGGCCAGTTGCAGCAGCGATGGCACCGTGCGCCCCACTGCGCTGTTTGAACGCTTCATCAGCGCCGACTGCGAGGCCTGCTGGGCCGACCCGGCGGCGCCTGCGCCATCGGCAACGACCACCGTGGTGCTGGACTGGATCGTGCCCAGCGCGCAGGGAGATGACGCGCCACTGTCTGCCGCAGCCACCAGCGACGCCGTGCAGCGCTTGCAGGCGCTGGGCCGCCCGGCTCCGGCCGGCACCGATGTGGCGGTGTCGCCTGTGCAGCCCCCTGCCCGCCCGCTGCGCCTGCGGGTGGCCAACGGGCCGCCCATCAATGACTACCTGGGCACGGGCATTGCGCTGGCCCGCCCACCCGGCGTGGCGCTGCCCGTTGAAGGCTGGCAGTACCACCTGTTGCTGGTAGAGGCCGTGCCCGCAGGCAGCGACGGCACGGCGGTGGCGCGGAATTTGGTCAGAAACATGCTCTATGGCTCATGGAACCAGCGCAGCCAGCTATCAAAAAATGAGCATTTCCACTGGATGGAGAACCGCCCCATGCGCATCCCCACCGGCGCCCAGCCCGAGCGACTGCACATGGTGGGCTGGCTGCAAGACGCGCAGGGCCGTGTGCTGGCAGCAGCCCAGTCTGTATGCAGGTAATACAGCCGACGTTATGACAAGCACGCCATAGGCGCCTAGAATCAATCACCGGGCCCAAGTTTCTTGACGCCCGGTTTTTTGTGCCTGTGCAACCAGGGTTCGGTGTTGGCTCTTACGCCCTCGCCCACAAGGCCGGTCCCAAGCCAAGCGCCCACCGTGGCAAAAATCCTTTTGCCGCGTCCTTTGATGGAGCTTGGAATCTCATGGAAATCTTCGACTACGACAACGTTTTGCTGCTGCCCCGCAAGTGCCGTGTGGAAAGCCGCTCGGAGTGCGACGCCAGCGTGGAGCTGGGCGGGCGCCGCTTTCGCCTGCCGGTCGTGCCTGCCAACATGAAGACGGTGGTGGACGAAACCATCTGCACCTGGATGGCGCAAAACGGCTACTTCTACGTGATGCACCGCTTTGACCTGGACAACCTGCAGTTCGTTAAAGACATGCACGCCAAGGGCTGCTACGCGTCGATTTCGCTGGGCGTCAAAAAGCCCGACTACGACACGGTGGACCAGTTGGTGGCCCAAGGCATCACGCCCGAGTACATCACCATCGACATTGCCCACGGGCATGCCGACAGCGTGAAGAACATGATTGGTTACCTCAAGCAGCACCTGCCCAAGGCGTTCGTGATCGCAGGCAATGTGGCGACCCCCGAGGCCATCATCGACCTGGAAAACTGGGGCGCCGACGCCACCAAGGTGGGCGTGGGCCCGGGCAAGGTGTGCATTACCAAGCTCAAGACGGGGTTTGGCACGGGCGGCTGGCAGCTGTCGGCGCTGAAGTGGTGCGCTCGTGTGGCCACCAAGCCCATCATTGCCGACGGCGGCATCCGCAGCCACGGCGACATTGCCAAGAGCATCCGCTTTGGCGCCAGCATGGTGATGATCGGCTCGCTGTTTGCGGGCCACGAAGAATCACCCGGCAAGACGGTGGAGGTGGATGGTGAGCTGTTCAAGGAGTACTACGGCTCGGCCTCAGACTTCAACAAGGGCGAGTACAAGCACGTGGAAGGCAAGCGCATTCTGGAGCCCGTCAAGGGCAAGCTGGCCGACACGCTGATCGAGATGGAGCAGGATGTGCAAAGCTCCATCAGCTACTCGGGTGGCACCAAGCTCATGGACGTGCGCAAGGTGAACTACGTGATTCTGGGCGGTGACAACGCGGGCGAGCACCTGCTGATGTAGCGCCCACAGGTGCCGAGGCCTGTGCTACGCCAGGGCGCGTGTAGCGGTCCCGTGCCAAGCCGCTGCACAAGGACCGCCGCGCTGGCGGCATCCCTCATCCGGGCTCAGCGCACGAAAAGGGAAAAGGCGTGCAACGCCGCAAGAAGTGGCCCCTGCTTCACGCGCGCAGCAGGTTCAGCGCCATGTGGTGCAGGTCATGCCCCGGCTTGGCCAGCGCGTCCACAATACTGAAGTGGTGCAGCCCCGGCAGGATCTGGCAGCGCGGCACGATGTGCGTGCCCCAGGCCTCCTGAATCAAACGGGCTTGGCGGGCAAACTCTTCGCTCTCGTCACCGCCCGCCACGCTGTAAAGCAAGCCCTGCGCCGGGGCCTGCAAGCGCGCAGGGCTGGCCTGCAGCACCTGCTGCTCGGTCAAGTGCAGGGTTTGCTGCAAAAACGGGGTGTACATCACGGGCTCCAAATCGTGCACACCCGAGATGGAAAGCACCTTGCGCACCAGGCCATCTGGCAAGCCATTGCCAATGAGTGACCACACACTGGTGAGCAGCAAAGCGGCCAGTTGCCCACCCGCCGAGTGCCCTGCCACGGTGATCCGCTGCGGGTCGCCCCCATGCTGCGCAATGTTGCGCCACACCCAGGCCAAAGCGGCTTCCATCTGCCTGCCGATATGAGGGACGGTGACCGGAGACTCTGGGGTACCGGGGCACAGCGCGTAATTGACGACCACGACGCAGCAACCCTCTTGCGTAAAGGGGGGCGCGATGAAGGAATGGTCCGATTTATCCAGCGAGCGCCAGTAGCCGCCGTGGATAAACACCAGCACAGGCGCCCCCGCGGCGCCGGGGCGTACTGACGGAAAGACGTCCAGCGTCTCGCCAGCCTCTGCGCCAAAAGCCACGTCCAAAACACAGGGCACGTTGGCACGCACTTGCGCCGAATCCTGCGCCCAGCGCTGCAGGTAATCCATGTGGTCAGGCACCAAGGCGCGGTTGTTGTACATGCGCTCTAGCCAGGCGGGGTCATGCAACGGGAGGGACATAGCGTATGGCTCCTTCAAAACAGGCTCCATCATCTTGCCAATGCCCCAAAGCTGCAAGCTACGTGACAGGCTGAACGCACCAAAACGGAACATCATGCGTGCAGAGACAACTCCGCGCGAGATCACAACCATGACCCTTCCTTCGCTCCGCATCGCCGTTTTGGGCATTGGCAACATGGGTGACCCCATCGCCCGCCGCCTGCACCAGGCAGGACACCAGGTGCACGCCTGGAACCGCACCCGCGCGAAGGCAGAGCCGCTGGCAGCCCTGGGTATTGCGGTGCACACCACAGCGGCAGAGGCCGTGCAAGGCGCGGACATGGTAGTGAGCCTGCTGGAAAACGGCTCGGTGGTCGAGCAAGTGCTGTTTGAGCAGGGCACGGCGCAGGCCATGCGCCCTGGCGCGCTGTTGATCGACATGGCATCCATCCAGCCCCGCGAGGCCCGCGACCATGCCGCCCGGCTCGATGAAATGGGGCTGTCCCACCTGGACGCGCCAGTCTCTGGAGGCACCGTAGGTGCCGAAAACGGCACGCTGGCCATCATGGCAGGCGGGCGCCCCGAAGACTTTGCGCGCGCACAGCCTGTGTTTGCCGCGCTGGGCCGCGCAACCCATGTGGGCCCTCACGGCAGTGGGCAACTGGCCAAGCTGGCCAACCAGATGATTGTGGGCATCACCATTGGCGCCGTGGCCGAGGCCCTGCTGTTTGCCGCCAAAGGCGGCGCCGACATGGCCAAGGTGCGGGAAGCCATCCAAGGCGGCTTTGCCGACAGCCGCATCCTACAGTTGCATGGGCAGCGCATGGTCGAGCGCGACTTCGCCCCCAAAGGCCGCATGGCCGTGCAACTCAAGGACATGCGCAACGCGCTGGCCACAGCGCAAGAGATTGGGTTCGATGCTCCCGTCACCGCGTTGTTTGAAGCCCTCTACGCCGACGGCGTGGAGCACGGCCTGGGCGAACTGGACCACAGCGGACTGTTTGTAGAGCTGGCCAGCCGCAACGCGATGCAATAATTTTTGACCTGATTTGCAAAGTGCCTAAAAAGTAGTGCATAATACGAGTCTCTGCAGCGATGCAGACAAATAAAAAGTTTGGGTTCTTAGCTCAGTTGGTAGAGCAGCGGACTCTTAATCCGTAGGTCGAGTGTTCGAGTCACTCAGGACCCACCAAACAAAGCCGCAAGGCAAAAAAGCCGAAGCTACATCGTAGTTTCGGCTTTTTGCTTTTGCGCACGCAAAATCCCTTTCTGCGCCCTCCAACATCCACGCAGGCAATGAACCCACAAGCCGACACGCTCTGGACTGGCCCCAAATGGGCACTGGCCGTTCTCCTCGCCATCCTGGGCATGCTGGGACCCTTCTCCATTGACACCTACATTCCTGCATTTTCAGGCATTGCCACAGCGCTGGGGGCCACCCCCATCCAAATGCAGCAAACGCTGTCAGCCTACCTGTTCGGCTTCGCATTCATGAACCTGTTCCATGGCGCGCTGGCAGACAGCTTCGGACGCAGGCCGGTGGTGCTATGGGGCATTGCACTGTTCACTCTGGCGTCCGCCGGGTGCGCACTGTCGCAAAACATTGGACAGCTGGTTTTTTTCCGCGCAGTACAAGGACTGTCTACAGGGGCGGGCATCGTGGTATCTCGCGCCGTTATCCGCGACATGTTCCCACCCGCACAAGCCCAGCAGGTGATGAGCCAGGTCACCATCTACTTTGGGGTGGCCCCCGCCATCGCACCCATTGTGGGCGGCTGGCTGTTTGTGCACACGGGTTGGCAAAGCATTTTCTGGTTCCTAACCCTGGTGGGGGCTACCCTGTGGATCACCAACTTCAGGCTGCTGCCCGAAACGCTGGCCCACCAACACCGCCAGCCGTTCAATGTGCAACACCTGATGCGCGGGTATTGGGCATTGGGTGCCAGCCCCAAGTTTGTACTGCTGGCCTTTGCCAGCGGCATTCCGTTCAACGGCATGTTTTTGTACGTGCTCTCAGCCCCCGCTTTTTTGGGTGAGCACTTGCAACTCGCGCCCACGCAGTTTTTCTGGTTCTTTGTGCTGACCATCTCCGGCATCATGGGCGGCGCATGGCTCAGCGGACGACTGGCTGGGCGCATTGCCCCCAAGCGCCAGATCAGGCACGGGTTCGTCATCATGTTCAGCGTGGGCATCGTGAATGTTGCGCTGAATTTTCTGATCCCACCCCACCCCGCCTGGGCACTGCTTCCCATCGCCATTTTTGCCTTCGGCTGGGCCCTCATGGTGCCCGTGGTCACCCTGCTGGTGCTGGACCTAGTGCCCGAACGCAGAGGCATGGCGTCGTCATTGCAAGCCTTCGTCGGCTCCACCGCCAACGGAATTGTCGCGGGCGTGATTTCTCCGATGGTCATGCACTCCACGCAAGGCCTGGCCCTGGCATCCTTGTCGATGCTGGGCATCGGGCTCGTGGCTTGGATTTATTTGCACCACCGATGGCCTGAGATCGGAGCCCAAGCCAGCCATCCACCAACCCTCACACCAACCCCAGCAGAAAAGTCCTAGCGCCTGCGCTCTGCACCAATCTGCTGGTAGTAGCGCCTCTTTTCCTCGTACATGGCCTGGTCGGCCTTGTGTAAAGCTGCCTCAACCCCCTCCCCCGACTGACAACAGGCAATGCCTATGGCGAAGCCCAAAGGCTGGCCTGAGTAAAACTGGTTGTTCAGCTCAATCAACGACTGGATGCGCTCACGCACGACCTGGGCCGCGCGCTCGTCCAATCCCGGCAGCAATACCGCAAACTCATCTCCACCCACCCTGGCAGCACAGGCGGGAGCATCCACCGCCTTGGCCAGTACCTCGCCCGCACGGCGCAACATGGCATCGCCTGCGGCATGCCCCTGCTCATCGTTGATGGCCTTGAGACCATTCAAATCAATGGCGATCACTGAAAAAGGCCATGGCCCTTTGCGGGTCAGGCGGTTGAGCTCTTCCGCATAAAACGCACGGTTGCGCAGCTGGGTGAGGACATCGTGCTTGCCCAGATATTCCAAGTAGGCCTCTGCCTTCTTGCGCGCGGTAATGTCCACCAACGACAGCAACACCAGACTCCAATCATCCAGGTGGCTGCCCAGCACAGAGAACTGCATGTGGATGTGCACCGCATCCCCCGACAGGGAATAGTTGGTGACCTCGCGCTGCTGAACCGTCTTGCCATCCCACAGGTCATGCAACTGCTCCGCAAAGGACTCTTGCATCTCCCCCCGAAAAACACGGCCGATGTTGTTGAGCAAATGCTCTTTGGAGGTGGCACCAAACATCTGCAGCGTCTGCTGGTTCACATCGATCACGCGGATTTCTTGCATGCACCGCGAAACAAACTCCGGGTGCACCTTCAAGAAGGTTTTGAAATCGACAATACCCTGAGCACGCACCCCCTCCAGCAACAACTTGATGGCGCTGAAGTCCTCCACCCACAAAGAGACAGGCGAATACTCGAACAAATCCCGCGCGTACTGCTCGCTGCGCCGCAGGCGGGCAGCCCCCTGCACCTGCTGTGTGATGTCCTCCAGGGAGACCAAGACCCGCCCCCAATCCGCCTCGTGGCCCGGCAAGACACGGACGCTGATGCGGACATCAAGCCGCCGACCATCCAGGGCGTAATTCACAGTCTCATTGGTGAACTCCAGCCGCCCCTCCCACATCTGGACCATTTCGCGCACCATGGCGGCGTGCATATCATCCCTGAACACCTGGGCAAGCTGGCCCAGCAACTCCGACTGGCTGGCAGCCGAGAACAAGTCCAGCGTGCGCTGGTTCACACGCAGCACCTTGAGAGACGCACTGCACTGCGAGAGCAGCAACGGATCAGACTGCAAGTGGGCTTGCAAGTCCTCCACCCCCTCAACACGCCAGCGCTCAAACAGCGCCTTCAAGGCACTGTAATCCTCCAACCACAGCGAGACAGGCGCCAGATTGAACATGTGCTCGAAAGCAGCATCAGAAGAGTCGGTGGGCAACACAAGGATTCCTTTCTGCCCCCATTATGTGAGGGGCCACGCCCATCATGCAGGCACAGGCTGGTGCAGCTTGTGATTGCGGGGGCCATGAAAAAAAGGCCGCCTCTCTTGCGAGAGGCGGCCTTTGACCCAAAGCAACCCAGGACCAATGCCTGGGCTACAAAAAATCAACGCGCAGGGCGAGCAGGGCGCTTGCGTGCATCGTGGGGCGCAAACGGCTTGCCACCAGCAGGCTTGGCGAAAGCGGGCTTGCGTGGAGCGAAGTCCCCACGATCACCCCCACGGGGAGCGCCCATGTCGCCTCGGGGGGCAAAGCCACCACCACGCGGGGCATTGTCACCAAAGCCAGGCTTGCGGCCATAGCCCTCACCATCACGGCGCGGAGCGAAGCCACGGTCTTCGCGAGGGGCAAAACCATCGCCACCACGGGGCGCAGGAGCACCACGACCAGCAAAACCGCCACCAAAGCCGCCGCCGAAACCACCACGGTCGTTTCCACCACGATCATTGCCGCCGCGTGCTGGACCACCAAAACGGCGGTCACGGGACTGGTTATCGCGGCCTTCAAAACCGCCCGAACGGCCACGGCCACCGAAGTCGCCACGGGGTGCTTGAGGAGCGCGCTGAGCAGGCTCCAGACCAGGAATCACTTCCGACTTGAATTGCTGACGGCTGTAGCTCTCAATGTCGAAAATCTTGCGGCGGTCACGAAACTCAGCAAACGTGACAGCCAGACCATCACGCCCCGCACGGCCCGTACGGCCAATGCGGTGGGTGTAATCCTCAGCCTTCATGGGCAAGCCGAAATTGAACACGTGGGTGATGGTAGGCACATCAATACCACGCGCCGCCACATCGGTGGCCACCAGGATCTGCACTTGACCACTGCGCAGCGCCATCAGACGGCGGTTACGCAAGCCTTGGCTCAGGGCACCGTGCAGGGCCACGGCCGAGAAGCCGTCTTGCTGCAGGTCGTTGGCCAGGCCATCACATTCCACCTGGGTGCTCGCAAAAACAATGGCCTGATTGATCGATGTGTCGCGCAGCCAGTGATCCAGCAGCTTGCGCTTGTGCTGTGCGTTGTCAGCCCAGTACAGCATCTGCTTGATGTTGGTGTGCTTCTCTTGCGGCGAATCAATGGTCACCTTTTGCACCGACGAACCACCGTCGTGCATCACACGCATGGCCAGCTGCTGGATGCGCGGCGCGAAGGTGGCGCTGAACATCATGGTCTGCTTGCGCTGGGCCGTGAGCTGGTTCAACTCGGCCAGATCGTCCGAGAAGCCCAGGTCCAACATGCGGTCAGCCTCATCCACCACCAAAAACTGCACCTTGTCGAGCTTGATTTGCATCGAGCGCTGCAGGTCCAGCAGACGGCCAGGGGTGGCGACCACGAGGTCAGCGTTCTGCAGCTTGGCGATCTGCAACTGGTAGGGCATGCCGCCCACCACGTTGGCTACGCGCAGGCCACGGCAGTGCTTGACCAGGTCGATGGCGTCGTGTGCCACCTGCTGGGCCAGTTCACGCGTGGGGCACAGGATCAGGGCGCCAGGGGTGGCGGCCTTGAAATTGCGCGAGCTGGTGGGATCCTTGCGCTTGGCGCGCTTGGGAGCAGGCTCGCCGCGCTCAGCAGCTTCGGCCACGGCGCGCTCGAAAGCAGCACGTTCCTCGGCTTCTGCCGCTGCCTGCTGGTTGATCAGCGTGTGCAGCACAGGCAGCAGGAAAGCTGCGGTCTTGCCGCTACCGGTCTGGCTGGAGACCATCAGGTCAATGAACTTGGAAGCATCGCTGCCCATGGCCAGAGGGATGGCCTTGCGCTGCACGCTGGTGGGCTGGGTGTAGCCCAAGTCAGCCACGGCCTGCACAAGCTCAGGCGCCAGACCCAGTTCGACGAAGCCATTGGGCTCGGCAGTGACGGCATCCACAGGCGCATCGGCCACGGCAGTACCAGCCAAAATGTCAGCGGCAAAAGAAGATTCAGCAGGCGCGAATTCGCCCTGCACTTGCAAAGTGTCGGTCATATTTTTCTCACACGAAGCCAGCCGCTGGCAGGCGCCAGCGGTGGTTCCGTCAATGGTTAAAAAACATCAACCATCAAACGAAACCTGCCTTGGCTATACCCGAGGCGGGTGGGCAAAGATCGCAAAGCTCGCGTTGCAATTTGCAACGGGCTTGCAAGCCCAGTGTGTGAGGGGAGATGCACAATCTGCGTCAGAAAACTGCGCAGCCATCAATTATTGCATGGTTGCGGGTTTTCCCGCAATAGGGGAAAGGCAAATTACCTGCAATCACCCCAGGAGTCCATGCGAATCGCGAGGCATTGCCATTCATCCGACAGGCTTGCCATCACACCGAAAGCAAATGGGTACGGTAGTGGGCCAGCTCTTCGATCGATTCATGCACATCCGCCAGTGCCGTGTGCTTTTGCGCTTTCTTAAAGCTGCTGTAAGCCTCGGGCTTCCAGCGCTTGGCCAGTTCCTTGAGGGTGCTCACATCCACGTTGCGATAGTGAAAAAAGCGCTCCAGCTTGGGCATGTAGCGGACGAGGAAACGGCGGTCTTGCCCAATGCTGTTGCCACACATCGGGGCCACACCCTTGGGCACGTATTTGCTCAAGAACGCAAGAATTTCTTCCTCAGCCTGGGCCTCCGTCACCTGGGACGCCTTGACTTTGTCGGTCAGGCCACTGCGGCCATGCGTGCCACGGTTCCAGGCATCCATCTTGCCCAGTTGCTCATCAGACTGGTGGATCACAATCACCGGGCCTTCAATGCGCGGCTCCAAATTGGGGCCAGTGACCACCACGGCAATTTCCAGCAATCGGTCGTTTTCAGGGTCCAGGCCGGTCATCTCACAGTCCAGCCAGACCAGATTTTGGTCTGATTTGGAGAGCGCGGCGGGGATAGGGGTGTTAGCTTCTGACATGGGCCGCATTGTCGCCGATGGCCTAAACTCGCCGCACATGGCAGCCCTCGACACCCCCTCCCCCTCCCTGCTTCTGACCCTGCTATTTGCCCTGGCCGTCAGTGCGGGCATGCTCCTCAAGCTGTGGCTTGCATCCAGGCAAATCCGCCACGTGGCGCGACACCGCAGCGCCGTACCACAGGCCTTCGCCGCGCGCATTGGCCTGGCGGCCCACCAGAAAGCCGCTGATTACACGTTGTCAAAGACACGCCTGGAGTTGCTAGAGCTGGCCTTGGGCACGGCCGTGCTGTTGGGCTGGACCTTGCTGGGCGGACTGAGCCTGCTCAACCAAGCCCTGCTGCAGTGGCTGGGGAGCGGCATGTTGCAACAACTGGCGCTGCTGGCGGCCTTTGTGCTCATCAGCGGGCTGATCGATCTGCCGCTATCGCTGTACAAAACCTTCGTGCAAGAAAAGCGGTTTGGGTTCAACCATGTGACCGCCAAGCTTTGGCTGGTCGATCTGTGCAAATCCACACTACTGGGTGCTGCCATTGGACTGCCGATTGCCGCAGCTATTTTGTGGCTGATGGGCCAGGCAGGTGCCTACTGGTGGGCTTGGGCCTGGGGGGTGTGGATAGGTTTCAATCTGCTGCTCATGGTGATTTTTCCCACATTCATTGCACCGCTGTTCAACCAGTTCAAGCCCCTGGAAGACGACGCCCTGAAGCAGCGCGTATCTGAGCTGATGCGGCGCTGCGGCTTTGCAGCCAAGGGGCTTTTTGTCATGGATGGCAGCCGCCGCAGTGCCCACGCCAATGCGTACTTCACGGGCTTCGGCGCAGCCAAGCGGGTGGTGTTTTACGACACCCTGCTGCGACAGCTCACCCCCGGCGAAGTTGAGGCCGTACTCGCGCATGAGCTGGGCCACTTCAAGCACCGCCACATCGTGCAGCGCATCGTGAGCCTGTTCGCCTTCAGCCTGGTGGGCTTCGCCCTGCTGGGCTGGCTGTCCACCCAAGCCTGGTTCTACACCGGGCTGGGGGTGCTGCCGTCCATGGGGCTGCAGGCCGATGGCACAGCGGCGCCCAACGACGCGTTGGCGCTGCTGTTGTTCATGCTGGCAACACCGGTGTTCACCCAGTTCATCTCTCCCCTCTTTTCACAGCTCTCGCGCAAGCACGAGTTCCAGGCAGATGCCTATGCCGCATCGCAAACACAGGCGGCAGACCTGTCATCGGCGTTGCTCAAGCTGTATGAGGACAATGCGTCCACACTGACGCCCGACCCCATCTACGTGAAGTTCTACTACTCCCACCCACCCGCTTCCGAGCGGCTGGCCCGACTCCCTCTCACCACCACACCATGACCTCCATGCTGAAGAAAAAAGACTGGTCAACGCAGACCCGTCGGGCGCTGAAAGCTCCTGAAGTTGTAGCAAAACTGGCCCAACTCGAAGGCTGGAGCCTGAGTGGCGATGGCGCCGATGTGGCCATCGAAAAGACCTACCGCTTTGCCAACTATTACGAAACCATCGCGTTCGTGAACGCGGTCGCCTTTATCGCCAACGCGCAAGACCACCACCCCGACCTGTCGGTGCACTTCAACCGCTGCGTGGTGCGCCTCAACACCCATGATGTGCAGGGCATTTCGATCACCGATATCGAATGCGCAGCGCAGTTTGACGGCCTGCTGGTGCTGGCATGACCCGCACCGGCTTGAACCATGGCTGAGCGCAGCGCCCTGATGCAAGGCACCGTGGTGGCCAGCCATGGTCGCCACTGCGTGGTGGAAACGCCCGATGGCCAGCGCCGCATTTGCCACCCTCGGGGCAAGAAAAGCCAAGCGGTGGTGGGCGACCACGTGCTGTGGCAAGCCGCCCCAGCCGGGCAGGGAGACGAAGGGACCATCGAGAAAGTGCAGGAGCGGCGCAACCTGTTCTATCGCCAAGATGAGATCCGCACCAAGTCTTTCGCCGCCAACATCGATCAGGTGCTGATCCTGATCGCTGCAGAGCCCGTGTTTTCAGAAAGCCAGTTGGCCCGCGCACTGATCACCGCAGAAGCCACCCATATCACACCGCTGATTGCACTGAACAAAAGCGATCTGGTGGAGCCCTTTGCGCGCGCCTGGGCGCGGCTGCAACCCTATCGCCACATGGGTGCGGAGGGCAAACACTACGGGGTGCTCCCTCTGTCGCTGACGCAGTCCAGCGACGTGGATCGCAATGCCCTCATGGAACACCTTAAGGGCAAGACCACCTTGGTGCTCGGCCCCTCAGGCTCCGGCAAAAGCACCTTGATCAACCTGCTGGTGCCCGGCGCTACGGTGCTGACGGGCGAAATCTCCCAGGCGCTGAACTCTGGCAAGCACACCACCACCAGCACCCACTGGTACTGGGTGGATGCAGAGCGCACCACCGCCCTGATTGACTCACCAGGGTTTCAAGAGTTTGGGTTGCACCACATCGCACCCATGCAGCTCGCCAGTTGCATGCCCGATATTGCAGCCCATGCCACGGACTGCCGGTTCTACAACTGCACCCATTTGCACGAACCGGGCTGCGGTGTTTTGGATGCATTGAAAAAGCCGACCGAGCAAGGTGGAATCAGCGCAACACGCTACAAAATATATAGCGATTTATTTGCAGAACTGAGCCAGCCGCGGTACTAATGCCCAGAGCACAGCGCCCACCCCGGGCTGGGCAAGCGCTGGCAGCGACCTTCAGCCCAGCAGGCGGGCCAAAGTCAGCAGGGCCAGCAGCAGCATCCACACCACCACCGAGCGCCACACCAAGCCTACGACGCTGCGCAGGTGGCCCACCTCGGGCGCCACGCCCGGGGTGGAATCGCTGTCGCCCAGGTCGGCATCCATCTCCAATCCCTGCTGCGCAGCCATCGCATCCACGCGGGCCTTCAAAGCCTCACCGCCCAGGCGGACATTGATGGCCCCCGCCGTGGCAGCCAGCACCACCCCGTCGTTGTCGTTGGGGAAGCGCTGGGCATGGAAGCGCCAGCCCTCAATCGCCTCCTCAAAACTGCCGACCACCGCGAAGCTCAGCGCCGTCAGCCGCGATGGCAACCAGTCCATGGCCCACCAGGCTTTGGCCGAGGCCTGTTGCAGCGCCTCGCTGGCCGACTGGCCAGCCGCATGGTGGCGCGGGTGCCAGTACCGAGAGACAAACTCAGCCATGCGGTACAGCACCGCACCGGTAGGGCCGAGCCCCACAGCCGCCAGAATCGAGAACCAGGCCAGAACTCCGAACACGTGCCGGTGGGCCGCAATGACCGAATACTCGATCACATGGCGCACGATCTCGCTGCGCGGCAGCATGCCGACATCCACCTGCTGCCAATGCGCCAAACGCTCCCGGGCAGCGTCTTCCTGCCCTTCCTCCAAGGCATCACGAATGCCCGTGAAGTGGTGGCTGAACTGGCGAAACCCCAGCGTGATGTAGAGGACCGCCACGCTCCAGAGCACGGCGAAAGGCCAGCCCAGCCCCCACAGCAACGCCCAATGGATGGCCAGGGTAATCAGCGCCGGCAAAACCACGGCCAGGCTCCAGGCCACCCAGCCGTGGTGGGTCTTGCCCGCATCGAAATTGCGACTCACAGACAATGCCCACGCGCGCAGCCCGGCGTGGATGGGATTGCTTCTGGACAGGGGGCGTGCCTGCTCGATCAGCAGAGCGAACAGGATGGCAAAGAAACTCATGGGACCAATGATAACGGGCTGCCAGTCACGCCATCCGCCATGGTCAGGCACTCAAAAATCGGTACAGATTGCGCAGCATGCCCGCTGTCGCTCCCCAGATGAAGCGGTGCTGCCCCCCATCGTCATACGGCATGGAGAACCACTGCCGATGAATACCGCCAGCCTCAAAGACATGGTGGCGGTGGTGGGCCGGGTTCATCAAAAACGCCAAGGGCACCTCAAACACATCGGCCACTTCGTGGGGATTGGGCTGCAACTCAAAATCTGGCGCCACCAGCGCCACCACCGGCGAGATGATGAAAGAGGAGCCCGTGACGTAGGTGGGCAGTACGCCGAGCACTTCGGCATAGGCAGCGGCCAGCCCAACCTCCTCATGCGCCTCCCTCAGGGCCGCGTGAGAGGGGCTGGCGTCTTCAGGATCGGTCCGCCCGCCCGGAAATGCCACCTGCCCCGAATGCGTGGACAGGTGCGCTGTGCGCTCCGTCAGCAACACCATGGGCTGCTCACGCTGCACGATGCCCACCAACACAGCCGCCTGCGCTGGCGCGCGACTGGCATAGGGTTTCTCCAGCACCACTTCGGGCGCCCACACGGGCGGGTTTGCAAAGCGCTGGCGCAAGGCGGTTGCCGTCAACGCGGCCGCATTGACAGAGGGCAAATGGGCATCCACCTGGGTGACAGGCACTTTGCGCGGATCAAAGTCAGGGATCGCACTCAGCGCAACAGCAGCAGGGGGTTCAGAGCGGTGGGGTGTGTTCACAGCAAGCAAAAGCCAAGACAGAGAGAGCGCAGGAAAGCGGATGCGGCACAACCCCAGTCGGCGCGAAAAAATCCGGGGGCCGCACCGCCGCACCTTGATTCGGAGACAGAAATGAAAAAACCGCTACAGGCCAAGGCACTGTAGCGGTTTGCAGCATCCGAGAATGCCTGGCGCCTTATGCGGCGACAGCTGCAGCCTTGCGCGAAGGCAGCTTTTCCTTGATACGTGCCGACTTGCCGCTGCGGTCACGCAGGTAGTACAGCTTGGCACGGCGCACGTCACCACGGCGCTTGACTTCGATGCTGGCGATCAGCGGGCTGTAGGTTTGGAACGTACGTTCCACGCCTTCGCCGCTGGAGATCTTGCGCACGGTGAAGCCGCTGTTCAGGCCGCGATTGCGCTTGGCAATCACCACGCCTTCGTAAGCCTGCACACGCTTGCGGGTACCTTCCACCACATTCACGCTCACGATGACGGTGTCACCAGGGGCGAATTCGGGGATGGTCTTGTTCAAGCGGGCGATTTCTTCCGCTTCCAGGGTCTGGATCAGGTTCATGTTGATATCCAACGATCTTGTCCGCGCCAAAAATGGCTGCGTCGGGATTGACGTTCAGGGTTTTGCCAAGGTTTGCATCTTGCACAAAACGGCCGGCCAGAGGATCGAAAAGCCCCCCATTATAGCCAGTCAGCGCAATTTGGCCAATACCGCTTCGTCTGCAGGCTTGAGCGAGCCTGCGGCGCGCGCCGCGTCAATCAGGTCCGGGCGATGCTGGGCGGTGGTCAGCAGCCGCTGGTCACGGCGCCAGCGCTCGATCTGGACGTGGTGGCCTGACATCAAAGGCGCCGGAACCGCCCTGCCCGCCCATTCTTCGGGGCGGGTGTAGTGCGGACAATCCAGCAAGCCATCCAACGCAGGATTGAAGCTGTCGAGCTGGTGGCTGCCCTCGTCATTGAGCACACCAGGCTGCAGTCGGGTGACCGCATCCAGCAAGGCCAGGGCCGCAATCTCCCCCCCAGACAACACGAAATCGCCCAGGCTCAGCTGCACCCCCACATGGGCCTCGATGAAACGCTGGTCAATGCCCTCATAACGACCGCACAGCAAAACAGCCCCGGCGCTGGCAGACCAGCCCTCTACTTCGGCATGGTTGAGCCTGCGCCCAATGGGAGAAAACAGCACCAGGGGCACCTGGGCTTCTGGCGCCTCGTTGCGCTGCGCGCGAATGTCTGCCAGGCAGCGCTCCAAGGGTTCGGCCATCATCACCATGCCGGGGCCACCGCCAAAGGGGCGGTCGTCCACCCGGCGGTAATTGCCTTGCGCGTAGTCACGCGG
Organism: Acidovorax sp. 106; assembly: GCF_003663825.1. Taxonomy (NCBI): domain Bacteria; kingdom Pseudomonadati; phylum Pseudomonadota; class Betaproteobacteria; order Burkholderiales; family Comamonadaceae; genus Acidovorax; species Acidovorax sp. 106. The sequence continues at coordinate 3,280,545 of NZ_RCCC01000001.1, read as the reverse complement.
GTTCCACAAGCGCACGTCCACTTGGCCAGTGCTGTAGGCACGGCGCGTCACGCCAGCCGCAAGGAAAGGCGCAAACAGCTCCGGGAACAGGGTGATGACATCAAAGCGCATGAAAGACCACCTCAGAGGGACAAGGCAAAGCGGTCGCTTCAGTAGTCCGGCTGCCAGTCCACGGTGATGCGCTTCTCGGGCAGCTCCACCTTGTCCACAAAGGCCGATACAAAGGGAATCATGCGCTCCTGCGCCTTGCCGTCTTGCTCATAAGCCAGCACCAGCAAGGTTTGCGGGCCTGTAGAGAGCAGCTCACGCACTTCACCCAGGGCAATGCCCTCGCGGTTGATGACCTGCAGGCCAATCAAGTCCACCCAGTAATACTCGTCACTGCCCGTAGACGGAAAACTGGAGCGCGGCACAAACACGCGCGCGCCGCGCAATGCCTCTGCGGCGTCACGGTCATCCACGCCTTCCGCCCAGGCCACCACGGTGTCGGAATGGTCCTTGGCTTGGCGGATCTTGAGCAGCAACGTGCCAGAGAAGGTTTTGGCTCCGCGCTCTGAGGGCTGCAGAAACCAGCGTTTGGCCGAAAACAGGGCCTCAGGGCTAGTGCTGTGGGGCAAAACTTTGAACCAGCCCTTGACCCCCCAGGCGTCGGCAATGCGCGCAACCTCGACGGCATCTTCGGGCAGATCAATCGGTTCGAGCGTGAGGGAGGTGGCCATGTTGGGATCAGACAAAAAGAAAAGGGCGGGATCCGCCGGGAAAACCCACGGAGCCCGCCCTTTTCAGGGGACTTTAAGCAGCCTTCTTGGCGGCTTGCTTGATCAGACGGTCCACGGTAGGCGAGGACTGGGCGCCCACGCTCTGCCAGTACGTCAGACGGTCTTGCACGATGCGCAGGCCTTCTTCGGTTTCCTTGGCTGTAGGGTTGTAGAAGCCAATGCGCTCGATGAAGCGACCATCGCGACGAACGCGCTTGTCAGCCACAACGATGTTGAAGAAAGGACGGCCCTTAGAGCCGCCGCGGGAGAGTCGAATGACGACCATGATTTATCCTTCGGGTGGTGAGCCAGCGTCAAAATGCGCAGGCCACGGAAATTTCGCAACGTTTGAGACACGCGACATGACCACCCGGCCAGCGACACGCTGCAAAGCCTGCAATTATATCCACAACCCTTTCCGTATGCCCACCATCCGCCCCAGCACTGACGCCGATATCGCCGCCATCACCGCCATTTACACCCACCACGTACTGCACGGGACAGGCACCTTCGAGATCGAGCCCCCCTCCGAATCCGACATGGCCACGCGCCGAGCCGATGTGCTGGCGCGCCAACTGCCCTGGATCGTTGCAGAAAAGAACGGTGAAATTCTGGGATTTGCCTACGCCAACTGGTTCAAGCCCCGCCCGGCGTACCGCTTTTCGGCCGAAGACTCGATTTACGTGGCCGAAGCCGCTCGCGGCATGGGCGTAGGCCGCAAATTGCTGGCAGAACTGGCCGTGCAGGCAGAGGCGGCCGGTGTGCGCAAGCTGCTGGCGGTGATTGGCGATTCGGCCAACGCGGGCTCCATCGGTGTGCACCGCTCGCTGGGCTTCACGGACGTGGGCATCATGCGATCGGTTGGCTGGAAGTTTGGCGCCTGGCGCGACATCGTGCTCATGGAAAAGGTGCTGGGCGCTGGCGACACGACTTCACCCGAATAAATTCTCCGCTGAGGCCCGCATGAAAAACAAAACCGTCGCCGCTTGGCTGGCCTTCCTGGGTGGGCCGCTGGGTCTGCACCGTTTTTACTTGCGCGGTCTGTCGGACACGCTGGGCTGGATGCTGCCCATCCCCACGGCGCTGGGACTGTACGGTATTCAGCGGGTGCAGCAGTTTGGCCAGGACGACCAGTACAGCTGGGTGCTGATCCCGCTGCTCGGGTTCACCATTGCGGGCTGCGCGCTGCAGGCCATTTGGTATGGATTGCAAACACCCGAGAAGTGGAACGCCCGCTACAACCCCATTGCCCCCGCAGAAGCCGCCCCCGGCCAAACCCGCTGGCTCACCATTGGCGCCATTGTGGTTTCGCTACTGATAGGCACCACGGTGCTGATGGCCAGTTTGGCATTCAGCTTCCAGCGCTACTTTGAATACCAGATCGAGGAAGCGCGAAAGATATCGCAGTAACCCCAACGGTGGCCCCAGACACTGGAGCCCCAAACAAAACGCCCTGTTCGGCCATCAACCAAACAGGGCGTTAGCGCTTTATCAGCAAGCGCAAGCAGCTCTTATTTTTATAGCAATCAGAACAGCTGCAAGCTGATCCAGTACGCAATCGCAGCGACGAACGCGCTGGCCGGAATCGTCAAAATCCAGGCCCAAATGATGTTGCCCGCCACGCCCCAGCGCACGGCGCTGGCACGCTGGGTGGAGCCCACGCCCACAATGGCGCCGGTGATGGTGTGTGTGGTGGACACAGGAATGCCCAACGTCGTCGCCAAAAACAGCGTCAAGGCACCGCCCGTTTCCGCACAGAACCCGCCCACCGGCTTGAGCTTGGTGATCTTCTGGCCCATGGTCTTGACGATGCGCCAGCCACCAAACATCGTGCCCAGACCAATGGCCAGATAGCAGCTGATGATGGTCCACAAAGGCGGCGAGGCATCAGAGGCCGCAGAGTAACCCGTCGCAATCAACAACAACCAAATGATGCCGATCGTCTTTTGCGCGTCGTTACCGCCATGCCCTAGGCTGTAGGCGCCAGCGGACACCAGTTGCAGGCGGCGGAACCACTTGTCCACCTTGCTTGGCCGGGTGCGCCGAAAGATCCAGGCAACGGCCACCATCATCAAAGAGCCCAACAAAAAGCCCAACAGCGGCGAAACAAAGATGAAGGCCACCGTCTTCAGAATGCCAGCAGAGACCAGTGCACCCGCGCCCGCCTTGGCAATCACCGCTCCCACGATACCGCCGATAAGGGCATGCGAGGAACTGCTGGGGATTCCGTAGTACCAGGTGATCACATTCCAGCTGATGGCACCCACCAGTGCGCCGAACACCACATGGGTGTCCACCACACCAGGCTGCACGATGCCCTTGCCCACCGTAGCCGCCACGCTCAGGTGAAAAATGAAGATCGCCACAAAATTGAAAAAAGCAGCAAACAACACCGCCTGGGCGGGCTTGAGAACACCGGTGGAAACCACCGTGGCAATCGAGTTGGCCGCGTCATGAAACCCGTTCATGAAATCGAACAGGAGCGCTAGCGCGACGAGCAGCATCACAACCCACAGGGCTGTTTGTACGGTTTCCATATCAGTCTGTCCTGCGGATCAGGAGTTTTCGAGGACGATGCCCTCGATGCAGTTGGCCACGTCCTCACACTTGTCGGTGATGGTTTCCAGCAGCTCGTAGATGGCCTTGAGCTTGATGACTTCACGCACATCGGGCTCCTCGCGGAACAGCTTGCTCATGGCGCTGCGCATCACGCGGTCGGCGTCCGATTCGAGCCGGTCGATCTCTTCGCAGGTCTTGAGAGCGGCCTCGGCCACAGCCGGGTCAGCAATCTTGTCGAGCAGCTTCACGGCATCGCGCAGGCGCTCACAGCACTTGAGGCTCAGGTCCGTGAGGCGGGTGATTTCTTCGGTCATGTGGCGCACGTCGTACAGCGCCATGGTTTCTGCGGAATCCTGAATCAAGTCCGCCACATCGTCCATCGTGTTGATGAGCGCATGGATCTGCTCACGGTCAATGGGCGTGATGAAGGTCTTATGGATGGCCTTGTTCACATCGTGCGTGACGCGGTCGGCCGCGCGCTCGGCGTTGTCCACATCCTGGTTGTATTTGTCCCGCAGGTGCGGGTCGTTGTAATTGGCCACCAGTTGCGAAAAGGCGCGAGCCGCTTCCACGATGCGATCCGCATGCTGGTTGAACATTTCAAAAAAATTGCCTTCGCGTGGCAACAGCTTGGCAAACAGCATGGAAGCTCCTGGTGGGAATTCAAAATCAAAGATACAAAAGAACGAACGTCACGGGGTACTGTGACGGTTTTGTGACGGGCGGATTTTAACCGTGCGTGCCTTCGCCCTGGCCTTGGCAACCACTCGCGTGCAGGCACAGCGGGGCCCAAACATGCCAGGCATCTGCGGCAAGACAAGTGCTAACACTCAACAGGCCGGCCTTTAAGCGACGTTAAGCGCCTTTGCGCGCCGTAGCAGCCTGTGGTTCAGGCACCGCGAAAGATGAAATACACCGCGCCCACCAGGCACAGGCCTGCCCACAGGTAGTCCAGCTTGAGGGGCTGATCGAGATAGAACACCGCAAACGGCACAAACACCGCCAAGGTGATGACCTCTTGCATGATCTTGAGCTGTCCCACATTGAACTGGGTGAAGCCAATGCGGTTGGCCGGCACCTGCAGCAGGTATTCAAACAGGGCGATACCCCAACTGACCAATGCCGCGATGTACCACGGGGACGTGGCCAGGTTCTTGAGGTGCCCGTACCAGGCAAAGGTCATGAAGACATTGCTGGCCAGCAGCAGCAAGACGGTCTGTAGCGAAATGGGCAAAGATTGCAGGGCAGTCATGGCGAAGGCGCACAGGCTAGCCCGGCGCAAAGGTGAATGCAGAGCCGTAAATTATGAACAAAATTCCACCCTTGCGCTTGACAGACAAGCGCAAGCAGCTATTAAAAATATAGCAAACCAGAACACAACCCCCAGGATGGAGCAGGCAACAAAAAAGGCACGGTGTTGCCACCGTGCCTTCCATCTGTCTCGGCCACCCCGCGCACAGCGCCAGGGGCCATGGCTTCACTCACCCAGGTAGGCTGCGCGCACCTTAGGGTCGTTCAGCAGTTCCTGGCCCGGGCCGGTCATGGTGATCAAGCCAGACTCCATCACGTAGCCACGGTCCGCAATGGCCAGCGCACGGCTGGCGTTCTGCTCCACCAGCACGATGGTCACGCCCAGGGCGTACACATCGCGCACCACTTCAAAGATCTTGTCCACCATGATGGGCGACAGGCCCATGGAGGGCTCGTCCAGCAGCAGCACCTTGGGCTGGCTCATCAGCGCACGGCCCATGGCCAGCATTTGCTGCTCGCCGCCCGACATGGTGCCGGCCAGCTGGTCCTTGCGCTCGCGCAGGCGCGGGAAGATGGTGAACATCTTCTCAATGTCGGCCAGGATGCCCGCTTTGTCGCGGCGGATGTAGGCACCCATTTGCAGGTTTTCGGTGATGGTCATGCGGGCGAACACGCCACGGCCTTCCGGCACCATCACCAGGCCCTTTTTCACCAGGTCCCACGCGCCCTTGCCCTTGATGCTTTCCCCCAGGTATTCAATGTCGCCATCGTTGATAGGCAAAGTGCCCGTAATGGCCTTCATGGTGGTGGTTTTGCCCGCGCCGTTGGAGCCGATCAACGACACCAGCTCACCTTCGCGCACTTCAAAGTCCACGCCCTTGACGGCCTGGATACCGCCGTAGGCCACTTTCAGGCCCTTGACCTGCAGCAGTACCTTGTTGGATTTTTCGGCCATTCTCAATGTCCTCCGGTGCCCAGATAGGCCTCAATCACTTTTTCGTTCTTCTGCACGGTGGCAGGCGTGCCTTCGGCGATCTGCTTGCCGTAGTCCAGCACCGTCACGCGGTCGCACAGGCCCATCACCAGCTTCACATCGTGCTCGATGAGCAAAATGGTACGGTTGTCCTTGCGGATCTGGTCGATCAGCTCGCGCAGTTGCACCTTCTCGGTGGCGTTCATGCCAGCGGCGGGTTCGTCCAGCGCGATCAACTGGGGGTCGGTCGCCAGGGCGCGGGCGATCTCCAGGCGGCGCTGGTCGCCGTAGCTCAAGGTACGGGCCTTGTAGTCGGCAAACTTGCCGATGCCCACATAGTCCAGCAGCTCTTGCGCGCGCTTGGCAATGGCGGCCTCTTCGTCCTTGAAGGCCTTGGTGCGCAGCACCGCGCCCAGCAGACCGGACTTGGTGCGGATGTGGCGGCCCACCATCACGTTCTCCAGCGCCGTCATTTCTGCAAACAAGCGGATGTTCTGGAACGTGCGGGCAATGCCCGCCTTGGCCACTTCATGCACCGCCGTGGGCTCATACGGCTTGCCTGCCAGCTCAAAGGTGCCGCTATCGGGCGTGTACAGACCGGTGATCACGTTGAAAAACGTGGTCTTGCCAGCGCCGTTGGGGCCGATCAGGCCATAGACCTGACCGCGTTCAATCGTGATGCCCACATCAGAGAGGGCTTGCAGGCCGCCGAAGCGCTTGGAAATGCCTGCAACCTTGAGCACCACATCGTTGGATTTTTCTGCCATGTTCTAACTTTCTGCGATGGGTTCAAGTCTTCTGGGTCAGGCTCTTGCCGTGCTCGGGCGCAGGCCACAAGCCACGGGGACGCAGCAGCATGATGACGATCATGGCCAGGGCAATCAGCAGCTGGCGCAGGATGGCCGAGTCCAGACGGCCGTCGGTCATGGCCTGCAGCGGGCCTGCCACATAGCGCAGCACTTCAGGCAATGCGGCCAGCAAGATGGCGCCCAGAATGACGCCAGGAATGTGGCCAATGCCGCCCAGCACCACCATGGCGATGATCATCACGGATTCCATCAGGCTGAACGACTCGGGCGAGACGAAGCCCTGGAAGGCACCGAACATGGCGCCCGACACGCCGCCAAACGAGGCGCCCATGCCAAAGGCCAGCAGCTTGAGGTTGCGGGTGTTGATGCCCATGGCCTTGGCAGCAATTTCGTCTTCGCGGATGGCCATCCAGGCGCGGCCCACGCGCGAGTCCTGCAAGCGGTAGCAAATCACCACGCTGATGACCACCAGGATCATGAACAGGTAGTAGTACAGCGTGACGGAGTTGATATCAAAGCCGAACAGCTCCAGGCGCTTGCCCAGGTCCAGGCCAAAGATCTTGACCGAGTCGATCTGGCCAATGCCCTTGGGGCCGTTGGTCAGGTTGACGGGGTGGTCCAGGTTGTTCAAGAAGATGCGGATGATTTCGCCAAAGCCCAGCGTCACGATGGCCAGGTAGTCACCCCGCAACTTGAGCGTAGGCGCACCCAGCAAAGCCCCAAACAGGGCCGCCAGCAAAGCCGCCAGCGGAATCACCAGCCACAGGGAGGTGTGCAAGCCGTTGGGGAACATCGCAGCAAAGGCCGCAAAGTTGTCTGCCAGGTGCGGCGAGGCCATCAGGCCAAACAGGTAGGCGCCCACGGCGTAAAACGCCACGTAGCCCAAGTCGAGCAGGCCTGCGTAGCCCACCACAATGTTCAGGCCCAGGGCCAGCATCACGTACAGCAAGGCCAGATCGGCGATACGCACCCAGGCGTTGCCAAAGAATTGCAGGATCAGCGGCAGGACGAGCAGCGCAATGCCGCCCAGGATCCAGTTGATTTTGGTGTTCTTCATGGTGTGAGGCTCCTCAGGCGCGATCCGCCACACGCTCACCCAGCAGGCCCGAGGGGCGCAGCGTCAGGATGATGATGAGCACAATGAACGCAAAGATGTCTGTGTAGTGGCTGCCCAGCACACCGCCCGTCAAGGTGCCGATGTAGCCCGAGCCGATGGCTTCGATCAAGCCCAGCAAAATGCCGCCCACCACCGCACCGGCCAAATTGCCGATACCGCCAAACACCGCAGCCGTGAAAGCCTTCAAACCAGGCAAAAAGCCCATGGTGTGCTGCGCGGTGCCGTAGTTGGAGGCATACATGATGCCGGCGATGGCCGCCAAGATGGCGCCAATGATGAAGGTGGCCGAAATCACCATGTCAGGCTTCACACCCATCAAAGAGGCCACGCGGGGGTTCTCCGCCGTGGCACGCATGGCGCGACCCAGGTTGGTGTGGTTGACCAGATAGACCAGCGAAGCCAGTGCCACGGCCGTCACGCCCAGAATCAGGATCTGCGTGGGGGTGATGAAAGCGCCGCCCACTTCGAAGGGGGTGCTGGACAGCAACGTGGGATAGGGCTTGTAGTTGGGCTTCCAGATGATCATTGCCAGCGTTTGCAGCAAGATGGACATCCCGATCGCCGTGATCAGCGGAGCCAGCCGGGGGCTGCTGCGCAGGGGTCGATAGGCCACTTTTTCAATGACGAAATTGAGGCTGGCGGCGACGATACAGGCGATCACCGTGGCCAAAAGCAAAACGAGCCACCCTGGCGCGCCGGGCATGGCCTCTTGCATCAGGCCGATACAGCTCCAACTGGTGAGTGCACCGATCATCAATACCTCGCCGTGGGCGAAATTGATCAGTTGAATAATGCCGTACACCATCGTGTAGCCCAAGGCTATCAAGGCGTACATGCTGCCCAATACCAGACCGTTGATGATCTGCTGCAGCAAAATGTCCATAAAAAAAGTCCTTCGTTTGTGACGTGCCCATCTTGCAGGCACCGAAATCGGTGCAGCCTTTTGGGCCCGACTGCCATCTAGCAAAAAACCCGCCAGAAATGCTGCTGCGCGGGTTTGTGGTCGGGATTGTAGCCAGTAGTCGATTCGCCCCCACGCCAGTATTGGCGGGGTTTTCCCGTGGATTTGCGCTCCATCAGGCGCAAACGCTATGCATAAGGAATTTTGATAGACCTACTGCAAATGATGTGCAAACTTATTACCACCCTCATGCAAGGTCGGCATAAAGAGGCAAATTGTTGACCCCGGTCGGGGTTTTCAGCCGTTTTCGGCATCGCCCGGCGCATCCGAAGTAGTAGCCGAAGCCGTCGCATTGCGCTCGCGCAAATCGCGCAGTTTTTGCGCAATCTTGATCTCCAGCCCCCGCTCCACGGGCTCATAAAAGCCGGGCTCGGGCATGTCGTCGGGCAAATACCGCTCGCCCGCAGCAAAGCCGTCCACCTCGTCATGGGCGTAGCGGTAGCCCTTGCCGTAGTCCAGCTGCTTCATCAGCTGCGTGGGCGCATTGCGCAAGTGCATGGGCACCGGCCGGGTGCCGTCCTGCTTCACCCAGGCTTTGGCGGCGTTGTAGGCCTTGTAGACCGCGTTGGACTTGGGGGCCACGGCCAGATAGACCACGCATTCGGCCAAGGCCAGTTCGCCCTCGGGCGAGCCCAGGCGCTCGTACACCTCGGCGGCATCCAGCGCCAGCCGCAGGGCACGCGGGTCAGCCAGACCGATGTCTTCACTGGCCATGCGCACCAGGCGGCGAGCCATGTAGCGCGGATCGGCACCGCCGTCGAGCATGCGCACCAGCCAGTACAGCGCCGCATCGGGGTCAGAGCCGCGCACCGATTTGTGCAGCGCGCTGATGGTGTCGTAGAACTGCTCGCCGCCCTTGTCGTAGCGGCGCATGCGCTCACCCAGCACCTTGAGCAGCCAGGCATCGGTGATCTCGGCCAGCTTCTCCTGCGTGGCCGCCATGGCCAGCGTCTCCAGCGTGTTGAGCAGCTTGCGGGCATCGCCATCGGCATAGGCCACCAGGCGGTCAATTGCTATGCTTTCCATAGCTGGTACCGCTTGATGGAATTGCGCCAGGGCCACAATTTGCTTCAAATCGTCAGCCGACAACGGCTGCAGCACATACACCGCCGCCCGCGACAGCAGCGCGGAGTTCACCTCGAACGAGGGGTTCTCGGTGGTCGCACCGATGAAGGTGAACAGGCCGCTTTCCACATGCGGCAAAAAGGCGTCCTGCTGGCTCTTGTTGAAGCGGTGCACCTCGTCCACAAACACCAGGGTGCGCTGCTGCATCAACCCGTCGCGCGCCGCCTGGGCACGCTCTACCGCCTCGCGAATGTCCTTCACCCCCCCCAACACCGCACTGATACTGATGAACTGCGCGTCGAACGCATCGGCCATCAGCCGGGCAATGGTGGTTTTGCCCACGCCCGGCGGGCCCCACAGAATGCAGCTGTGCGGGCGGCCCGACTCGAACGCCAGCCGCAGCGGCATGCCCGGCCCCAGCACATGCTGCTGGCCCACCACCTCGGCCAGGGTGCGCGGGCGCAAAATTTCGGCCAAAGGCTGGTGCAAGCCCAACGGGCTTGGGGTGGAGTCAGAGGGTTTTCGGCTCATGGGGTATAGCACCTAGGCACAAAGCAGGTCGGTCAGAAGGCCCCGCCACGGGCAAATGAAAACAAGGATAAAAATAGCCTGCAGCGCTTTACCAATGAGCGCTAGCAGCTATGCAAACCATAGCATCCCCTGCTGACCACAGTGGCTTGGTCCAGGTGCTGTGAGGGCTTATTGCTTGACCACATCCGCACCCGCAGGCGGCTTGAACTGAAAGGTGCCCGCAGGCAGTGCGGGGTTGACCTGCATGCCCTTGAACCGAATGGCCGAGCGCTGGCCAAAGCTGTCCACAATATCGAGCGCCGTCAGTTGCTCGCCCGCAAAGCCCACGCGCACGCTTTGCAGTTGCCCGTCCTTGGCCTTGGGGGTGGCCTGCACCCATTGCAAACCGTCCTGGTCGGGGGCTGATTCAAGCGTGAAATCGGCCCGCAGCGCCGACAAGTCTGCCGCCGAGGCAATCAGCGCGGCGGGTGTGGAGCCCAGAGCCTGCGCCTGCGAGCGCTGGGTAACCTGGTTCAGGTCCACATCCAGCAGCCACAGGGTTTGCCCATCGGCCACGATGGTTTGCTCAAACGGCTTTTGATAGACAAACTTAAAGCGCCCTGGGCGCTGAAACTCAAACGTGCCGCTGGAAGTTTTGCTGCGGGCGGCCTGCCCATCTTTGGGCGGCGCGGTGACCACCTGCGTGAAGTCCGCACGCCCGGTGTGCGTGCCCTTCATGAAGCCTTCCAGGCTTTTAAGCCCGTCAGCGCTTGCCAGACCAGCGCTGGCAGCTATCAAAATAGTAGTGACGATTTTTTTCAAAACGAATTCCTCAAATGCGACGGCGGCAGACACCTTAGGCCCCAAACCGGTTTACCCAAGTCAGCCAACACCGCAAAAAGGCCGCACAGCGGCCCGTGTAGATGTCTAAGACTCGCGCGCGGGCACCAGCACTTCGCGCTGGCCGCTGGTGGTCAGGCCACTGACCAGCCCAGCTTTCTCCATGTCTTCCAGCAAGCGCGCCGACCGGTTGTAGCCAATGCGCAGCTTGCGCTGGACGTAAGAGATGCTGGCCTTGCGGTCCTTGAGCACCACTTCCACGGCTTGGTCGTACATGGGGTCTTTTTCACCGCCTTCACCCCCGCCGTCTGCAGACAGATCGCCGTCACCTTCGACAGTTCCGCCCTCCAGCACACCTTCGATGTAGTCGGGCTCGCCCTGGGTCTTGAGGTAGCTGACCACGCGGTGCACCTCTTCATCGCTGACAAAAGCGCCATGCACCCGAATCGGCAGGCCCGTGCCGCTGGCCATGTAGAGCATGTCGCCCATGCCCAGCAGCGCCTCCGCACCCATCTGGTCCAAAATGGTGCGGCTGTCGATTTTGGAGCCCACCGAGAACGCGATGCGGGTCGGAATATTGGCCTTGATCAGGCCCGTGATCACATCCACGCTGGGGCGCTGGGTGGCCAAGATCAGGTGAATGCCCGCAGCCCGCGCCTTTTGTGCGAGGCGGGCAATCAACTCTTCGATCTTCTTGCCCACCACCATCATCAAATCGGCCAGCTCGTCGATGATGACCACGATGTGCGGCAGGCGCTGCAGCGGCTCGGGCTCTTCGGGCGTCAGGCTGAAGGGGTTGTAGATGAACTCCTCACGCGCCTTGGCTTCGTCGATCTTGGCGTTGTAGCCTGACAGGTTGCGCACGCCCAGCTTGCTCATGAGCTTGTAGCGGCGCTCCATCTCGGCCACGCACCAGTTCAGGCCGTGCGCGGCCTGTTTCATGTCCGTCACGACCGGCGCCAGCAGGTGCGGGATGCCTTCGTAGACGGACATTTCCAGCATCTTGGGGTCGATCATCAACAGGCGGACATCGCGTGCCTCGGCCTTGTAGAGCAGCGAAAGGATCATGGCGTTGATCCCCACCGATTTGCCCGAGCCCGTGGTACCGGCCACCAGCACGTGGGGCATCTTGGCTAGGTCGGCCACCACCGGGTTGCCCACAATGTCCTTGCCCAGGCCCATGGTGAGCATGCTCTTGGCCTCGTGGTAAATCTGCGAGCCCAAAATCTCGGACAGACGGATGGACTGGCGCTTGGCGTTGGGCAGCTCAAGCGCCATGAAGTTCTTGCCCGGGATGGTCTCCACCACGCGGATCGACACCAAACTGAGCGAGCGCGCCAAGTCCTTAGCCAGGCCCACGATCTGCGAGCCCTTCACGCCCGTGGCGGGCTCGATCTCGTAGCGGGTGATCACTGGGCCGGGCATGGCGGCCACCACGCGCACTTCCACGCCAAAGTCCTTGAGCTTTTTCTCGATGAGGCGGCTGGTCATCTCCAGCGTCTCGGGCGCCACGGTTTCCTGGCGTTGCAGTGGGCCATCGAGCAGGTCCACCAGCGGCAGCTTGCTGTCGGGCATCTCGGTGAACAGGGGCTTTTGCCGCTCTTTGACGACGCGTGCGCTCTGCGGGGCATCCACCAGCACAGGCTCAATGATCTGCACAGGCTCGGGGTGGTGCTCCTCGCTCTCGGTGCGCTCTTCACGCACCACCACGGCACGCTCACGGGCGGCCTTGCGGCCCACGGCCACGTCCTTGGCCACTTCGCGGCTGGCCAGGCTCGACTGCACCAGCGCGTCCATGCGCGCACCCAGCCACTCGGCCACATGCCCCCAGGAGAACCGGAACACCATGGAAGCCCCCAGCACCAGCAGCACGATGCAAGCCAGCCCAGAGCCCATGAAACCCAGCCACTTCATGCCCCCAAGCCCCACGGTGTAGCCCAGCACACCGCCCCCATGCCCACCGGGCAGGTAGGGCTCAAACCGGTACAGGCGCGACCACTCCAAGGCCGCACTGGCACTGACGAGCAGCACCAACCCTACCCAGAACACCGCGCGGCGCACGGCTGGCGAAGGCGAGCCCTCGGGCATTTCGCCCCCCCGCATCCAGCGGGCGAGTGATGAAAACCAGGCACAAACGGCCGCCGCCACGCACCACCACACCGAAAAGCCAAACGCGAAGTAGCTGCCATCGGCAAGCCACGCCCCCAGGCGCCCCGCCCAGTTGGACACCATGCGCGAAGCCCCCACGCCCGAGGAGGACCAGGAGGGGTCTTGTGCGGAGTAACTGACCAGCGCCAGCAACCAGAAAATCAGGGCCAGCAGGCCCACCAGCAAACTGACCTCATGACCGAACCGGGCGGCGCCCGTTCGGGGGGGCGACTTGGCCGCTGCAGAGGCATTCAGGGTATTGAGGGAATAAGTCATAAACGTGCCGGGCAAGCTTACCCCATGGGCAGCGGGGGTCGAGACCCGCACCAGCGGGCCCAGCCCCTTAACTCAGGGCGTTGAGACGCTCCTTGAGCAAGGTCGACCCGTTGGGTTGGGTCTGGATGAAGGCGCGCTCTTCCAGGTCCTTCATCACGCGGCTCACCATCTCGCGCGAAGCCCCCACCATCTTGGCCAAATCCTGGCGGGAAATCTTCTCGCGGATCACCCACTGCCCCTGCGCATCCTCCACCGCAAAATCCAGCAGCGCATGGGCCACGCGGCCATACACATCCAGTAACGCCAGTGACTCAATTTTTCGATCGGCATGGCGCAAACGCTTGACCAGACCGCGCATCACGACCAAAGACATGGACGCGTTCTCTGACAGGCAGCGGGCAAAGTCTGCGCGACCCAGCAGCAGCACGTCGGTTTGTACCTCGGCGCGCACCGTGGCCGAGTGGGGTTCGTTGTCAATGATGCTCATCTCGCCGATGTAGTCCCCCGGGCCCAGCGTGGCCAGAATCACCTCGCGACCCCGGCTGTCTGCCGACACCACGCGCGCGCGCCCTGTGAGCAAGATGGACAGGGCATTGGACTTTTGTCCCTGCTCCACCAGCACCTCGCCCCGCTTGAATCGGCGCTTGGTCACAGCCCCGCTAATGACCTCGGCCTGGGCCACCGTCAACAGCGAAAACAAAGGCACCCGGCGCAGCAGGTCCAGATTGGACAACATCGTCGACATGGAAAGACTTCTCCTCAACAAAGGACGCGGCTCCACTGGCGCCGCAACAGGTCATGGCTTGCGCAACACGCGGCCCAGGCCCACAGGCACAGCAGGGGGCTACCGCCGGATTTGCGTAAGTTCTACAGGTTTTTGATGGGTTCTTACAATCGCCTTGATTGAAAACGGACTGCCCTTGAAAGCCTCCGCCCAGCGGATACTTGGCGGCCCTCCCCCATTCTCCAACAGCGCCACTCTACCGGTCGGCGCGCAAAACACAGGCTTGTACCATGTCCACCACCCAACACGCGAAAGTTCTGATCCTTGGCTCTGGCCCTGCAGGCTACACCGCTGCCGTCTATGCGGCACGTGCCAACCTGAACCCCGTGCTCATCACCGGCATGGCCCAAGGCGGGCAGCTGATGACGACCACCGAAGTGGACAACTGGCCCGCCGATGTGCACGGCGTGCAAGGCCCCGACCTGATGCAGCGTTTTCTGGAGCACGCTGAGCGCTTCAAGACCCAGATCATTTTCGACCACATCAACAAGGTCGACTTCAGCAAGCGCCCCTTCACACTGACAGGCGACAGCGGCACCTACACCTGTGACGCGCTGATCCTGGCCACGGGTGCATCGGCCAAGTACCTGGGCCTGCCGTCTGAAGAAGCCTTCATGGGCCGGGGCGTCTCGGGCTGCGCCACCTGCGACGGCTTCTTCTACCGCGAGCAAGACGTTTGCGTGGTGGGCGGCGGCAACACGGCCGTGGAAGAGGCGCTGTACCTGTCGAACATCGCCCGCAAGGTCACCCTGGTGCACCGCCGCGACAAATTCAAGGCCGAGCCCATCCTGGTGGACAAGCTCAATGAGAAAGTGGCGGCAGGCAAGATCGAGCTGAAGGTGTTCCACACCTTGGACGAAGTGCTGGGTGACAACACCGGCGTGACTGGCATCCGCATCAAGAGCACGCAAGACGGCAGCACCCAGGACATCGAACTCAAGGGCTGCTTCATCGCCATTGGCCATGCCCCCAACACCGAAATCTTCCAGGGCCAGCTGGAGATGGACAACGGCTACATCGTCACGCAAGGCGGCCTCAAGGGCTTTGCCACGCAAACCAGCGTGCCCGGCGTGTTTGCCGCAGGCGACGTGCAAGACCACGTGTATCGCCAGGCCATCACCAGCGCTGGCACGGGCTGCATGGCCGCACTGGACGCGCAGCGCTTCCTGGAACAAGAGGCTTGATCAAAAAGAAGGCTGCAGGCTATAATCTGCGGCTTTGCTGAATCCTGCCCGCCAAACCTGGTGGATCTTCAGATTCTGCAATCGGGTTACCGCCACCCTTTCTGGCGAGGTGAGGCCGCTAGCGAGCCCCGTGCACTGTGCCGGGGCGCCCGTAAATGGCCGTTAATAAGTTATCGGAGTGTCCTCATGGCACGCGTCTGCGACGTAACGGGCAAGAAGCCCATGGTCGGGAACAACGTTTCCCACGCCAACAACAAAACCAAGCGCCGGTTCCTGCCGAACCTGCAATACCGCCGTTTCTGGGTTGAGAGCGAAAACCGCTGGGTTCGCCTGCGCGTTTCGAGCGCTGCCCTGCGTTTGATCGACAAGAACGGTATCGACTCGGTGCTCGCAGACCTGCGTGCACGTGGTCAGGCTTAAGGAGAAGCACCATGGCAAGCAAAGGCGGACGCGACAAGATCAAGCTGGAATCCACTGCGGGTACTGGCCACTTCTACACCACGACCAAGAACAAGAAGACCATGCCCGAGAAAATGCTGATCATGAAATTTGATCCAAAAGCTCGCAAGCATGTGGAATACAAGGAAATGAAGCTGAAGTAATTCAGCGGCATTTCGCCAAATTCCCCAAAACCGCCCAACAGCAATGTTCGGCGGTTTTTTTGCGTCTATGGCCTAGGCCGAGCCCCCCCCACCAGCCCATACCTCAGACAGCTTCAGGCAGCCCGGGGTACAGCAAGCGCGACAGGCACGTCACACCCCTGCCCTGCCCCAGTTGCTGCGCCATCAGCTCACCCAGAGTGCGGTAGCCCTCTTCCACCTGTGGCGTGAAGGGCATGCCGCAGCTCAACCGCAAAAAATGCTCATACCGCCCGGTATTGGAGAACATGGGCCCCGGCGCAATGCGGATGCCGCACTGCAGAGCCTGGTCGTACAGGCGCGTGGACGAAATGCCGACGGGCAGCTCCAGCCACAGGCTGAGCCCGCCCGGCGGCAAACTCAGCCGCGTTCCCTGCGGAAAATAGCGCGCCACGGCCCGTGCGGACTGCTCACGCTGCAAACGCAGCTGTGCACGCAGGCGACGCAAATGGCGCTCATAACCGGGCGAATTCACGCTGCGCGCCGCCAGCAGTTGCGACCAAGTCTGCATGTTGCGCGTGCTGGCAAACTTGAGCATCTGTACCCGGGCCTGCCACCGACCCGCACTCATCCAGCCCTGGCGCAGCCCGGGGGCAAAGCTCTTGCTGAGCGACGCGCAGTAAATCACCTGGCCCGCATCCCCAGGCCGGTCCCACGCCTTGACGGGACGCAGTGGGTGCGAGGTTTCAACAAACTCCCGGTAGATGTCGTCCTCCACCAACGCCAGCCCATACTCCACGCACAGCGCCACCAGGCGCTGTTTGTGGGCATCGGGCATCACGCTGCCTTGCGGCATTTGCAGGTGCGGCACCACCACCACCCCCTTGAGGCGCGGCTCGTTGCGCGCGGCCAGCTCCAGCGCCTCCAGCGACATGCCGGTGTGCGGGCTGCTGGGAATCTCCAGCGCCCGCAGCCCGCGCACCTCAATGGCCTGCAAGATGCCAAAGAAGGTGGGCGACTCAACAGCGATCACATCGCCCGGCTCAGCCACGGCATCCAAAGCCAGGTTCACCCCCTCTGAATTGCCCAGGGTGGCACTGATGTCACTGGGCGCCAAACTCAGCCCAAACCCCAGGGCGTGGCGGGCCATGGCCTGCTGAAACTCTGGGTGGGTGGTGGGCGCCGAGGGGCCATAAACCAGGATGTCGGGCTGCTCGCGCAGCAGGCTGTGCGCCAGCCGGTTCAGCGCCGTGGCATCAAACAAACTCGGGGCCGGCATGGCGCTGCCCAGGTCCAGTGGCAGCGGGCCCGCCAGCCGGGCTTTTTCCAAAAACAGGGAGATGCGCTCATTGATGCCCGCAAACACGCGGGGGTCGCTGGGCAACGGCTCGCACACCTCAGGCTCACGCGCACGGGGCAGGCTGGCGCTGCCCGGCGCACGCACAAAGTAGCCCACGCGCTCGCGCGCCTCGACACAGCCCTGGGCCTCCAGGTGGCGCAGCCCCTGCAGCGCTGTGGTCAAGCTGACCTGGTGGCGCTGACACAGCTCACGCACCGAGGGCATGCGCATGCCCGGCTGCAAGCTGCCAGAGGCGATCGCCTGCTCGTACAAGGCCGCCAACTGGCGGTAACGCGGGGTATCTGAGCGGTTTTCGGAGCGGGTCATGGCGAGCGTGAGAGCCGGTTCAAAGGGAAAGAACTGAACGGGTCCGCCCATCATGCCCACAAGCCAGAAGGCACAACAGATACAGAACCACAGCAACAGCACCATAACAGCGCCTTGCTTATCGCAACTGTTCTGCTCCAAGAGCACCAGCTGTGTGCCTGCCCAAACAGCCCCTGTTTTCTTAAGCTAGGGATCCTCTGCACGAATCAAGCTGACCAAGTGTGCGCTGCAGATCGGGATGGGCTGCAAGGCGCAAAACGCAGCAATAGCCATCGCTATTGCGAGTATTTGTAACGCCGCAGACCGCCCGATTCCGCAGATGCACACGGCGCGGTGATTCGTGCAGAGGGCCCCTAGAGGCCTTTGAACAGGTTCTTAACCCTGCAAACGACGGAGCCCCCATGCAGTCACCCCAAAGCCCCACCGCTTTCAGCGCACCGCCGCCCTCTTACACCCTGCCCCTGGGCGCTGGGCAACACCGGCTGACTTGCCTGCCACCCGGGGCCACACTGCAGGTGCTGCAGGGATCGGTAGACGTTGCCACGGGGCCCCTGGTATACGGCCAGGTGCTGTCCACCAGGCGGCAGGCTTTGCATGCGGGCGACATGCTGCAGCCTGACGGGCAAGAGACGGCCACCTGGGTACACCTGCGCAACGTGGGTACCGCCCCAGCGCGGGTGCTGTGCACAGAGCCAGCCAAAGGCCCCAGCGCAGCTGCGTGGCTGCGGCAAATCTGGTGGAACATTCAACGCTGGGGCAATGCGCTGCCCCGGCGCACCGCTGCCTCAAGCCTGGGCAGAACGCAGGCGTAGCGAAAAATCGCGCAATGTGGCGATGCCACTTTCTTCGGCCCGGCGGCACCAGGCCTGCAAATCGGCCGTGAGCTGCTCGCGTGACTGGGTGGTGTTAAGCCACAGCTGGCGCAGCTCCTCCCGCATGGTGACCATCTTGTCGAGCGCCGGGTAGGCTGCGCGCACCTGGGCCAGCTGCGGCAAGGCCAGAGCAGGTACCTTCTCGGCATCACGGTGCAGCCAGCGCTTGGCGGCCTTGAGCACCGACACATCCCCACGGCGCGCCTTGAGCCCGGCCATTTCTTCCTTGCAGGCCTGGCGCACGCCACGCGCATAGCCGGCCATCACTTCGTAGCGGTTGGCAATCAAGGCTTCCAGCGTCTTCTCATCGGCCACGGGTTTGATGGCGCCCAGCTGCAGCTTGGGTGGCACCTTCTTCACGGTGGCCCAACCCACCTTTTGCATGAGGCTGATGTACAGCCAGCCAATATCGAACTCGAACGGCTTGACCGAGAACTTGGCCGCCGTGGGGTAGGTGTGGTGGTTGTTGTGCAGCTCTTCCCCGCCAATCAGGATGCCCCAGGGCGAGAGGTTGGTGCTGGCGTCTTGCGCCTCAAAGTTGCGGTAGCCCCAGAAGTGCCCCACACCATTGACGACACCTGCCGCCCAGAACGGAATCCAGACCATCTGCACCGCCCACACCGCAGCACCTGCGGCGCCGAACAAGGCCAGGTTCAGAATCAGCATGAGGCCCACGCCCTGCCAGCCAAAGCGGCTGTACACGTTGCGCTCCACCCAGTCGTTGGGTGTGCCGTGGCCAAACTTCTGCAGGGTCTCGGGGTTATTGGCCTCAGCACGGTACAGCTCGGCACCGCGCCACATCACGGTGTCCAGCCCCCGCGTCTGCGGGCTGTGCGGGTCGTCCGGCGTTTCGCACTTGGCGTGGTGCTTGCGGTGGATGGCTACCCATTCCTTGGTCTGCATGCCCGTGCCCACCCACAGCCAGAAGCGGAAAAAGTGCGAGGGGATGGCATGCAGATCCAGCGCCCGATGGGCCTGTGCACGGTGCAAGAAGATGGTCACCGCCGCAATCGTGATGTGGGTGGTGAGCAAGGTGTAGAGCACGATTTGCCACCAGGCCAAGTCCCACAGGCCGTGGCCCAGCCAGTCGATGGCGGCGTTCAGTACAGCCCAGTCGGGTAACAACATATCTTTTCCAGCCTTTTCACACGCAGACACGGCTCCGCCGACAGGCGAAGGACCGATTTCATTTTAGAACCGCGTTACTTTTTGTGGTTCAGGGTTCACCACAGGTTGACGCCCGGGCCGCGCAAAGCGGGCAGCCCGAGGTGGCGCCAAGCTCAGTCTTTGCGCGTCCACACGGCGGCAAAGAACCCGTCGGTCTGGTGGCGGTGGGGCCACAGGCGCAGATAGGCGCTGCCCGTTTCGCCACCGCTGCACAGGCTGGCGGCCTGCGCCACCTTGAGCTGGGCCAGGGTTTCACCCGCATCCAGCGGGATGAAATCGGGGTGCGCCGCGCTGAAGGCCTCGGCAATGGCTTCGTTCTCTTGCGGCAGGATGCTACAGGTGGCGTACACCAAGCGGCCACCGGGCTTGAGCAGGCCGGCGGCGCTGTCCAGGATGGCGGTTTGCTTCGCCACCAACTCTTGCACGGCCTTGGCAGACTGGCGCCACTTGAGGTCAGGGTTACGGCGCAAGGTGCCCAGGCCCGAGCAGGGGGCATCCACCAGCACCCGGTCGATCTTGCCGGCCAGGCGCTTCACACGCTCATCACGCTCGTGCGCGATGGCTGCGGGGTGAACATTGGACAGGCCACTGCGGGCCATGCGGGGCTTGAGGGCATCAAGCCGGTGGGCCGACACATCAAACGCGTACAACCGGCCCGTGCTGCGCATGGTGGCGCCAATCGCCAGGGTCTTGCCACCGGCACCGGCGCAGAAGTCCACCACCATCTCGCCACGCTTGGCGTCCAGCAGCAGCGCCAGCAGCTGCGAGCCTTCGTCCTGCACCTCGATGGCACCCCGGGTGAAGGCGTCCAGCTTGGTCAGCGCGGGCTTGCCCTCGATGCGCAGGCCCCAGGGGGAATAAGGCGTCGCTACAGATTTAATAGCTGCCTGCGCAAGCTCCTTCTGCACGTCAGCCCGTTTTTCTTTCAAAACGTTGACGCGCAAGTCCAGCGGCGCGTTCTGGGCCATGCTTTCGGCCAGGGGCCAGAAGTCGTTGCCCAGCTGGTCCTTGAGGGGCTGCACCAGCCACTCGGGCAGGTTGTGGCGGTGGCGCTCCATCAGGTCGTCAGGGCTGACGGTGTCGCACTGCTCCAGCCAGTTCTTTTCCTGATCGGTGAGCGCGCTTTTCAGAAAATCGCGCGGACCGTGAAAGCCCAGGATGGCCAGCCGGCGCTCTTTGGAGCCCGAGCCCGAGGGAGCCAAGTGGTCGAACAAGAGCTTTTTGCGCAGCACGTTATAAACCGTTTCGGCCAGCGTGGCGCGCTCGCGCGGGCCCAGGCCGCGGTTGTCGCGAAAGTAGCGGGACACCACGGCGTCAGCCGGGTGTTCAAAAGTGAGGGTGAGCCGAACCAATTCGGCACAGGCGTCGAGAAGGACTTTGGGATGCATCCCCCGATTGTCCCACTATGGGCGTGGCTTCCCCCGGGCTATACCCTCTGTGGGCTGGCTGCACCGCGCCGCATAGCCCGCCAAACAGGCCCTCAGCGCGAAAACACCGGGTCAAACGCCGAGCGCTTGATCTCCTTGAGCGTGGGTGATTCACCCGCCCACAGCACCAGCAGGGGGCCGGGCAGGCTCAGGGTGCGCTCCAGCCAGCGGCACAGGTCGTAGCGGTCTTCGTCGTCCATGCCGGGCAGCTCCACAAACAGCAGATAGGCCCGGCGCTGTGGGTGCTCGCGCAGGTTCTTGCGCACCAGCCAGGCGCAGGCCACGGGCGCGCAGCGGGCCAGTTCGGCCTGGAATTCGCCCAGCTCGAACTCGCTCAGATCGTTGCGGGCAATGTGGCTGAAGTACGAGGCGTTGCTCAACTCCTCCCAGGCACGTTCTTCAGACTCCTGGGCACGCTCCAGTCGCTTGCGCCACTGCTTGAAGGCGGCGGCGTCATGGTCGTAGCCGATGCGGGGGGTTTCCAGCTCGGCCAGCGCCGTGCGGGCAGCCCACCAGCGGTCGTTGCTGCCCGCATCCCACAGGCGGTGCAGGCAGGCCAGCTTGGCCGCGCGGTCGCCATCGGGCAGGCACTGGGCCAGGCCACGCAGGGCGCCGGGGTGCTCGGCGCTGCGCTCCAGTGCCAGTTCGTACAGGGGACGCACTTCGGCGCGAGGGTCCAGGTGCTTGCGCAGGCGGGCCAGCTCCACCAAATCGGCGGCGCTGGCCTGGGCCATGCCGGCCTGCAAAGCCTCGGCCCTGGCGCGCACGCGCTGCAGCCAGGCGTGGTGCTGCTTCCAGTCCGACGCGTTGGCGGCGCACCATTGTTTGTCGAAGTGGGCGATCCAGCGCTTGGCTTCGTCCTTGCCCAGCAGGGCCAGGGCGCTGCCGCGCGACCAGTCGGGCAAGGTGCCCGCCACGTCCAGGGCCTCCAGTCGGTCGCGCAAGCCTGGGTGGGTGTCGTCCAGATTGCTGATGCGCTTGAGCGCCTGGCGCAGCGCATCGTTGGCGAAGGCCGCCTCGGGCGCGTCGGCCATCAGGCGGCGCAGCCCACGGAAAGGTCCCACGGGCAGCGGGTTGGCTGCAGCGGTACACCAGTGGTCGCGCCAAAACTCGGTCTGCAGCCAATGGCCCCGGATTTCCACCTCAATCAGCGCAGCCGCCATGGTCTCGCGGCCCGACAGGCGCCCGGCCACGTTGTCGGCTTCGTATTCATCCTGGCGCGCCAGGGCAAAGGTTTTGGCGGCAAAGCGCGGAAAGTACCAGCGCAAGAAGGCCTGTGTGGCCGCTCCGGCCAGACCCTCGTCGTCGCCCAGGCTTTTGTTGAGCTGCATCCATGACCAGCGGGTGCGGTAAATCCAGGCACCAAACTGGCCGTGGTCGCCACGCAGGTGGCCATATTCGTGGCCCAGCACTGCCAAGAAGCGGGTGCGGTCCAGCGCCATCAGCAGGGGCAACCCGATGACCAGGTAGTTGACCCCACCGCCAAACAGGCCGTAACGCGGTATCTGCTGGATGCTGGCGTTGAAGTCGTCGCTCAGCAGCACATGGTGGATGGGTGGGCCTTTGATCTTGCGGCGGATGCGCTCCAGCGCATCGAACAGCTCCGGAGCATCGGTGGCGGTGATTTCTTCACCCTCAGGCGGGGTGATGCGCAGCCACAGCGCACGCAGGCTGAACCACAACAGACTGCCCGCCGCCAGCAGCATCAACAACAGCCCCAGGCGAAAGCGTCCAAACAACAGTTGCTGCACTGCCCAGGCCACCAGGCCCAGGGCCAGGACAAAGCAGCCCAGCACCCAAGCGTAGCCCAAGGCGGCAAAAGCGGCTACGCTGCGCCGGTAAGCGCCGCTGTTTTCAGCACTGTCTTGCTCGCTGGTGCGCACCAAGTGCACAAAGTCTGCCCATTCCACAGGTCAACCCCTCCCATTTTGTTTTTTTGGACGTACCGCGCGGGGCGGCTATGACAGCCCCGCCACCCGGTACAGCCCGCCATAGTAACCATGAACGAAAAACTCCCTGCACTCACCCCTACGCCCGTCGGCCTGTACCGCCACTACAAAGGCCTGATGTACGAAGTGGTGGGCACCGCCCGCCACAGCGAGACGCTGGAGCCCATGACGGTGTACCGCGCGCTGTATGGCGAGCACGGGCTGTGGGTGCGCCCGGCCGCCATGTTTGCCGAGCAGGTAGAGATCGACGGGGTGCTGCGCCAGCGGTTTGAGAAATGCCAAGACCCGGCCAAGGGCAAAGAGGCTGCGGACTAGATTGCTATCAAATAGATAGCTGCTAGCGCTTATCCAATAAGCGCTAGCAGCTATTTTTACTTCAAACCACGCCAAAACACAGGCGACCAGCGCTGCCCCTGCCCTACCCGCCTGGGCCCGCACCGGGTGAACGCGGCAGCAGCACCTCGGCCAGCAAGCCGCCTGCTGGCGCGTTGCTCAGGCGCAGCAGACCGCCGTGGCGGCGTGCAATGTCTTGCGCAATGGTGAGCCCCAGCCCCACGCCGCCGCTGTCGCGATTGCGCGAGGCCTCGACCCGGTAAAACGGGGCCATCACGCGGGCCAATTCGGCCTCGGGCAGGCCGGGGCCATGGTCGCGCACGGTGATGCGCAGGTGCTCTGGTCCGTCGTGCAGCGCCAACTCGGCCGCGCCGCCGTAGCGCACGGCATTGCCCACCAGGTTGTCCAGACACCGGCGCAGCGCACCGGCCTGCACGGGCAAAGGGGCTGTATGGCCCTGCACGGTCACGTCGTGGCCCATGTCCTGGTGGTCGTCGGCCAGGCTGTGCACCAGCGCCCCCACATCCACCAGCGCCAACGGCTCAGCATGGGCCACACCGCGCAGGTAATCGAGCGTGGCGGTGATCATGGCGTCCATCTCGGCAATATCGCGGCCAAAGCGCTGCTGGTCTTGCGGGTCTGCCAGACTTTCGGCGCGCAGGCGCAGGCGGGTGAGCGGCGTGCGCAGGTCGTGCGATACAGCGGCTACAAAGCCGTCGCGGTCAGCCAATTGCTGGCGCAAGCGCTCTTGCATCTGGTTGAAGACGCGGCTGGCGTCGCGGCACTCGGTGGGCCCGTCTTCGGGCAGTGGGGGGCGGTCCAGGTTGCGCCCCAGCTCTTGCGCGGCGCTGGCCAGGCGGTGGATGGGCTGGGCCAGCCAGCGGGCGGCCCACCAGGCTGCAGCGATCAGCACGGCCAGGCGCACACAAATATCCAGCAGCAAGCCCAATTGCAGCGACAAGGGTGCATCAAGCACTTGCCGCAAACTGGGCGGGCCGGGGCGCGGGCCTGGCCCGCCACGGCCGCTCTGCTCTGCAGCTGGGGGCATTTGCGCGGCGGGTGAAGGCACCGCCCCTGGCGCTACCGGGGCACTGCGGTCGGCCCAGGCACGCGGTGGCCCCTCGCTTCCTGGCCCGCCCTGGTGCGGCGGCGCGGGCCGCAGTTCCCACATCAAAGACAGCGCCAGCACATGGCTGGCCAGCACGGCCACGATGAGCAGCACCGCCAGGCGTCCAAACAGCGTGGAGGGCAGCAACCACACCACCGCAGAGCGCGCCCATGCGCGGCCACCGGGCAGCGTCAGCGCAGCCATCCCACCTGCCCTTGCAGGGTGTGCACATGAAAGAGGTAGCCCGCGCCCCGCACGGTGCGGATCATGGAGGGCGAGCGCGGGTCGTCCGCCAGCTTGGTGCGCAGGCGCGAGACCAGCAGATCGATGCTGCGCTCGAACGCATCCATGGCACGGCCCCGGGCCTGCTCCATGAGCTGGTCGCGGCTGAAGATACGCCGTGGCATGCGCAAGAAGGTACACAGCAGGCGGAATTCGGCATTGGACAGCGGCACTACCACGCCCTGCGGCGAGCGCAGGTGGCGCTCCACGCAGTGCAGCTCCCAGCCGTCAAAGCGCACCACTTCGTCGGGCCCTTGGCTGGCCGGCTGCCCCTCGTGGGCCAGGCGGCGCATCACAGTCTGGATGCGGGCCACCAGCTCGCGCGGCTCAAAGGGTTTGGCCATGTAGTCGTCAGCCCCCATCTCCAGGCCCAGCACGCGGTCGTAGGGGTCTGCCCGGGCAGTGAGCATGATGATGGGCACACGAGAGCGCTGGCGCAGCTCGCGCGCCAGGGTGATGCCGTCGGTGCCGGGCAGCATCACGTCCAGCACGACCAGGTCAACTGAGTGGGCGGCCAGTTGCGTCCGCATGGCCGCTGCATCGCCCGCCGCCAGCGTGGTGTAGCCAAAGCGGGCCAGGTATTCGGTCAACAGGGTGGTGATCTCGACATCGTCGTCCACCACCAAAATGGTTTGCATGGGCAGGGGCAGGGCTAAAAGACCCACCAAGTTTAGGCAGCCCCCAGCCACGGGCTTGCGCAGAACTGGCGGGGTTTTACCCCCCAATTCAGCGCATGAAACCGCGCTTTGTATCGGCCTTGGTACAAACCGGACAAACGCCATTGACACGCCCCACCAACAATGGATTCAGGCTGTATCGGCCTGCCAGCGCCCTCCCCGGCCACCGCAGGCTCTGCAGCCCCGAGGACCTTCTGCTTTGCCCCACGGGGTGTTGGCTGATGGCCCAAAAGGCAACGATGAAACCATCCCCGCGCGTGTTGGCCACAACACACGCCAAAGACGAGTTCAGCGTTGCCCACACCCTTGGAACGAAAGGAACGACGATGACGACCATCAGTAGCGTCAGCAGTGCCTGGTCCAGTGCCAGTGTCCAGCGGGCCAGCCGCCCTGGGCCCTCGCCGGAGCGGCTGCTGTCAAAAATAGATGCCGACGGTAGCGGCGGCGTGGACAGCACCGAGCTGCAAGGCTTGCTGGACAAGGTGGCCAAGAAAACCGGCACCTCCAGCACGTCGAGCGACTCCAGTGCCGCAGACCTGCTCACCCAGTACGATGCCAACGGCGACGGCAACCTCAATGCCGACGAGCTGGGCAAGACGATGGAAAGCGTCATGCCCGCCAGGTCCACCATGGACTTTGCCCAGTCGCGCAACAGCACCGACAGCACCGACAGCACTGACAGTGCATCGGCAGCCACCGGCGAAGCGGGCGACGACCTGTTTGGCAAGGTGGACAGCGATGGCGATGGCTCCGTGAGCAAGACCGAGCTGCAGGCGTTGCTGGAAGCCATGTCGGGCGGCACCGCCAGCCAGACAGGCGTGAGCAGCGACGATGCCTTTGCCGCACTGGACTCGGACAGCGACGGCAGCCTGACGCAGGCCGAGTTCGAAGCGGGACGACCTTCGGGTGACGGCGCACAGGCCGCTGGCATGCCCCCTGGAGGCGCGGGCGGCGCAGGCGGCCCACGCGGTGCCGGTGGCCCTGGTGGGCCAGGCGGCGCCGGGGGCACCAGCGAAGCCACCACCTACGACCCACTGGACACCAACGAAGACGGAGAGGTCTCACTCACCGAACGCTTGGCAGGGGCCACATCAACGACCGAGCAAGATGCCGTCACGGCTCTGTTCAGCGCGATGGACACCGACGGCGACAAGACCATCAGCGCGAGCGAATCCAAGACGTTCGTAGACCAGTTGACCAGCCAGTTCGCATCGGCCACCCCCGCCAGCAGCGGCCTTACCCGCAGCAGCGACACAGCATCGTCGGCCAACAAGGACAGCAGCCAGCGTGGTGACCTGACCAGGCTGGCCGATCTGGCCCGCCGCCGCTACGAACAGGCCGCCAATGACTTTGGCAGTCGCAACAGCACTGAGGCGTTGAGCGCCGTCGCATAAGGCGGTAGCAAACAACTCCCGTCAAAGTTGAAGCCACCACCGCCCCACAGCCCGGATGCAGAGGCGGTGCGGGCGGCAAACCCTGGTTCTGGCCGTGCGGTGCGAGTGCCGCCCGTCAGTTGACGAGCCGCGCGCGTCGGAGCCTTCCTATCAAAACAGCCTCTAGCGCCCTACCCCAAAGCGCAAGCAGCTATTATTTCAATAGCAAATCAAGCCACAGGCAGCTTCTGCACCAGTGCCCGCACGGCACGGGGGTAGATCACATGCTCCTGCGTCAGCACCCGGGCCGCCAGCGTCTCGGCAGTGTCGCCCGGCAGCACCGGCACCACGGCCTGGTCCAGGATGGGGCCCACGTCCAGCTCGGCCGTCACCTGGTGCACCGTCACCCCGGCAAACTTGCAGCCCGCATCGATGGCACGCTGGTGGGTGTGCAGCCCCGTGAAGGCGGGCAACAGCGAGGGGTGGATATTGACCAAGCGCCCCGCGTAGTGCGCCACAAAGCCGGGCGTCAAAATCCGCATAAAGCCCGCCAGCACCACCAGCGCGGGCTGGTGCGCGTCGATCACGGCAGCCAGCTCTGCATCAAACGCCTCGCGGCTGGCAAAGGCCTTGTGGTCCAGCACGGCGGTGGCAATGCCGTGTTCGCGGGCAAACCCCAAACCCTGGGCGTCGGCCTTGTTGCTCACCACGGCTGCCACGCACGCGCCATGGCGCTGTGCCCACTGTTCTTGTTGTGCGGTTTTAACGATGGCCGCCATGTTGGAGCCACCGCCAGAGATCAAAATCACAATGTTCTTCATTTGCCGCTGATTATCCCTGCCATGCACACACCCACGGCCTACAGCCCCACCACCCGCCCCCTCACCCCCAACGAGGCCCGCGTGCTCGCCACACTGATGGAGAAGGCCCGCACGGTGCCCGACAGCTACCCCATGTCGCTCAACGGCCTGGTCACCGGCTGCAACCAAAAGTCCAGCCGCGACCCGGTGATGCAGCTCACCGACGCCGATGCACAAGAGGCGCTGGACGCCCTCAAACTGCTCACGCTGGTGTTTGAGACCAGCGGCAACCGCACCACACGCTGGGAACACAACTTTCAGCGCGGTGTGGGCGTGCCCGACCAGTCGACTGCGTTGCTGGGCCTGCTGATGCTGCGCGGCCCCCAGACGGCGGGCGAGCTGCGCATCAACGCCGAGCGCTGGCACCGGTTTGCCGATATCTCCTCGGTGGAAGCGTTTTTGGACGAATTGCAAAACCGCAGCGAAGAAAAAGGCGGCCCGCTGGTCGTGCTGCTGCCCCGCGCCCCTGGCGCTCGCGAGCCCCGCTGGGCCCATCTGCTGTGCGGGCCGGTGGACACCAGCCAGCAGGCCTACAGCGGCCACCCCATGCCCCCGTTGGACACTCCTGCCCCCGCCCTGCAAGCCCGCGTGCAAGCACTAGAGGCCGAGGTGGCCAGCCTGCAAGCCACGGTGCGTCGGCTGTGCGACGAGCTGGGCATGCGTGATTTGGAAGACAACCAATCCATTTGAAGTGGCGGATCAACCGCACTGGACGATGCACTTCCAACACCGTCCAGAACGCAAAAAACGATCGCCCCCCCATGGCCCTGCTCATAGCCGAGCAGCACCCACGTTGGCTGCGGCCACCAGCCATTGGCAGCAAGGTGTCTGTGCGTTCGATGAAACAGTGACGCCACGAGCATTCCGCATGTTTATCTCACTTACAGCGATCTGATCGTCCGAGATACATCCAGGCACGACCGAGCCAGCAGCAGACCAGGGCACTGGATGGGACGCTCCAGCGATTTAGGGCAAACAGAGCGACTGTTCCCGGTTGCAGCGGGGCGATGCCGCCGGAATTTTTCACCGCTGCGGGTGCCCAGTGAGTTCATCAAGGAACGTCATCGTTTGCAGGGCGGTCGCCGCCAAACAATTCGAACACCAAGCCGCGCAGCCACTGGTTCACAGGCTCGCGATGCACCTTGGCATGCCAGAACACACTGATGGGCGCCTCAGGCAGCTTTACCGGATGCGTGCGCGACACCAGACCAAAGGGCTCGACCAGTTTCTGTGCAAGGCGTTCGGGCACGGTGGCCACAAGTTCCGTGCCTTGCAGGATATGGCCCACGCTCACGAAGTGCGGCACGCTCAGCCGCACCATGCGATCGATGCCCGACTTCTGTATCAGTTCGTCGACGGTGCCGTGCCCCGTGCCTGCAGACACGATCACCAGATGCTCTGCCGCCTTGTAGTCCGCGAGCAGCAGCTTTGGCCTGTCCAGCGCGTGCCCCTTGCGAAAGAGGCACACGTACCGCTGGCGGAACAAACGTCTTTGAAAAAAGCCCGCTTTGAGCTGTGGCAGCAGGCCGATGGCCAGGTCCACCTTGCCAGCCTCCATGTCTTCGCGCAGATTGGTGGCACTGTTGCGCACCGTGTTCAACGTGACACCGGGTGCCTCCCGGCCCAGGCGCTCCAGCAGGGCGGGCAAAAAAACAATCTCGCCGATGTCCGTCATGCCCATGGTGATGGTGCGCTTGAGCGTGGCGGGCGTGAACTGCTTGCGCTGGTTCAGCCCGCTGTGGATCATGCCCAGCGCGTAGCCCACGGGCTCGGCAAGCTGCTCGGCAAAGGGCGTGGGCACCATGCCGCCGGAGGTGCGCAGGAACAATTCGTCGTCAAAGATGCGGCGCAGCTTGGCCAGCGCATTGCTGACAGCCGGCTGTGTGATCCCCAGGTTGTCGGCCACCTTGGACACACGCCGCTCGACCATGAGTTGCTGAAACAGCACCAGCAGGTTCAGGTCGATATCCGATAGCTCCATCGCCGCTCCATCAAATCAGGTGATATGAAGTGTGGATGGTATTGCAGGCGGTGATTCGTCGGCACAATCGTAGACACAATCGCTCGCTTGACTTGTCCGCATGACTTGTCGTGCATGACCTCAAAGGCAGCCTTCCATGGACATCCTTGTTCAACCGCTTAACCGCGTGATCCGCACCAAGCCCGGCGTCAATCTGCTCGACGCTTTGCGCGCAGCGCAGATTCCGATGTCCTACTCCTGCCTGTCCGGCCGCTGTGGCATCTGCCGGTGCAGAGTGCTCCATGGCGAAGTGCTTGACGGTGGGCGCGAGCAGCAACGCCCGCTGGACGGCATGGACGGCGCCGTTCTGGCTTGCCAGACCTATGTGACCGAGCCTTGCACGATCGAAGTACCCGCCCCCGAAGAGGCGGTAGTACACCGGGCGCGCTCGGCCAAGGCCACGGTGGTAGCCATCGAGCCGCTGGCCGCAGATATCCGGCGCCTGCTGATCAAGGTAGCCAAGCCCATTGCGTTCTCGCCGGGCCAGTACATGCAAATTGCGTTCACGCCAACGCATGTGCGCCCCTATTCCATGGCGAACCTGCCGGGAGAAGACCTGCTCGAATTCCACATCCAGCTGATGCCCCGGGGCCGGGTCAGCAGCTACATTGCAGAGCAACTGAAGGTGGGGGACAAGGTCAAGGTCAAGGTCAGCGGGCCCCTGGGCGCCGCCTATCTGCGCCAGCAACACACGGGGCCGATGCTGTGCGTGGCGGGGGGCACAGGGCTGGCATCGGTGCTCTCGGTGGTGCGCGGCGCGGTGGCCGCTGGCATGCGCAACCCCATCCATCTGTACTTTGGCCTGCGCTCACCCCGCGAGCTGTATGGCCTGGCGTGGCTGGACGAGCTGCGCAGCCTGCACCCGGCGCTCAAGGTGCATGTGGTGGTGGCCTCGGGCGCAGACCCTGCCACCCAGCGGCGCGGCCTGGTGACCCAAGCCATCGAACAGGACCACGCCAGCCTGCGTGGCTGGCATGCCTACCTGTGCGGATCACCACCGATGGTGGAGACAACAACCCTGCTGGCGCTGGGCAAGGGCATGGAGACTTCCCACATCCATGCCGAAGCCTTTTACATGCAGGGTGACTGAGGTTCAGCTGGCGTCGGGCTGCGCACCCGGCGCCGCTTTGCGAAACGCGTCCAACTGCCCACAGGCCGCGTCCACGGCTTGTATCCGCGGCCAACGCGCCAGATCGACCTTGAATCGGCGCGCGCTCTCGACCTGCGGGACCAGGTAGACGTCGGCCAGCGTGGGCTGATTGCCAAAGCAGAAATCACCGCGCTGCGGGTTACGCGCCAGCAGTGATTCGATCGCGTCAAAGCCCGCCGCAATCCAGGTACCGCACCAGTCATTCACGGCTGTCTCGTCGGCACCAAAGCGGTGGCGCAGGGCCTCCAGAATGCGGCGGTTGTTGATCGGGTGAATGTCGCAGCCCACGATGGCTGCGAGGGCGCGCACCTGCGCGCGATCGGCCATGTCGGTGGGCAGCAGCGGCGGATGCGGATAGCGCTCTTCGAGCCACTCGATGATCGCTGGCGACTGGATCATCCGGTGCGAGTCAGCCTCTAGGACTGGTACGAACTGCTGCGGGTTGACTGCCTTGAACGCGGGGGCCAGATGCTCCTCGCGCCGCAAGTCGACCGCCACCTGCTCATAGGCAAGCCCCTTCAGATTCAGCGCAATGCGCAGACGGTGGGAGGTTCCGCTTCGAAAAAAGGAATAGAGCTTCATGGTCAATCCAGGGCAATCTTTGCGCGCTTGACGACTTCACCGAACGTGCGCGAATCGCGTTCGATGGCTTTAGTGAGTTCGGCTGGCGGGCCGATGTACGGCTCAAAGCCGAAGGTCGCCAGGCGCTCCTTGACCTCCGCGGTGGCCAGCACCTTGCCTACGTCGGCATTGATCTTCTCGATGGCCGCCTTGGGCGTGCCAGCGGGCGCGAACAAGCCCACCCAGGTTTTCACTTCAAACCCCGTCGGGCCGCCCGCTTCTCCCATGGTCGGGATGTCGGTAAAGCCCGCCAGACGCTGGGGGGCGGCAAGGGCCAGAAACTTCACTTTCTTGGCCTGGTACATCGGCCCAGCCGTCGCTGCTGTGCCAAACGCCCACTTGATGTCACCCATGGCGACAGAGGTGTAGACGCTACCCATGTCCTTGTACGGAACATGCATCATCTTCGTGCCGGTCGCTGCTTCGAGCATGGCCGCGCCCACATGGGCCACGCTGCCGATGCCCCAGGAGCCGTAAGTGATGTCGCCCGGCGCAGCCTTGGCCGCCTTGATCAGGTCACCCACATCCTTCCACGGAGAATTGGCGGCCACCACCACAAAAAAGTTCGTGAAATACACCGGCGCCACGGGTTCAAAATCTTTGGCCGGGTCGTAGGGCAGCTGCTTGAACACATGGGGCTGTAAGGCCATGTGCGTGTTGTCCACCTGCAGCAGGGTGTAGCCGTCTGGCGCTGCGCGCTTGGCGTCGCCGATAGCGATGAATCCGTTGGCACCCGGCTTGTTGTCGATGACGAGTTGCTGTCCCCAATTGCGCGACAACCGCTCGCTGAGGATGCGCATCACCGCATCAGGGCCACTGCCGGGCGAATACGGCGCGACGGAGCGGATGGGCTTGGCGGGGAAGGTCTGCGCCACGGCGTTGGGCAAGCCCACGGCGGTCGATAGAACCAAGAGGGCCAGGGCCCAAAGCGCTTTACCACTGCGGAACGTTGGGGTACGTAGGGCGTTGTGTCGGGTGTTGAACATCACGTTGTCTCTCTTTGAAGTTATGGAAGTGGGCGAAATGGGCGTTTGAACTAAAAACACCCGTTCGGGCTGAGCTTGTCGAAGCCCCCGCGTGGCGCTTTGACAAGCCCAGCGTGAACGGCAGAGGTTGAACAGCCTTGAACGGTGGAAGGTCCGCGCAAGGAACCGTGCTCAACCTGCGACCTGCGCACGGTGGCTGTGCAGCGCCTCAAAAATCGGCGCATCACTGAAGCGAAACAGATCCAGCGCGCCAGCGGCAGATGCCTGGGCCGAGAACGGCTGCCACGAAGGCACCACAAACAAGTCGCCTCGCGCAACGGGCCAGGTGCGCTCGCCCACCGTGACGGTGCCGCCGCCATCGAACACCTGGAACACCGACGAACCCACCTCGCGGTGCACCCGTGTCGCGCCGCCCGAGCGCACGCGGTGCATTTCGGTCCGCATGGTGGGCAGCACGTCGGCGCCAGTGGTGGGGTTGGTAAAGCGCACCGCTGCATGCCCAGGGCTCAGCGTGCCCGCCTGGCCTTCGTCCTCCAACGCGAACTGGTCGGCCAAGGCACGGTCGGTGTCCACCCAGCGGTAAGCCAACAGGGGCGTGGCGGACTGCGCCTGCGCCATCGATACCGGGCGCAGGCCGGGATGGCCCCACAGCCTTTCGGAGTACGAGCGCTCGGCGGCGGTGCGCTCGGCGGGCGGGAGCTTCTCGCGTCCCACTTCAAAAAACTGGCTCTCGGTGTAGTACGAGAACGGAATGTCCAGGCCGTCGATCCAGGCCATGGGCTCGGTGGCTGCGTTGTGGTGGGCATGCCAGTTCCAGCCCGCCTGCGGCAGAAAGTCGCCCCGCGACATGCGCACGGCATCGCCATTGACCACGGTCCAGACGCCCTCGCCTTCCACCACAAAGCGAAACGCGTGCTGCGTGTGCCGGTGCTCAGGGGCGTCTTCGCCGGGCATGAGGTACTGGATGGCGGCCCACAGCGTGGGCGTGGCAAAGGGACGCCCACCTAGCGCAGGGTTGGCCAGCGCAATCGCACGGCGCTCCCCGCCACGGCCCACGGGCACGATGGCGCCCGCCTGTGCGGCCAGGGCCTTCAAGCGGTCCCAGCGCCACAAGTGCGGCACGGCCTTGGATTGGGGGTGCCGGGGCATCAGGTCGCCGATCTGCGTCCAGAGCGGTACCAGCAGCTCTTGCTCGAAGCCTCGGTAGAGCGCTTCCAGCTCGGGGGTCGGGTCGGGTTGGCCTTTGCCCGCAACGGCATGCAGCCGCACAGGTGAAGGCGTCAGGTCGGTGGTCATGGTGGGTTTGTCTCCTTGGTGGACCAATCCAGCTTCTTTGAGCTTGAAATATCCGTTCAGGCTCAGCGTGAACGGTTGCTGTGATTTCGTGCAGGCTCCACGGCCTTGTGCCCGTGCTACTCCGCCGGGCCGACGTTGAGCGAGATGCTGCCTACGCCCTCAATATGGCCTTCAACGTGGTCGCCCGCCAGCACAGGGCCTACGCCCTCGGGCGTGCCGGTAAAGATCAGGTCACCCGGCTGCAGGTGGTAGAACTTGGACAGGTCGGCAATCAGCTCGGGGATGTTCCAGATCAGCTTGGACAGGTCGGACTTCTGGCGCACGGTGCCGTTGACCGACAGCTCCAGGTTGCCCTGGCCCAGCACCACCTCGGGCAGGGGCACGATCTCTGACACCACGGAGGACTGCTCCACATCCTTGCCCAGGTCCCACGGGCGGCCCTTGTCGCGCGCCACCAGCTGCAGGTCGCGGCGCGTCATGTCCAGGCCGCAGGCATAGCCGTAGATGAGGCGGTGCGCATCGGCCTCGCTCACGCGAAAACCCGAACCGCCGATGGCCAGCACCAGCTCCATTTCGTGGTGGTAGTTGTGGGTGCCAGGTGGGTAGGCCACGGTCGCGCCAGACTCCACCAGCGTGGACGGTGCCTTGGTGAAGTAGAACGGCACTTCCACCGCCTTGTCCACCGGGCGCCCCATCTCGACCGCATGCGCGTGGTAGTTGCGGCCCACAAAGAACAGCCGGTGGATGGGCAGGCGCTCGCTGCGGCCCCGCACAGGCAGTGAATAGACGGGCGGTGGTGTCCAGAGGTAGGTGGTGGTCGTCATCGCAGTTTCTTTCTTCAAGGGAGGTGTTAGCAGGGACAAGCGTTGGCTGTGGCCACCGATGGCGCCGGAGCGCCAACCGTGCACCGCCAGCGCTGGATCAAAGTTTGGACATGGGTGTGGCCGGGTCGGCAAGCCGCTCTGTATCGACCGGCTTGCGCTGCTCGATCAAGCGGCGGGCAAACCGCAATACACGCGCCGCGTTGGGGCCGATGGCTGCTTGCACCACATCGCCCGCCAGGTAGAACAGCACAAAGCTGCCGCTGGCCGCATCGCCGCGCTGCACCACGCGGTGCGCAGGCGTGGGCATGCCGTAGATCTGCAGGTTCATGCCGTACTGGTCGGACCAGAACCACGGCAGCGGCTGGTAGTCCACGGCCTGGCCCAGGGCGGAGCGCGCAGCGGCCATGCCCTGCTCCTGCGCGTTCTGCCAGGACTCCAACCGCAGGCTCCGGCCCGCCCACGGGTTGGGTGCTACGGCCACATCGCCTGCGGCCAGGATGTCGGGGTCAGACGTGCGGCACTGGGCATCTACCCGCACGCCGCCATCGCAGGCCAGGCCCGCCTCGCGCGCCAGCTCGTCGTTGGGCACCAGGCCAATGCCCAGCACGATGGTGTCGCACGCCAACACACTGCCATCGGCCAGCAGGACCTCCGAACGGCCGTCTTCAGCACGGGCAAAGCCCCGCACGCCAGTGCCCAGCAGCACGCGCGTGCCCTGCGCACTGTGCAAGGCCAGCAGATAGTCGGAAATTTCGGCGGGCACGGTGCGTTCGCACAGGCGGCTCTGGGTCTCGACCACCACCACGTCGGCGCCCTGCTGGCGCGCCGTGGCCGCCACTTCCAGGCCAATCCAGCCGCCGCCCACCACCACCACGCTGCGGCCGGGGGCCAAGGTGGGCGCCAGCGCCTGCGCGTCTTCAATGGTGCGCAGCGTGTGCAGCTGCACCCGGTCGGCACCCGGCGCATCCAGTTGGCGCGCACGCCCTCCCGTGCACAGGATGAGCTTGTCGTAGGGCTGCGCTGTGCCATCCGACAGCAGCACCTGCCGGGCGGTGCGGTCGATGCGTTGCACCTGCGTGCCCGGCCGCCATTCCACGCCCAGGGCACTGAAGGCATCGGGCTTCATGAGCCAGGTCGTCGCGGGCAAGGCCGCGCCCGACAGCACGGCCTTGGACAGCGGTGGGCGTTCGTGTGGCGGGTGCATCTCTTCACCGACCAGCACCAGGCGGCCCGTGAACCCTTCGCTGCGCAGCGTCTGCGCCGCCCAGCCGCCGGCCTGGCCCGCGCCAATGATCACGATGGTGTGGATCGGACGGGTGCCTGCACTGCCATCTGGCAATGCAGCAGCTCCGACCGCAGGTCGCTCATCGAGCATGGGGTACTCCTTTTTTCTTGGGGGAAGCGGGGCTCAGAGGCTGAGAGCTTTTTAGCCGAGCCCGAAAGGCGCGCGAAAACGCCTCGGATCTAGGCGCAAAGCACAGCCATAGCTCGGGCTATGGCGAGCATTGGCAACGACGAGCCGGGGGGCTTTGGCGTGCAAGGCGGGCATGGATAAAAGACTCTCAGCCTCTCAGTCGAAGGCCAGCCAGACGCGGCCGCCCTCGATCTTCACGGGGTAGCTGCGCAGCGGCTCGGTGACGGGCGCGCAGGTGGGTTTGCCGTTGCGCACGTCAAACTTACCCTGGTGCAGCGGGCATTCAATCTCGTGGCCTTCCAGAAAACCATCGCACAACCGTGCATGGCCGTGGGTGCACATGTTGTCGGTGGCGAAGACCTCGCCTCCCACGCCATACAGCGCAATGTCGCGCCCCGCGATAGCCAGGCCCATCACGTCATCCTGCGGCACATCGTCCTGCGCGGCCGCGTCAATCCAGTTCGTTGTCATCGTCGTCATGGCGGCTCCTCAGATGGGGTAGATCAGCGAGTTGGGGATCATCTCGCTGTCGTAGACGACCAGGCGCGACGCGAACTTCAGGCCCTCCGGCGTAGGCACCACCTCATCGATCGTGCGCCCCACGTTGAACACCGTCGATTCCTTCGACAGGCGCGTACGCAGCACCGCATAGTTGGCTTCGCAGTGGATGCGGCCATCCGCATCGACCTTGTGCACCAGCGGCGCACCCACCACATGGCGCTGATAGTAGGGGTCGTGGAACAGCGTCTCGCGGATGCCGTAGACGCGGTCTTTGAGCATGCCCTTGCTGTCGAAGGCCAGCGTGGCCAGCGGAAACCCGCGCTCGTGGTTCTCGCGCGGCTGCAGCTTGTACACGCAGTCTTCGATGAAAAACTCCGGCCAGGCTTCCCAATCTGCGGCGTCGAGAGCGCGGGCATAGCGCGCGTAAAGCTGCGTCAGTTCGTAGTAGGTCTGGAACTCCATGATCACGCCTCCATCACCTTGCGCCAGTATTCGTACATGCCCCGGATCAGCGTCTCAGTCACCATGTGGTCTGTGTCGCCCACCTCACGCCCCCCCAGCTCGGCCAGCGTGCGGTGCGCGGGCTTGGTCTCAAAGCCTTCTTGCGACCACTCGATCACCTCGCCATCGTCGGCCGACACAAAGCCCGCCGGGCCGAACAGATTGGCCTGGCGCAGACGGCGCTGCGTCATTGCTTCGCTGTCGTCTTCAAAGCCGAAGTGCGTCCACACAAAATCAAAAGCCCCCTTGCCATCGGGCTGGATGTGGCGCGTGGACACGCTGTTGACCTGCTGCTGAAAGATGACGCTGGGGAACACGGTCATCATCACCGCCGTAGGGACCGATGCCACCGCATTCGGCGCCGTTGCGCCCTCACCGCTGGCTGCGGGGGCCGGGCCCGCCCACCAGTCCTCCTGCGCAATGTCAAGAAAGCGCGGGTCGTTCAACTCCATGCCCGCCTTGAAGCTTGACACCTGCGTCACATCGGCCGCCTTGCCCGCCGCCCCACGGGTCGAGACCATGGCCGCGTGGCGGTGCTGTGCGTCCATCAGCAGCTGCGACTTGTTGTCGGCACGCCAGAGCCCAAAGGTAACGAACCACGTGTGCAGCAGACCGGGGTGGTAAGGGTCCTTGATGTTCTCCTGCATCAGCTTCCAGTTGCCCGGAATGCGCTGGCGGTTGTACCCCAGGATCTTGAGCTTGCGGCCATTGAACAGCCGGTCAAAGTAGCCCAAGATCGTAGGGCCCAGAAAATCCTCCAGCGGCTCCACGCTGTGGTCGAACGATGCAAACACCACGCCACCACGGGTAGCCACCTTGAGCTTGGTCAGCCCATGCTCGGCAGGGTTGAAGTCCGCAGGCATACCGCCATTGACCTTGCCATCCTGCTTCACACCACGCCGAAACGGCACACCCTGCAAGTCACCCGACAGGGTGTAGTTCCATTGGTGGTACGGGCAAGTCAGGCTCTCGCGGTTGCCATGCCGCTCGCGGCAAAACGCCATGCCGCGATGCGCGCAGACGTTTTCGACAACGTGAATCGAAGCATCCTTTTCACGCACCAGCAGGACGGAGCGTTCTCCGATGGCCGTGCGTTTGAAATCGCCTGCGTTGGGAATCTCGGCTTCCAAGCCGACGTAACACCAGTGACCGTTGTAAAACAGCCGATCTAACTCCTTGCGGTACAGCGCCTCGTCGGTGTAGGCCTGGAAAGGGATGCGACTGGTACCGCCCGTTTCCCAGCGAATCTGCTGCGGAAAAACGGTGACGGGGCATTCATGCATGGGGGTCTCCTTTTATTGTGAGGTCGATGGCTGCCGATGCGAATGCACCAAGCGCCTGGGAACAGATCATTCTCTCCACAGCAATATCAGTCAATGGAACACCAGTGATGTTTCACATCATTCATTTGAATAAAGCTTAGGAACCGGTTTTAGGCCCCTGAGGTGCCAAGTGTCGATTGAAGGGATGGGGGCTAGCTTGCCAACAGTCCAATGGAGGCCAACAACTGATCGCTGGCGCGGCACCAGCACCAGCACCAGCACCAGCACCAGCACCAGCACCAGCACCAGCACCAGCACCAGCACCAGCACCAGCATGCATGGTCATGCTTGGCTGAGGCGACACTCAGCAGTCACCTGGTCCCTCATGTCGCCACCCGGACAGCAAAAAAACGAACGCCCATGCTAAAAACAAAACTTCTCAGGAGACAAGCCGCATGGATCTCGCATTCACCCCCGAAGAACAGGCCTTTCGCGAAGAAGTTCGCGCATGGGTTCACGCCAACCTGCCCCAGGACATCTCGCACAAAGTGCACAACGCCCTGCGCCTGACCCGTGCAGACATGCAGGGCTGGGCCAAGATTTTGGGCAAAAAGGGGTGGCTCGGTTTTGGCTGGCCCCAAGAGTTTGGTGGCCCCGGCTGGACGGCCATACAAAAGCACCTGTTCGAAGAAGAATGCGCGCTGGCCGGTGCGCCCCGCATCATCCCCTTCGGCCCGGTGATGGTGGCCCCTGTGATCATGGCGTTTGGCAATGCCGAGCAGCAAAAGCGCTTTCTGCCCGGCATTGCCAGCGGCGAAGTGTGGTGGAGCCAGGGCTACAGCGAACCGGGCTCAGGCTCGGACCTGGCCAGCGTCAAGACCCGCGCTGAGCGCGTGGGCGACAAGTACATCGTCAACGGCCAAAAGACCTGGACCACCCTGGGCCAGCATGGCGACTGGATGTTCAACCTGGTGCGCACCAGCACCGAGGGCAAGCCCCAGACCGGCATCTCTTTCCTGCTGCTGGACATGAAGTCCAAGGGCGTCACGGTGCGCCCCATCAAGCTGCTGGACGGCGAGTGCGAAGTGAACGAAGTGTTCTTCGACAACGTCGAAGTGCCCGCCGAAAACCTGATCGGCGAGGAAAACAAGGGCTGGACCTACGCCAAGCACCTGCTGTCCCACGAGCGCACCAACATCGCCGACGTGAACCGCAGCAAGCGCGAACTGGAGCGTTTGAAGCGCATTGCCAAGGCCGAAGGCATGTGGGAAGACCAGCGCTTTCGTGACCAGATCGCTCTGCTTGAAGTGGACGTCGTGGCCCTCGAAATGCTGGTGCTGCGCGTGCTGTCGGCCGAAAAGTCGGGCAAGAACTCCCTGGACATCGCCGGCCTTTTGAAGATCCGCGGCAGCGAGATCCAGCAGCGCTACGCCGAGCTGATGATGCTGGCCGCCGGCCCGTTCAGCCTGCCCTTCATCGAAGAGGCCATGGAAGCTGGCTGGCAAGGCAACTTCCCTGGCGGCGTCACCGCCAATGCGCCCCTGGCGTCCACCTACTTCAACCTGCGTAAGACCACCATCTACGGTGGTTCGAACGAGGTCCAACGCAACATCGTGGCTCAGACCGTCCTCGGCTGAACCCAAGTTCCAGGAGACAAGAACATGGATTTCGATTTTTCTGACGACCAGGAACAACTGCGCGACGCCGTGCGCAAGTGGGTGGACAAGGGCTACACCTTCGAGCGCCGCCGCGCTGCCGTGGCTGCCGGCGGCTTTGACCGCGCCGCCTGGGGCGAACTGGCCGAGCTGGGCCTGACCGCGCTGACCGTGCCCGAGGCCCATGACGGCCTGGGCCAGGGCGCCATCGACGCCATGGTGGTGGCCGAGGAACTGGGCCGTGGCATGGTGCTGGAGCCCATCGCGCAGGCCTTCATAGCCAGCAGCGTGCTGTCGCAATACGGCGCTGCCGACGTGCAGGCTGCCTGGCTGCCCCGCGTCGCCAGCGGCGAAGCCCTGGTGGTGCTGGCCTACCAAGAGCGCAAGGCGCGCTACCGCCTGGACGTTTGCGAAGCCAAAGCGGCCCCTGCACAAGCTGGATACGCGCTAACAGCTATCAAAAGCATAGTGACTGCTGGCGACCAGGCCGACGCCTTCATCGTGCCGGCGCAGCTAGACGGCAAGATCGCCCTCTTCCTAGTGGAGCGCTCGGCCGCTGGCGTGACCACGCGCGGCTACGTCACGCAGGACGGCAGCCGCGCCGCCGAATTGCAGCTGACCAACGCGCCCGCCACGCTCATCACCACCGACGGCCTGGCCGCACTGGAATTGGCCGTGGACACGGGCATCGCCGCTACCTGCGCCGAGGCCGTGGGGGTGATGGACAAGACGGTGTCGCTCACCGTCGAGTACATGAACCAGCGCAAGCAGTTCGGCGTTTTCATCGCCAGCTTCCAGGCGCTGCGCCACCGCGTGGCCGACATGAAGATGCAGCTGGAGTTGGCCCGCTCGATGAGCTACTACGCCAGCCTCAAGCTCGGCGCCCCCGCAGCCGAACGCCGCGCCGCCATGGCCCGCGCCAAGGTGCAACTCGGCCAGTCGATGCGCTTCGTGGGCCAGCAGTCGGTGCAGCTACACGGCGGCATCGGCGTGACGGACGAGTACATCGGCAGCCACTATTTCAAGAAACTCACGCAGCTGGAGATGACCTTTGGCGACACGTTGCACCACCTGGGTGAGGTGTCGGCCCGCATGCAGGAAACGGCCGGAGTTTTCGCCTGAGCGATCCGCGTTCGGTGCGGAGCGGTACGCCACCGAATTGCGTTTCGTCGCACTCCTGTCATATGTCGCGTGCACCCTCCGGCCTTTGCCTTTTCGCCCCCTATGGAGCATTCCATGCATTCTTCCCTGTTGCCGCGGCGTTCATTCCTGTTAGCCGCCGCTGCCGCGTCCCTTGTTCTGGCTGGTTGTGGTTCCAGCTCACCCGACCATCCTCCCATCGTCTTCGTACACGGCAACGGCGATACGGCGGCACTGTGGCAGACCACGGCGTGGCGCTTCGAGTCCAACGGCTGGCCACGCGACCGGCTCTACGCCATCGACGTACCGTATCCGCTGGCCCGCGACGATGACACCGTGGCGCAACCCGGCCGCACCTCTGCAGCCGAGCACATGGCCTTCCTGAAGGCCGAAGTGGACAAGGTGCTGCGCGCCACGGGCGCCAGCCAGGTCGTGCTGCTGGCGAACTCACGTGGCGGCTACGCCGTGCGCAACTACATCCAGAACGGCGGGGGCGACCGCACTGTGAGCCACGCCGTCCTGGGCGGCACGCCCAACCATGGCGTGTGGGCAATTCCGGGCTTTCGCGAAGGCAGCGAGTTTTCGGGCACGGGGCCGTTCCTCACCCGACTGAATGCGCCCAAGAACGCTGCGGGTGACGAAGTGACCGGCCCGGTGCGCTGGATGACGGTCCGCTCGGACAGCAACGACAAGTTCGCCCAACCGGACGGTGTGTGGATCGGCCAGCCGGGTACCCCCACCAACGTGACCGCTGCCGGACCCGAACTCAAAGGAGCACAGAACGTGGTGTTCCCGCGCATCGATCACCGCGAGACCTCGTTCTCTGCCGTAGCCTTCGATGCCACCTACAGGTTCATCACCGGAGAGGCGCCCATCCGTACGGACATCGCCGCCGAAAGTGCCGTGGTGCTCAACGGCAAGATCACGGGACTCGGCCTGAACTCCTCCGACCCGGCATCTGGCAGCTTCAGCAACAACCGGCCCCTGCCCGGTGCGCAGCTGGAGGTGTATGCCACCGACCCCGCCACCGGTGCACGCACTGGTACCGCTCTGCTGAAGAAGGCCGTGGGTGCGGATGGCATTTGGGGTCCGCTGACCACCCAGCCCGGCGTGCCGCACGAGTTCGTGATCTCGGCCCTGGGCTACGCCACGACCCACATCTACCGAAGCAGCTTGCCCCGCAGCAGTGACCTGATCCACCTGCGCCCCGAACGCATCGCCGATGCCGACAAGACCGCAGACTCCATCGTCACGCTGACCCGCCCCCGCGGCTACCTGGACCCTGCTCGCGACAAGATGCTGCTGGACGGCGCAGCGCCTGTGGGCGTGCCAGCTGGTGCCGGCGTAGCGTCTGCCAAGATCAAACCATCTGGCGGACAGCGTCCCATCGCGGCCGAGTTCAATGGCGAGCGCGTGGTGGGACAGACTTGGCCTGCGGCCCAGGGACACGTAGTGCTGCTGGAGATCAGCCAGTAAAGCAAACGCTGCTGCGGTAACAGTGCTATCGCAGTAGCTTCAGCAAGGCAGCAACGGCGCTGACCCACCCATAAAAAAACCCCGTCGGTTACCCGGCGGGGTTTTTTGTTGGAGCTGTATCGCCCAGTGCAGCGCAACCCACCTCAGTGCCGATGCCCTTCGTGACTTTCATGCTGTTTGAGGCTGTCGACGATGTTGACCGTGACCCCATTGGGCAGCACCATATCCGATGGCTTCATCCCCGGCTTGCAGTCGCCCAGACGGCGTCCGGTGAACTGGGTCACACCAGGGCTGCTGGTGGTCACAGGTTTGGAGTAAGCCACCTCGAAATCGCCCTGGTAAAACTGTTGAAAGTCGCCTTTCAAGCGGATGCGCGCCTTGACCTGGTTGTCGTGCACAAAGCACACCGTCTGCACCGTGAACTGACCGGCGTCCTTCACTACCGTCGTTTGGTGGCAGTGCTCCTGGCCCGGCACTACCGCGAGCATGGTCAAGGCATCCACTTCGTTCGTAGTGCACTGCAACACCTTTTGCTGGCGCATGACGGACTGGCCTGGACCAACGATCGAGACCTCCCACAAGCCGGGCTTGCGCACAGGCAGGACATCAGCGTGGGCAAGCGGTAGCAGAACGCCGAACGCATGGGACAAAACGGCAAAGACAAGTGGGGAAGTTTTCATGGATAAAAAGATAGAGTGCCAGAGCCCCCTGAGGGGCACTGGCAAGGGCTCTAGGGCAAAGCGCAGTGCTTAGAGGGCGGCAGCAATCGCCTCAGCGGCCAAAACGACGCCGGTGCACCCAAGCCATCAGCGCCAGCAGGGCCGACAGCATGATCATGCCCCACTCGGACAACGTGGGGATGGAGGCAGGGCCCGTAGCCATGGCTGGGGCGAAACTGAACACCGCTGAACAGTCAGCCGCCACAGCAGGCACGGTGTAGGTGGTAAAGCCCGCGTTGAAACTTCCGCCCATGCAGGTGCTGGAGGCATCCAGCGCTGCACGCATCCCCGCACCAGGAACGAGCGTGAACACAACGCTAGCGCCAGGCATCACGGACTGGGAAGCAGGGGACACCGTACCGGTACCTGACAGCACAGACCCAGTCACCACGGGGTTGGGCACGAACGCGAACACGGCGGAGCAAGCGCTAGCCACACCAGGGATGGTGTACACCGTGGTGTCCGCATTGAAGCTACCGCCCGTGCAGGTGCTGCTGGCCGCCAGGGTGGCGCGCTGCCCAGCACCGGGTGTGAGCGTGATCACCGCCGTGCTACCCACCGCCACCGACTGCGAGGCGGGGGTGACCGCACCACTGCCTGAGGCCACGGACGCAGTGACCGCCACAGGGCCGATGAACACGAAGTTCACCGAACAGTCGGCCGCCACCGGGGCGATGGTGTATGTGGTGCCGGACCAGGTGCCTGCAGGACAGGTGCCGGTGGGCGTTCCACGGCTGTAGCCGGTGGTGGGCGTGACCACGTAGGAGGCAGAACCACCGATCACCACCGTCTTGGGCGCGTTGGGCGTGATGGCGCCCCCTGTGCCCACAGCAGGCGTGACCGTGGCGACGCCCGCATTCACAAAGCTGAAGTTGACCGTGCAGTTTTGCGCAATGGCGTTGGTCGTGTAAGTGCTACCCACCAGGGCGCCACCGGCCTGCGTGCCGCCAGCTGCGCAGTTGTCGGTGATGACGGGTGCGTAGCCTGCGTTAGGCGTAACAGTGAACGACGTGGTGCCACCCGGTGCCACTGGCTGCGTGACGGCGGGGCTGACCGATCCGTTGGCGCCGACCACGGGCGTCACGTCCAGGGGCACAGTGAAGTTGGCAGTCACCGCCTTGGACGCATCCATGGACACGGTGCAACTGGTGGCGGTCCCAGAACACCCACCGCCGCTCCAGCCCGAAAAGATCGATCCCGAAGGTGCAGTGGCGTACAAGATGACTTGGGAGCCGCCAGGCGCGTCAGCGGCACAGGTCGCGCCGCAAGTGATGCCCGATGGCACCGAGGTCACGGTCCCCGTGCCAATTTTATTGACCGAGAGGTTGAACAACCCCAGGCCCACCGGGTCGGAGTCCGTGGCGGTGTTGTTGGAGCTCTCGCGGTCCTTCACGCTCACCGGCGCGGTCACGGTGGCCGTGTGCAGGATGGTGCTGGCGCCGCTGCCTGCAGGGTCGGCCTGCGCGGAGATCGTGTATGTGATGATGCCGCCCACCGGAACGGGGTCCGGCAGGATCTGGCTCACCGCGCCGGAGCCC
Organism: Acidovorax sp. 106; assembly: GCF_003663825.1. NCBI lineage: Bacteria > Pseudomonadati > Pseudomonadota > Betaproteobacteria > Burkholderiales > Comamonadaceae > Acidovorax > Acidovorax sp. 106. Next base: position 3,235,915 of record NZ_RCCC01000001.1, on the reverse strand, counting down.
GAAGGCACCGGACAGACGGCGCCTCCGCTGGCGACACAGGTCCAGGTGATGTTGGTCAACGAGGTGGGCGCAGACTCCTGGATGGTCGTGCCGGCCGGCACCGCCGTGGGGCCGAGGTTGGTCACGGACATGGTGTACGTGAGGGCCTGGCCCCAGATCACGGCGCTTTGCCCGTCAGACAGGCTCACGCTCAGATCGACCAGGGGGTCCGTCGTGATCTGGCTTTGCACCAGCGGCCCCAACAGGGGCGAAATGGCATCGCCCACGATGGAATAGTTGCCGTGGTTGATGGGGCCCGTGGTGGTACCCGGCGTGAGGAACGACAGCGGGATGGTGCCGCTGCTGCCTGGGTTGAGAGTTCCGACAGGGCACGATACGGTGTCGATCTCGTTGCCCACGGCCCCAGACGTGCTGACCGTGCAGGAGCCCGGCACGGTGGCCGGGTCCACACGCAGGTTCTTCGGGGTTCCGGCCGTGTTGTCTTGCGGAGATACGATGGTCACCACCGTGCTCGTCAGCGGCACGTCACCCTGGTTGGAATAAGAGTACGTGTAGGCCACGCTGCTGCCGGCGGCAGCGTACTCCGGCGCATCGGCCTTGATGCCCGGTCCGGGTAGGTTGGTGAGCCCCGCTCCAGAGTCTATGTAGATGTGGCCGGAGTGCCCGCTCTGGCTGCAACCTGCAGCGATCACGGTGACCTTGATCTGGTCGCCCACGTCGAGCACACCCGCACCTGGCGCGATGTCGATGGTCTGCCAGTTGGTGTACTGAAAGCCGCCCACCGTCTGCCATGGCACACCCGACTGGCCAGAGAAGTTGAAGGTGTAGAACAGCTGCTTGTTCTTCGTGATGTTGTAGACCTCCACGAAGAAGTACGGCTGCTCTGCCCCGGCATGCCCGGGGTTCTGCAGCACCGGGGCGATGGCGAAGCGCACGTGCGCCTTGCCATCCGCCGGGTCGACGTCGCTCAGCGTCATCATGGCCGTCTGGTCAATGGATGCAGCGCGATTTTGGGCGCCCAAGTAATTGACGCGCGCGCTCTTGGAGCCATACAGCGGAAAACGCACCTGACCGCTGACGTTAGTGTCAGAGCCGTTGCCCACGGCATCGGTGGGGGCAGGTGTGGAAGTGGTATTAAGCGTGAGCCCGAGATCACCTTCGGTGTCCGGCGGGAAGTTAGCCAATGGAATGCCGGCGCTGGGCACGCGCAAATGCCGGATGTTCCAGCTGGCCAGATCGTTCTCGAAGCCCCCGTTCAAGAAAGCCGCACGAGAAGAGCCTGCGGTGGTCACAAAGACCAGCAACCCCAACAGCAACAAACACCAGTGGCGCAGGAACCTGGAAGGTCCCTCGCGCGTTCCAGCAGAAATATTCTCTGTGATCAATTTGCCATCTCCTCTTTGAAGCAGTCTCTGTTGTCAAAACCTGCGAGCCGAATTCGGCCCAGGCTGCGCCCTGCCTTGCGGCATGCACAGCAAAATAAATGGGGTGAATTTCGACCGTTTGCGGCGAGCCAAGGCTCGTCAACCGGTTTGCGGAAGGTGGGTCAACTCATGCAGCGAACACCAGCCCTTTTCCAAAGACCGCACGCACCGGTAGCGCCATGCCTGTGTCACCGAGCGTTTTGCGCCGCAAGCGTGTCAGGGCGGACTCGATGCGATGGAAGTCGTCTTCCAAGTCGCGGGCACCGACCGACTCCGACAAAACCTGCTTACTAATGACTGCTCCGGGGGTTTGCATGAGGCACGAGAGAATCTCCAGCTCACGGGTGGTCAACAACACATTTTTGTGATTCGGGGCCTCCAGCTTGGCTCCCAGTTTGTCCAGGCGCCAAGCGGGTACCACAGTGGTAACGCCCATTTGCAAACGCTTGCTGCGAAGCTGTGACCGGATACCCGCCACCAGCTCCTGCATATCCACAGGTTTGACAAAGTACTGAAGCGCTCCGGCATCCAACCCTTCAATTCGACTGTCCAGATCAGCCCGCGCTGTCATGAGCACAGTGGGGACGCCTTGCGCAGCCAGACGGCGCACCAGGCTGAGTCCATCCTCGCCTGGCAATCCAATATCGATGACCGCGAGGTCCACTCGATCACGCAAAAGCCTGATGTAAAAATCTTCAGCGGATTCAGCGCCCCATGCGTCAAAGCCCACGCGCGCGAGGTACCGACAGACATTGGTCCGAATGTCTTCATCGTCCTCTACGACGGCAATGGTGGCTTTGAAATCCAGGGCAGAGAACACTTTGAAAATGGAAACAGTTTGATACGTACCATTGTCTCAGCGACGTATCAGCCCTGCCATGCACAAAAACTCACGAGAACTCACAACCACACCAGCGCTTATCGCATGCAGACGCCTCATGTCCGGTTTATGGATCTGCCTTGTGTTGGCCCTGTCCATCGCCCGCGCTGCGGCCATGGACCTAGCGACGGAGACGCAATTGCGGTTGGGCTGGGATATTCCCATGGAGCGCATTGACGATGTCGAGGGCGTACTGACCCCTGAGGATGTTGGCAACCCGCAACGCCCACAGCGCGTGACCACCACACTGCATCAATCACTGAATGCGGGGTACTTGAGGCATGTGGTGTGGCTCAGGCTGCATGCGCCAGAGCTGATGGAGCAAACGAACGATCACGTCCTATGGCTGTTGGCGCAACCCACCTATCTCGACCACGTCACGCTGTACCAGCGGAGTGCAGACACTGGCGCGTGGGCACCTCAGCACAGCGGAGACTTGGTTCCTGCCGAGCAAAAATCCCCTGTCCGACAACACTTGTTTCGCCTGTCGCCGGGCCAGCTCACGCTGATACGGATCGAGACCACCAGCGCCATGCAATTCCAAGGCAAGGTGCTTTCCAGTCAGGCATTGGGGCGTGAGCTCACAGCGATAGAACGCTATCAAGGCCTGTATTTCGGAGCAGCCTGCGCGTTGCTGCTGGGCATGGCTGCCGCGGCATTGATCTTCAAAACGTCCGCGCTGCGCGCAATGCTCGGTCTGGGGCTAGTCAGTGCACTGCACCTCGTCAATGTCCGTGGGTACACCAGCCTATGGGCCCCCACGGCCTGGACGGAGTGGGCCAGTCACGCGGTTGGGATAGGTGCCTTCGCCATCGCGGCAGCGGTGGCCTGGCAGATCAAGGTGCAGCTCACTGCACACACGCGCTACAGACAAACGGACCGCCTGCTGGCCGCACTCACCGCCCTCAATTTGCTGGGCACGTTCAGCGTCCCGCTGCATTTCTATGGATCTGTTGCCTGGATCAACTTGGTCTCGCTGCTGGTTTGCAATGTGATTGCCGTCGCACTGTGCTTGGTGGCATTGCGCCAAGGCAGACGCACCGCCCAGCACGCAGTCTTACTATTCGCCTACGGCATGCACGCCCTCAGCGGGGCCCCTCTCACGCTCATCATGGTGGGGCAATCCAGATGGGATATGGATATCACCAACCTGTGGCAGTTGGAATCTCTGGCGTTCATGGTGCTTCTGGGGATGGCCATTTTTATCGGCATGGTGGTGCGCTACCGCAAAGCTATCCAAGCCAAAGACCACGCGATTGATCGTTTGGCGGAATCTGAGCATCGGCTGGAGGACAAGGTGGCGGTGAGAACCGTTGAACTCTCCATCGCGCAGAGTGCGCTGAGCGAAGCGCTGCAAAGCGAACGCACCTTGCGCCATGAGCAGCGCCAGTTTTTCCACATGATCAGCCATGAGTTCCGCACCCCGTTGGCGGTCATCGACAGCGCTGCGGCAGAACAACAGGCATTTCCCTCAACGGCGATGGAAGATCAGACCGAGCGGGCAGCACAGATCCGGCGGGCCTGCAGGCGGCTGACTTCATTGGTCGACAGCTGCCTGATCAATGAACGCATGGACACGGCAGGTTTCACGCTGCACCCCTCGCCCGTACACATCACAGACCTCATGGAGCACGCGGCCCAACTGGTGCGCTGGTCTTCCAAACACCATCTGAGGCTGTTCACCCATGCAGCTCCCCTGGAGTGGATTTGCGACGGCACACTGGTACGCATCGCCCTGTCCAATCTGGTGGACAACGCCGTCAAGTTCGCCAAGGCTGGAGAAATTTTTATTGCCGCCAGGAAGAACGAAGCGGGGCTGTTGGAGTTTTCCGTGGCCGACGAAGGCTCGGGCATGTCACTGGAAGTCATGAACAAGATATTTGCCCAGTTTGAGCGCGGAGACCGCACAGACCAAAGCCGTGGATTTGGCCTGGGGTTGTGGGTGGCACGCCGCGTGGCACTTCTGCACGGAGGAGAGATTGATGTGGAATCGCGGCTGGGCCACGGCACCTGCTTTCGGCTGACGATTGCCGCACAGCGCCTTGCGAAGTGACGGCATGATGAATCCTGGATAATCAGGGTTTCACAGCCAATCCACAGGCGCAGCAAAGCCTGGCAGGCCGCTATCGGTCTGTTTGCAGCGATCCATGCACCCATGAGCGTTAACGCGACCGACCCCAATCTCAAGCACCTGCAAAAAGCCCGCGAGCAAATCGCCAAGGGCGATCTCAAGAATGCGGCACTGACCCTGAACAAGGCCAACAAGCAATGGCCCCAAGACCCACGCGTCTTCATGCTGGGCGGCCTGATGGCAGAGAAATCCGGCAACATCAAGGGAGCATTCGAGGCCCTGCGCAAATCCGTTTCGCTCTCGCCAGAATGGGCACCGGGCCTGTTGGAACTGGCTCTGCTGCATGCCCGCCAGAACCAGTTCAAGGATGCCGTGGAAACGGCAGAAAAAGTGGTGGCCCTGGAGCCTAAGAACCTGACGGTGCTGGCCGGTGTGGTGGACATCGCCCACCGCGCGGGCCACACCGACATGGCCATTCGCCACCTGCGTCGTGGCCTGGAGCTGGTGCCCAACGATGTGATGCTGCGCCGCCTGCTCGCGCGCGATTTGACCGAGCAGAGCCAGTTTGAAGAGGCGCTGGCCCTGTGGGCGGGACTGATTGCCGAAAACCCCAGCGACCATGAATCCCTGGTGGGCCGCGTGCAAACGCTGCTGGTCTGCGGCAAGGCGGCAGACGCGCTGTCGGACACCCAAGCCCTGCTGGCGCTGGCACCGCAAGACGAGGTCTACCAGTATTACGCCCAACTGGCCCAGGGCCAGGTGCCCAGCCAGCAACCTCCTGCACTGATGCGCCACCTGTTTGATGGCATGGCAGATGTGTACGACGGGCACATGGTGCGTGGCCTCAAGTACCAACTGCCCAAGCAAGTGGCAGAAAAGATCGTGGCGCGCTACCCCGACAAGCACCTGAATTTGCTGGACCTGGGCTGCGGCACCGGGCTGCTGGGTGTCTGCCTGGGCCCATTGAATGGCGGCTACATGATCGGGGTGGACCTGTCCACCAAAATGGTGGAACAAGCGGCGCGCCACAAGGTGTACGACCGCTTCCACACCGTGAACCTGCACGATGCACTGCGCGATACCCCCGATGGTTTGTACCAAGTCATCACGGCGCTGGATGTGTTCATCTACGCGGGCGATCTGACCACGGCCATCCCGAACGCGCTGCGGGTGCTGGCAGCCGATGGCCAACTGATCTTCTCGTGCGAAGCAGCCGATGAAAACGGTCCCGATTTGGTGCTGCAGGCCAATGGCCGCTACACCCACAAGCGCAGCCATGTAGAGGCGCTGTGCCGTGCGGCGGGCTTTGACGAGGTGGGCGTGGAAGACACCACCCTGCGCACCGAAGGCGGCACGCCAGTGCAAGGTTTTGTCGTGACGGCGCACAAACCTGCGGCAGCCTGATGCCCTGACCCTGCGCTCCAGCAGGCCCAACAAAAAAGCCCCGGTCTTGCGAACGGGGCTTTTTGCTTTCGCACGGCAACGGGCGAAGGCATGCAGATGCGGGACCCATTCAAGTCAGCAGGTAATCCACCGGCAGCAAAGGCGCGGGCAAGTCGCGCTCGCCCAGCGCTTCGCGCAGGTTGATTTCAATGGCCCGACACAGCGTGTCCAGAGGCAAGTCGTTGCTCTCCAGGCCAAAGGGCTCTTCGATCTCATCGCCCAGTGCATCCAGCCCAAAGAAGGTGTAAGCCACGATGGCCACCACAAACGGCGTCATGAAGCCAGTGGTGTCCACCAAGCCGAAGGGCAGCAAGAAGCAATACAGGTAAGCCGTGCGGTGCAGCAGCAACGTGTACGAGAAAGGGACCGGGGTGTTGCGAATGCGTTCGCAAGAGGCTGCCGATGCCGTCATGGCCGACAGGGTGGCGTCAATGCCCGCGGCAAGGCAGGGGTCGATGCGCCGCTCACGCAGGCACAGCGCCAAGTCCTGCCCCATGCCCTGCATGATGGCATCGGGGCGCTGCGATGACTGCGCCACACGCGGCCAGTCTTCGGCAGGCAACCAACGCTGCAGCAGCGCGTCATCGCTTTGCGCACGCAAATGCAGACGCAACGCATGCACAAAGGCAATGGCGCGGTGCACCATGCGTACGCGCACATCGCCCGCGCGGTCCGACGGGTCCACCGGCTGATTCAGTTCAATCAGGCTCAGGCACTGCCGGGACAGGTTACGCGTGCGCAGCACCAGGTCCCCCCACAGCTTGCGCCCTTCCCAATAGCGATCGTAGGCCGTGGTGTTTCTGAAGCCCAAAAAGATGGCCAGCGGCAAACCCATCAGCGTGAAGGGGATCGGGGTTAGGGTGATCTTGAACGTGAACAGGCTGCCATGGGCCAAGGTGACCACGGTGGCCAACAGGGTGTTGAACAGCAGCGTCCAGCGAATGCGCTGAAGGATCGAGCCCCGCAGCAGCAGAAACAACCGCAGCCCGGAAGGCCGATCGCGAACAATCATGGGATCAAATCAAGGGGAAACCCTTATTTTTTCACAAACCTATTACCCGACCAGACTGCAACCCTGCCCAGGCGCTGTGCCGAACGCGCTAAGCCGACAACCGCGACGACTTGGGCACATGCGCCATCAAAAACTCCATCTGGTCCACCAAGATACGGCGGTTACGCAGGATGAAATCCTCCCACAGGCTGGGCACGTAGGGGGTGTAAAGCAAAGGCATGTGGGCCTGCTCGGGAGTGCGTGGGCCTTTGCGGTGGTTGCAGGCGCGGCAGGCGGTGACCACATTCATCCAGTGGTCCTGCCCATGGTGGGCAAAGGGCACGATGTGCTCACGGGTGAGTTCTTCCTCATGAAAATGCCCGCCGCAGTAGGCACAGACATTCCGATCGCGCGCAAACAGCTTGCTGTTGGTCAGGCCTGGTTTGAGGTCAAACGGATTGATGCGTGGCACGCCCTTGGTACCGATGATGCTGTTCACCGCAATCACCGACTGTTCGCCCGTTACAGCGTTGTGCCCACCTCGAAAACGCGCGATCTGCGCGCCGGACTCCCAGCGCACCTCACCCGCAGCGTAATGAATGACCGCTTGCTCCAGCGTAATCCACGATTGGGGCAGCCCTTGGGCTGACAGCTTCAAGACCTTCAAAACACGCCTCCTGGAACTCTGGGTACACAAGGATTCGGAACTCGGATGTCTCGGGATGGCCCTGGGTCGGCGCCATTCAGGCCCTCTTGCACGCCAGCCCCGCCCAGTTACGCTCGTGCGTGGGGCAAAGTGTCACAAGAAGAAGCCTCGGTCACAATATACTCCGTTTTCATGACAAATTGGCGTCTTGCGCTTGATCTGTGAGCGCTAGCTGCTATCAAAAAGATAACATACCGATGAAGATTTTTCGCGGATTTCACCACCCCGGCATCGCCCGCGCGTGCGCGTTGACCATCGGTAATTTCGACGGCGTGCACCGTGGCCACCAGGCCATGCTGGCGCTGTTGAACAACGAAGCCGCCCACCGAGGGGTGGAGAGTTGCGTGCTGACCTTTGAGCCGCACCCCCGCGACTACTTTGCCGGTGCGCTGCACAAGCCCGAGCTGGCCCCGGCCCGCATCGGCACCCTGCGCGACAAGTTGACCGAGCTGGAGCGCTGTGGCGTGCAGCAGGTGGTGGTGCTGCCGTTCAGCGCACGCCTGGCCGCGCAAACTCCACAGGCGTTCATCGACGAGGTGCTGGTGCAAGGCCTGGGGGTGCGCTATGCGCTGGTGGGCGACGATTTTCGCTTTGGCGCCCAGCGCGCGGGCGACTACGCCATGCTGGATGCGGCAGGCCAGGCCCAGGGCTTTGACGTGGCCCGCATGAACAGCTACGAGGTGCGCGGCCTGCGCGTTTCCAGCTCTGCCGTACGCCATGCCCTGGCGCAGGGCGACATGGAGGCAGCAGCCACCCTGCTGGGGCGCCCCTACACCATCTCAGGCCATGTGGTGCACGGCCGCAAGCTCGGCCGTGAGCTGGGCGCCAGCGCGCAGGGTGCACAGGACGGGTTTCGCACCCTGAACCTGCGCTTTGCCCATTGGAAGCCTGCCGCCAGCGGCATCTTTGCCGTGCTGGTGCACGGCCTGGGCGCAGCGCCCTTGCCCGGCGTGGCCAACCTGGGGGTGCGCCCCTCACTGGACCCGAGCGACGTCAACGGCGGCCGGGTGCTGCTGGAAACCCATTGCCTGGACTGGCCCTCCACCCTGGGGCCCGAGGGGGCGTACGGTAAAATCATCCGGGTGGAACTTCTGCACAAACTGCACGACGAGCTCAAGTACGACGGTCTCGATGCCTTGACGAAGGGCATTGCGAAAGACTGCGCCGATGCGCGAGCGTACTTTGCCTCGGCCCAAGCCCCCTCGCACACCGAAACCCGTCGCCAGACCACGCGCGACCGAATTTAGAGGGCTGCCTGCGCGCAGCGCCTGCGGATTGCAGGCCCACCTCTGTCTTTGCATCCCTCGTTTTTCGCGCCGGGTCTGCCCCGGATTGCACCGTTTTAAGGCTTCTTCATGTCCGATAACGCCAGCCCCACCCCGTCCAGCGGCACTACTGCAGTGGACTACCGCGCCACGCTGAACCTGCCCGACACCAGTTTCCCCATGCGCGGCGACCTGCCCAAGCGCGAGCCAGGCTGGGTCAAGGAGTGGGAAGACCAGGGCATGTACAAGCGCCTGCGCGATGCCCGCCATGGCGCGCCCAAGTTCATCCTGCACGACGGCCCTCCCTACGCCAATGGCCAGATCCACATGGGCCATGCGGTCAACAAGATCCTGAAGGACATGATCACCAAGGCGCGCCAACTCGAAGGCTTTGACGCGCTGTACGTGCCCGGCTGGGACTGCCACGGTCTGCCCATCGAAAACGCCATCGAAAAGCTGCACGGCCGCAACCTGCCGCGTGACGAAATGCAGGCCAAGAGCCGCGCCTTCGCCACCGAGCAGATCGCGCAGCAAATGACCGACTTCAAGCGCCTGGGCGTTTTGGGCGAATGGGACAACCCCTACAAGACCATGAACTTCGCCAACGAAGCGGGCGAAATCCGTGCGTTCAAGCGCGTGATGGAGCGTGGCTTTGTGTACCGTGGCCTCAAGCCCGTGTACTGGTGCTTTGACTGCGGCTCGTCACTGGCCGAGTTCGAGATCGAGTACCAGGACAAGAAGAGCACCACGCTGGATGTGGCCTTCAAGTCACACGACCCGGCCCAGCTGGCCGCAGCCTTCGGCCTGCCCGCGCTAACCAAAGACGCGTTTGTGGTCATCTGGACCACCACCGCCTGGACCATCCCCGCCAACCAGGCACTGAACCTGAACCCCGAAATCACCTACGCGCTGGTCGATGCGGGCGAACGCCTGCTGCTGGTGGCCGAGCCCCTGGTGGCGTCGTGCCTGGAGCGCTATGGCCTCACGGGCAGCGTGCTGGCCACCACCCTGGGCAAGAACCTGGGCGGCCTGGAGTTTGAGCACCCGCTGTACGACGTCGATGCAGGCTACCGCCGCCTCGCCCCGGTGTACCTGGCCGACTACGCCACGGCCGACGACGGCACGGGTATCGTGCACTCGTCGCCCGCCTACGGTCTGGAAGACTTTAACTCCTGCCGCGCGCATGGTATGGCCTTGGACGACATCCTGAACCCCGTGCAAGGCAACGGCACCTACGCGGCTGACTTCCCGCTGTTCGGCGGCCTGCACATCTGGAAGGCCGTGCCCGTCATCATCGAAGCCCTGCGCAACGCGGGCCGCCTGATGACCACCAAGGACATCACGCACAGCTATCCACACTGCTGGCGCCACAAGACGCCGGTGATCTACCGCGCCGCCGCCCAGTGGTTCATCCGCATGGACGAAGGCGAAGGCGTATTCACCAAGGCTGGAGAAAAGCCCGCCAAGACGCTGCGCCAGATTGCCCTGGACGCCGTCGAGCACACCAGCTTCTACCCCGAGAACGGCAAGGCCCGCCTGCACGACATGATCGCCGGGCGGCCCGACTGGTGCATCTCGCGCCAGCGCAGCTGGGGCGTGCCCATCCCGTTCTTTCTGCACAAGGATTCGGGCGAGCTGCACCCGCGCACCATGGAAATCATGGACCAGGCAGCAGCCATCGTCGAAAAGGGCGGCATCGAGGCCTGGAGCCGCGTGACGACCGAAGAAATCCTGGGCGCTGAAGACGCCCCCCACTACACCAAGAGCACCGACATCCTGGAAGTGTGGTTTGACTCCGGATCCACCTTCAGCCACGTGCTGCGTGGCACGCACCCCAACGTGCACCACGACACCGGCCCCGAGGCCGACCTTTACCTGGAAGGCCACGACCAGCACCGGGGCTGGTTCCACAGCTCACTGCTGCTGGCCAGCGCGCTGGAAGGCCGTGCGCCCTACCGTGGCCTGCTCACGCACGGCTTCACCGTGGATGCCAAGGGCATCAAGATGAGCAAATCGCTCAAGAACGGCATCGATCCTCAGGAGATCAGCAACAAGCTGGGCTCAGAAATCATCCGCCTGTGGGTGGCCGCCAGCGACTACTCCGGCGACATCGCGGGCGACGAGAAGATCCTCGCCCGGGTGGTGGACGCGTATCGCCGCATCCGCAACACCCTGCGCTTCTTGCTGGCCAACGTGAGCGACTTTGATCCCACGAAGGACGCCGTGCCATTTGGTGACATGCTGGAGATCGACCGCTACGCCCTCACCCGCGCAGCCGAATTCCAGGCCACGGTGCTGGCCCACTACAAGGTGTATGAATTCCACCCCGTGGTGGCCAAGCTGCAGCTGTACTGCTCGGAAGACTTGGGCGGCTTCTACCTGGACGTGCTCAAGGACCGCCTGTACACCACAGCACCCAAGAGCCTGGCCCGCCGCAGCGCCCAGACCGCGCTGTACCAGATCACCCACGCCATGCTGCGCTGGATGGCGCCATTCCTCTCCTTCACGGCCGAAGAGGCATGGAAGGTGTTTGGCAGCTCCAACTCCATCTTCCTGGAGACCTATGGCTCCATCGCCAGCGCCGACGAAGGCCTGCTGGCCAAGTGGACACGCATCCGCGAGATCCGCGACGTGGTGAACAAGGAGATCGAGACGCTGCGCGCCGCAGGCCAGGTGGGCTCGCCCCTGCAAGCCAACGTGACGCTCACGGCAGCTCCCGAGGACTACGCCTTGCTGAGCAGCCTGGGCGACGACCTGAAGTTCGTGTTCATCATTTCCGCTATCGAATTGGTAGCTGGTAGCGCTTTGCAGATCAGCGTTACGAGCAGTTCCAGCGCCAAGTGCGAACGCTGCTGGCACTACCGCGACGATGTAGGCCAAGACGCAGCCCACCCCACCATTTGCAGCCGTTGCACCAGCAACCTCCATGGCGCCGGTGAAAACCGGGTGTGCGCTTAAATGGCGGGCGCGCAAACCTTCGGCGGGCAGTCTGTGGCCCGCAGCATGGGCTGGTGGCTGCTGTGGGCCGTGGCCATTGTGGTGGCCGACCAATGGACCAAGGACCTGATCCTGCGCAACTACCAATGGGGTGAAGCCACACACATCACAGGCTTCTTCAACATCGTGCGCGCCCACAACACCGGTGCGGCGTTCTCCTTCCTGTCGAATGCGGGGGGATGGCAGCGCTGGCTGTTCACGGGCATTGGGGCCGTGGCCAGTATTTTCATTGTGTGGCAGTTGTACAAGCACCCCACCCAAAAGCTGTTTTGCTTTGCGCTGGCCAGCGTCATGGGTGGCGCCATCGGCAATGTGGTGGACCGCCTCATGCACGGCTACGTGGTGGATTTTCTGGACTTCCACGCCATGGGCACGCACTTCCCCGCATTCAATGTGGCGGACTCCGCCATCACCGTGGGGGCTGTTTGCCTGATTCTGGATGAACTGCTGAGAGCACGGCGCGAGCGCTGAACCGATGCAGCCACACTGTGGCGTCCATCCCCACCCAACGGCCCGCCTTGTGCGGGCCGTTGGCGTTATGGCATGTGCCATATGCGTCATGCACGATGCCTCGCCAGCCTCATGGGCTTCTGCGCGGACGCTATCGATTCAGGAGTATGCTTGTGTGTCAATTTGATGAAAAACAAGGGTGAGCGCGTTTTTTGCATAACCCGTTATGCGATCGCTCAACGGCCCGGCCAGCACCTGCGGTGTTTCGGCCAAAGGTCGGCAAGAGCCACGCGACATGCTGCGGGTGGGTGCTGAACAAGCCCGCCGCAAGCACCACAACAAGAACAACGACGGTATTTCATGAAGCATCTGTTGAACCTACTGGCCGCTGTGGCCCTGCTCATCTGGGGCACCCATCTGGTGCGCACCGGCATCCTGCGTGTGTTTGGCGCCAACCTGCGCCAGCTCATCGCCCGCAGCGTCAGCACGCGGTTCACGGCGGTGCTGTCCGGCATGGGGGTCACGGCGCTGGTGCAGTCCAGCACAGCCACGGCGCTCATCGTGTCATCGTTCGTAGGCCAGGGGCTGGTGGGGCTGCCTGCGGCGCTGGCCGTGATGCTGGGGGCCGACGTGGGCACCAGCGTGATGGCGGTGGTGTTTGCCATGGACCTGTCCTGGCTGTCGCCCCTCTTCATCTTTGTGGGGGTGGTGCTGTTCATCTCGCGCAAAGACACGGCCGTGGGCCGCGTGGGGCGAGTGCTCATTGGCCTGGGCCTGATGCTGCTGGCGCTGCGGCTGATCACCGAATCCACCACCGTCCTCACCCAGTCACCCACCGTGCGCACCCTGCTGGGCGCACTCACCAGCGATTTGCTGCTGGAGATTTTCACGGGCTCGGTGCTGGCCGTGCTGTCTTACTCCAGCCTGGCCACTGTGCTGCTCACGGCCACGCTGGCGGGCTCTGGCGGTATTCCGGTGGACGTGGCCCTGGGCCTGGTGGTGGGGGCCAACCTGGGCAGTGGCCTGCTGGCCGTGCTCACCACACTCAAGGCCAATGTGCAGACCCGGCAGGTGCCAATGGGCAACCTGATGTTCAAAGTCATCGGCGTGGTCATCATGACCCCGCTGATTGGCCTGTGGCTGCGCCACGCACGCCCCTATGTGCCCGACACCGCGAGCCTGGTGGTGCTGTTCCACCTCGCGTTCAACCTGGTGGTGGGCCTGGTGTGCATCGGGCTCACCCGCCCCGTGTCCAGGCTGGTTCAGCGCATTCTGCCCACGGCCGATGCGCAAGCCCCGTCCGCAGGCAGCCGCCCGCAGCACCTGGACCCTTCTGCACTCGCCACCCCCTCACTGGCCATCTCCTGCGCCGCCCGCGAGGCGCTGCACCAGGCCGACGTGGTCGAGTCCATGCTGCTGGGCCTGCACCAGGTGATTCGCAGCGATGACCAGAAGCTGGCAGAAGACCTGCGCAAGCTCGACGACCAAGTCGATGGCCTGTACTCGGCCATCAAGTACTACATGACCAAGATCTCTCGCGAGGCACTGGACGAGCGCGAGGGGCGGCGCTGGGCCGACATCATCAGCTTCACCATCAACATGGAGCAGATTGGCGACATCATCGAGCGCGTGCTGATCGACATCGAGGACAAGAAGATCAAGAAGGGCCGTCAATTCTCTGAGGCAGGCATGGAAGAAATCAATGAGCTGCACACCCGCCTGGTGGCCAACCTGCGCCTGGCCATGAGCGTGTTTCTGAACGGCAACGTGCGCGATGCACAAAAGCTGCTGGAAGAAAAAGCACGCTTTCGCGATCTGGAGCGAGCCTACTCGGCCACCCACCTGGCGCGCCTGTCCGACAACACCGTGCAGAGCATCGAGACCAGCTCCCTGCACATTGACCTGATCAGCGAACTCAAGCGCATCAACTCGCTGCTGTGCTCCATTGCCTACCCCATCCTGGAGTCCGCTGGCGCGCTGGCCCCCAGCCGCCTCAAGCCCACGCCCGATCAGGTGTGACGTTGCGACAACGTCGACTGCATCGGGTAGCAGTCAGCGGGCATTCGGTCAGGCCACGCTGGTGCAGGGGTAGCGCAGGGGCTGGGTGATCTCGGCCGCCAGCGCAGGTGGGTAGATCAGTTCACGCACAAAGTTCGCGTCCTCGCGCACCATCTGCGCAGCCTCTGGCAGGCCAAAGTAGTCCAGGTAAAACGGCATCTGCTGGATGAGCATCTCAAACCCCGGCTGCGCATGCAGCCCACGCGAGCGGGCGGCGCGCACCAGCGGGGTGGGCTGGTTGCGCAGCAAGATGTCAAACAGCGCGGCATGCGGCTCCATACGGCCCACATCGCAGGGCAGCGGGTCGTCCTTGCCCAGCCCCACAGCCGATGCGTTAACCACCAAGTCGTAGCCTGCGGGGTCACTGCTGTCCACCGCGACCACATTGGCGTCAAAAAATCCATCCAGCTCCGTGGCCAGCCCAATCGCTTTACCGGGCACAGGGTCGTAGAAGGCGATGAACTCGGCGCCCTGGGTGGTGCCGCCTTGCGCCAGAGACACCCCAATGGCCGCAGCACTCACCCCTGCACCCAAAATCAGCACACGCTTGCCCCTGTAGGGAATGTTGAACCAATCGAGGGCACCCAAAATACCTTCGCCGTCAAACAAATCACCTTCGAGCTGGCCTTCGCTGGTGCGTCGCACGATGTTGACCGAGCGCGCCACCCGCGCCACCAGCCCGCAGCTGTCCAGCAAATGCACCACCTGCGGCTTGTGGGGCGGCGCAATGATCACACCCTTCACGTTGCGCGCCAAAAACGTCGCCTTGAGCCACACGGCAAAGTCCCGTTCACGCACCTGCACCGGCAACATCACCGCGTCCAGGCCGCAGCGCTCAAACACCTTGTTGAACATGCGCGGTGCCCGCACGTTGGTGATGGGGTCCCCCGGGATCAGATAGATGTCGGTGCCGCCAGAAATCTTGGCCATAGAGGTCTCGCTCAAAAAAGCAGGCCCGGGCTTTGCAGGCCAGGCGGGTGTCATCGGAAGCCAACAACTTTAATCCCAAATGGCCACCGCCCTGCCCTGCATCTCATTCGCCTGCAGGTGCCTGTCCGTCGCGCCGCGCATAGCGCTGCGCCAGCACCGCGCACACCATCAGCTGCATCTGGTGGAACACCATGAGCGGCAGCACGATGGCGCCCACCGCATGCGATGCAAACAGCACCTTGGCCATGGGCACGCCGCTGGCCAGGCTCTTTTTGGAGCCACAGAACACGATGGTGATTTCGTCCTCTTTGGAGAACCCCATGCGCCGCGAGGCCCAGGTGGTGGTGGCCAAGGCCAGGGCTAGCAACACGGCGCACACCACCAACAGGCCCAACAGGGCTGGCAACGGCAGTTGCTGCCACAGCCCTTCCACCACCGCCGCGCTGAACGCCGTGTACACCACCAGCAAGATAGAGCCCTGGTCCACAAACTTGAGCACGGCGGCCCGGCGCTTGACGAAGCCACCGATCCAGGGGCGCAGCAAGTGGCCCGCCACAAAAGGCACCAACAGCTGCAGCATGATGCGGCCGATGTTGGCCAGTGCACCGGGCTGTGCAGAGCCTGCCGTGTGCTGTGCCTCGGGCAACAGCAGGCCCACCAGCACCGGGGTGATCACAATGCCCAGCAGCGTGGAGGCCGATGCACTGCAAATGGCCGCAGGCATGTTGCCGCGCGCCATGGCGGTGAAGGCAATGGCCGATTGCACCGTGGCAGGCAACACGCACAGGTACAGGATGCCGGTGTAAAGCCCCGGAGTGACCAGGCCCTGCAGCACAGGGCGCAGCGCCCAGCCCAGCAGCGGGAACAGCACAAACGTGGCGCCTACCACCACGAGGTGCAGCCGCCAGTGCGACAGCCCCGCCACGATGGCATCGCGCGAGAGCTTGGCCCCGTGCAGGAAGAACAGCAGCGCCACAGCGGCCACCGTCAGCCCCTCCAGCGCCTGGGCAGCAACGCCCGATGCAGGCAGCACGCTGGCCACCGCCACGGTGCCCAGCAAGGCGAGTGTGAAATTGTCAGGAAGAAAGCGGGAACGGGCCATGGGTCAAAACACACGCAAAGTCATGAACAGGGAGCACTGGCAAACCAGGGCCAAGGAGTTGCATTGGACTCCAGCACTATTCCAAAGAGAAATGGATTTCTCTGATGGATTTATGATTTGAGCGCATGAACATCACCCTGCGCCAATTGCACGTGTTCCAGTCGGTCGCTGGTACCCGCAACTTCAGCCGCACCGGCGATGCCGTGGGGCTGACCCAACCGGCCGTGAGCCGCTGCATCACCGAGTTGGAGGCCCAGATGGGCCTGAAGCTGCTCAACCGCACCACGCGGGAGGTGACACTGACCGACGCAGGCCAGCGCCTGGCGGCACGCTTGCCCCGCGTGCTGGAGGAGCTGGAAACCACCCTGCTGGATGTGCGCGAGCTGGCGACTGAGCGGCGTGGCCGCGTGCGCGTGGCCAGCAGCCCCACGCTGTCGGCCAACCTGATGCCCGATTGCATTGCCCAGGCCCACAGCGCCCTGCCAGGGCTGGAGCTGGTGCTGCTGGACCGCATTCAAACCGCCGTGCTGGCCAGCGTGCTCTCGGGCGAAGTCGATTTCGGCGTGGTGATTGACCCCGGCGAACGCGAGGCCCTGGCCTGCGAGACCATCCTGACCGAGCCCTTTTGCCTGGCCTGCCCACCCGGCCACCGGCTGGCCCGCAAGCGCCAAGTGCGCTGGGCTGACCTACAGGGCGAGGCCCTGGTGCTGCTGGACCACGAATCGGGCAGCCGCCGCCTGATCGACCGCGCCCTGGCCGAGCACAGCGTGCAATGCACGGTGGCGCAAGAGGTGGGCCACCCCACCACCATCTTTCGCATGCTCGATGCGGGGCTGGGCATCTCCGTCATTCCCACACTGGCCATACCGCCCGAAGGGTTGCCGCAACTGGCCGTGCGTCCCCTGCTGCCCCGCATCAACCGCGAGATCATGCTGGTGCACCGGCGCAACCGCGCACTGTCGCCAGTGGCGCAGGCGGCATGGGATTTGGTGCGGGATGTGGCGGCGCAACAGGCCAGTTCACCGCCCAGCCCGCGAGCTTAGAACCTGTGGATGATCCAGAAGGAGGGCCGCTACCAGCCGTAAAAGCCAGCCAGCACCAGCGCGGCCTCTGAGGTAAAGGCACCCTGCGCCATGCGCTCATGCACCTGTGCTGGGGCCAGCAGCTCAAACCGCTCCACCTCTCCGTCCTGGTTGTTGGGCTCCAGCGCGTGCGGCACCTGGGCGTGGAACCAGTCGATGCGCTCGACCATGAAGCCCACGCCACCGCCTTCGCGGCTGGGGCGGCTGAAGTCGATATGGCCACCGTGGGTGACGGTCTCCAGCTGGGCGACCTCCAGCCCCGCCTCTTCCCAGGTTTCGCGGGCCAAGGCCTGGGGTAGAGAATCGGCGGCAGACACCATGCCGCCCATCAGCGTGTCCCACATGCCGGGGTTGTTGGGCTTGGTGAGCGAGCGCTTTTGCACCCACATGCGGCCATCGGGCGCCAGGCCCACCAGGTGCACGGCGCGCGTGGTGATGCCCAGCACGCGCACGGCGCCCCGCTCCACCGTGCCGACCACCTCGCCCCGAGGGTTGGTCACGGCCAGTTGCTCATTGCGCCACGGACCGCAGCGGCCTGCGGCATGCAGGACGGCAGCCACCGCATTGAGCGCCAAGCTGATCTCATCGGGCGCCACCTGCAAGTGCCATACGGCCCCTGCACTTCGCTCCTCAATTGATAGCTGGTAGCGCTTATCCATCAGGCGCTGCAGGCCAATTTCATTCAAAAAACCCTTCGCCACCGAACCCACCACCTGCCCCGCTGCCACCAAAGGCATGCGGGGCTGGGCTGCAGGCTGGCGCGCCGCCTCACGGGCGGTGGCCAGCCACTGGGCCAGGGCCGCATGGGGTGGCACGAGTCTGGGTTTCAACGCATTCAACACAGGCACACGCACCATCACAGCGTGAGGATGGTGCAGCCGGTGGTCTTGCGCGCTTCCAGGTCGCGGTGGGCTTGCTGCACGTCGGCCAGTGGGTAGCGCTGGTCGATGTGGATCTTGACCTGGCCGCTGGCGACCACCGCAAACAGATCGTCGGCCATGGCCTGCGTGGCTTCGCGCGTGGCGATGTGGGTGAACAGCGTTTGGCGCGTGACGTACAGCGAGCCCTTGGGGCCCAGCATGCCGGGGGCAAAAGCAGGCGCGGGGCCGGATGCGTTGCCAAAGCTGGCCATCAGGCCAAAGGGGCGCAGGCAATCGAGGGATTTGTCCCAGGTGTCTTTGCCGACCGAGTCGTACACCACCTTGACGCCCTTGCCCCCGGTGATGTCCTTCACGCGGGCGCCAAAATCTTCAGTGCTGTAGTTGATGGCATGGGCGGCGCCGTTGGCCAATGCCAGCTGGCATTTGGCGTCTGACCCAGCCGTGCCGATCAGCTGCAGGCCCAGGGCCTTGGCCCACTGGCAGGCGATGAGCCCCACCCCGCCCGCAGCGGCATGGAACAGCACAAAGTCACCAGGCTGCAGGCCTTCCACCGGCAGTGTTTTCTTGAGCAGGTACTGCGCCGTCAGGCCCTTGAGCATCATGGCAGCGCCGGTCTCAAAGTCGATGGCATCGGGCAGCTTGCACACCGTCTTGGCGGGCATGACGCGCGCCTCGCAGTAACTGCCGGGGGGCGCGCTGGCATACGCTGCGCGGTCGCCGGGTTGCAAGTGCGTGACGCCTTCGCCCACGGCCTCGACCACCCCAGCGCCCTCCATGCCAATGGTGGCGGGCATGCCCAAGGGGTACATGCCTGTGCGGTGGTACACGTCGATGAAATTCAAGCCCACGGCGCGGTGGCGAATACGGATCTCGCCGGGTCCGGGCTCGCCCACCGGCACATCAACAATCTGGAGTTCTTCGGGACCGCCGTGCTGGCGGATCTGGACGGCAAGGCTCATGGCAACAGGCTCCTGTGAAAGATGGAACGCGCCCATGGCGCGTGCAGGACAAACGGCCGCCATCCTGCCATGAATCCGCCGGACTTGCCTGGTAAGACTTCTGTGGAGCCAAGGCGGGATGGTGGGCAGCGGACAGTACCCCTTCCCTGCAGCGCGTACGCCAGGGCCGTTACATTTCTGGGCATGACCCAAAGACTCACGCCCGGCACCGCGGCGCTGCTGGTGACGGCGCCGCTGCTGTGGGCCGGCAACGCCGTAGTAGGCCGGCTGGTGCACACCATGATTGCACCCATCGCCCTGAACTTCATTCGCTGGCTGCTGGCTTTCGCCATCTTGCTGCCCCTGGCGCACGCGGTGCTGCGCAAGGACAGCCCGCTGTGGCCGCACTGGCGGCGTTATGCCGCGCTGGGGCTGCTGGGCATCGGGTTGTACAACGCGCTGCAGTACATGGCGTTGCAAACCTCCACGCCCATCAATGTGACGCTGGTGGGCTCCAGCATGCCGGTGTGGATGCTGGCGGTGGGCACGCTGTTTTTTGGCGCCAAGGTCACGCGCCAGCAGCTGGCCGGTGCGGTGCTGTCCATCGCTGGGGTGCTCATCGTCTTGAGCCGGGGCGAGTGGGGCCAGTTGCTGGCGCTGCGCCTGGTGCCGGGTGACCTCTTCATGCTGCTGGCCACGGGGTCTTGGTCGTTTTACAGCTGGCTGCTGGTGCGCACCAGCGAGCCCGCCAGCCTGCGCGGCGACTGGGCGGCGTTTTTGATGGCGCAGATGGTGTTCGGCCTGGGCTGGTCGGGCGCGTTTGCGGGCGTGGAATGGGGCCTGGGCCGCACACACATTGACTGGAGCTGGCCCCTGGCGGCGGCGCTGGCCTTTATTGCCGTGGGGCCCGCCGTGCTGGCCTACCGCTGCTGGGGCGTGGGCGTGCAGCGGGCGGGGCCCGCCGTGGCGGGTTTCTTCATCAACTTGACGCCGCTGTTTGCCGCGCTGCTGTCGGCCGCGTTTCTGGGCGAGACGCCCCACCTGTTCCACGGCGTGGCGTTCGCGCTGATCGTGGGCGGGATTGTGGTGTCGTCCAGGCGCTGAGGGTCTATCGGCGTCAAAGGGGGTCAAAGGGGTCAACAGACGCGGCTGGAGGCGTTCAGGCCTCCAGGCCTGCGGCAGTCGGATCACGCGCCAGCAGGGCTTCGAGCTCATGCACGGGCATGGGGCGACCCAGCAAATAGCCCTGGAAGTAGTGACAGCCATAGCGTGCCAGGGTGTTGCGCTGCTCAGCGGTTTCCACCCCCTCGGCAATCACATCCAGCTCCAGGTTGCGCGCCATGCCAATGATGGTCTGCACGATCACATCGTCGGTCTGCCTGGCGCCCAGGTTGCGCACAAAGGACTGGTCGATCTTGAGCTGGTCCAGCGGCAGGCGCGTGAGGTAGGCCAGGGATGAATAACCTGTGCCAAAGTCGTCCACCGAAAACCGCACGCCCTTGGTCTTGAGCTGCACCATCTTGGCAATGGTGTCGTCCACATCGTCCAGCACCAGCGATTCCGTCAACTCCAGCTTGAGCAGGTGGGCATGGGCCCCGGTCTCGCGCAGCACCTCGACCACCCTGGCCACAAAGTCGCGCTGGCGAAACTGCCGCGCACTGACGTTGACCGACACCTGCACATGCTGGTAGCGGGCATCGCCCTTCCAGGCGGCGAGTTGCTCGCAAGCGGTGCGCAGCACCCAATGGCCAATGGGCACGATCAACTCGCTCTCTTCAGCCACGGCAATGAACTGCCCTGGCGCCACCAGACCGCGCTCAGGATGGCGCCAGCGGATGAGCCCCTCCACCCCCACGATGCGCCCATCCAGGCGCTGCTGGGGTTGGTAATGCAGCTCAAACTGGCTGCCTGTGATGGCCAGTTGCAAGTCGTTTTCCAGTTGCACCCGCTGGTTGATAGCGATCTGCATCTGCGGGTCGAAAAAGCACAGCGAATTGCGCCCCTGCGACTTCACCTGGTACATGGCAATGTCGGCCTGCTTGAGCAGGTCGGTGGGGGGCTGCATGTCTGGCCCGATGAGGGTGGCGCCAATGCTGGGGGTGCTGTGGTAGGTGTGTGCGCCCAAGGCGTAGGGCATGTTCAGACGGCGCAAGATCTTCTCGCCCACCCGGCGGGCCAGCGACGCGGCCTCTTCGCTGCTGGTGGCGAGGTTCTTGAGCATGATCACAAACTCGTCCCCCCCCAGCCGAGCCACGGTGTCTTCGGTGCGCACACAGGCCTTCAGGCGCTGGGCCACTTGGCGCAGCAGCACGTCACCCACCTCGTGTCCCAAGGTGTCGTTGAGGGTTTTGAAATGGTCCAGATCCAGAAACAGCAAGGCGCCATGCAGGCCGCTGCGGGCGCTGGCGGCCACCGTCTGCTGGATGCGGTCCATCAACAAACGGCGGTTGGGCAAGCCAGTGAGTGGGTCGTAGAAGGCCAGGTTTTCGATCTCGGCGCTCGCGCGGCGCAACTCGGTCACGTCGTGGTACGTGATCACCAGGCCTGCATCGGGGGTGGCGCGCTCGGTGACCTGGATCACGCGCCCATCGGGCAGGCCCTGCTCGTGCGGGCCCTGGGGGTTGCGCTGCACTGCCACGCGGTGCTCCACCCAGCGCAATTGCTCATCGGCACTGGCGTTGTCCAGGTGGTGGCGGGCCTTTTCCATCAGCAGGTCCCGAAAGGGCACCTGCGCTGCCAATTGGCCCTTGAGCCACGGGTATATCTCTTCAAAGCGCCGGTTCCACTGCACCAGGCGCATCTGGCTGTCGAGCAAGACAAAGCCGCTGACCATGGACTCCAGGGCTTCGTCCAGCGTGGCCTTGGAGTGGGCAATGGCCAGGCGCGCCTGCGTCATGCGGTCCAGGTAGCGCATGGACACTGCGCCCACCAGCACCATCATCACCACAAAGCCCAAGGTCGTGAGCATGATGCCGTCGCGGGTAGAACGCCATGCCGCCAACGCATCGTCACGCGGCACGCTCGCGGCTATGCGCAAGTCCTGGTACATCAAAGGCCGATATACCACCAGGGCCAACTCCCCACTCAAGCGCGCACGCGCTTGCCATGCCGGGCCCAGCACATCCAGATCGGCCAGTGGCGGCGCCAGGGAGCGGGCCAGCGCGTCCTCTTGCCGGGGCATGGTAAGCAGCGCCTGGCCCGCAGCGCGTTCCAGCGTCACTTGCAGCCCTGCGATGTCCATGCCCTGGGTGAGCACACCCGCCAGCGCGGTGACCGGCACTTCGGCCACGGCCAACATCTGGGTGCCATCGACCAGCCGCATCTGCCGGGCCAGGTACAGCACACGCTCGGCGCTGACAAAGCTCACGGCCGGTGCGCTGACCATCAGCATCGAGACCGGTTGCTCAAACACCGATGCCGCAAAGCCCGCAGGCAGTGACACCGATAGCGAGGCCCCGGCCGCATCGGACGAAGCGAACACGCGCCCCTGCGTGTCCAGCAGCGCCACATAGCGCACCATCAGGTTCTGGCGGGCAGAGCTGCGCAGGCGTTGGCTGGCCACCTCAGGGTCCAGCCACTCGGGGCGCGCGCCTGACAGCTCCAGCATCTCGTCCATGCTGGCCAACAACACGTCCACCGCCAGCAAGGAGCGGTTGAGCGCCGACTCCGCGCTGGACACAAATCGATTGGCACCGCTGGCACTATCGGCCAGCGCCACCTGCCTGGCGTTCAGGATGAGGGTGACGGCCACGGCCACCACGGCCAGCACGAACGACGCGACACCGCCCCACACGAAAAGTTTGATGCGCCGGGGTACCGCCACGTTCATGGGACTTTGGGGGCCATGATGCCGCGCACCGGCCCGATGGTGGTGTTCCAGACCTGGGCACAGCGGGCGCCACAGCGCTGCAGCCAACGTGGGAGCACGGTCGAGGCGAGGATCTCACTGCGGCGGCGCTCATCCTGCACAGACACAGGCACCACCACCAGGCGCCCCTTGCGTCCGCCGACGCACTCTGCAGCCCCCCGGTTGCAGGCCATGCCATCGGCCGTCTCCCGTTCGGACTCCGCCCAGATAGAGGACTCCAGCTTGGGCAACTCGCGCCGCAGCAACTCGCGCAGGTCTGCAGGCAATGCCGCCCAGGCGGTGCGATTGGCCCCAAACACCGCCAACCCCCAGGTCACAGGCAGGGCGTGCACATGGGTCATCAGGGTGTGCAAGCCCAACGTGTTGCCCGACATGGTGCCGGTGATGGCACAGTCGGTGTTGCCCGCCGTGAAGCTGGGCACGATCTGCGCAAACCCTGTCAGCACGGGCTCTGCGCCCAGGGCACTCATAAAATCGGCCTGGGTAGAGGAAGACACGCGCACCCGCCGCCCCGACAAGTCTGACAGCCCACGCAATGGCTTGCCGCAAAACACCACCTGGGCTGGATATACGTAAATGGCAAGAGGCTCCACCCCATGCTGCTCGCGCAGCGTTTTTTCCAGGTAGGGGCGAAACGCCGCCAACGTGCTGCGCAGGGTGGCAATGTCGGGGTTCAATCCCGCCAGATCGGGGGCGGTGTACTCGGGGTACTGCGCCGTGAAGGAGCTCATCAGCGCCGTGCCAAACGGCACTACCCCCAGCTGCAGCAAGCGCAGCATCTCTGTGCCAGGCACGCCAGCACGGTCAAAAGGAACGATCTCTGCGATGTAGCGCCCGCCACTTAGGCGTGGCAGTTCACGGGTCCAAAAAGGCTCTTCGCGGCGCGTGTACTGGCTCAGGTCCGCCAACCCCCCCACCACACGCAGGTGGTAAGACGCCGCCTGCTGCTTGGCCTGGGGCCATGCCGCCGTAGCCACCAGACCGCCCGCGCAGCAGCACACCAAAGCAGCGCAGTGGAGAAACAATCGCAGCGGACGTGATAGGCGAAACATGGCAGCCGGACAACCCTGGTTCGTGAAGAGTCTCACTTTTCAAGCGGAAAAGCCAAGAAGCACCACCCTGCGGGCCACAGGCGTAGCGGCAACCATTGTGCCTACGCTACGCCCACCCCATCCTCAAAACAACCACGTTTGGACACATTTAATTGACACTGATCAAGAGCAGGTGCCCACCTCGCGCACCGCTCGCCAGCGGTGCGTCGCTTGACCGCGCTCAAGCCCCTGGGTAAGCACCACCGTCGGCCAGCACATTCTGGCCCGTCATGTAGGCAGCGTGCACGCTGCACAAAAACGCGCAAATGGCCCCGAACTCCTCAGGCGTGCCATACCGCCCGGCAGGAATCTGCGCCTGCTGCGATGCTCGGATTTCATCCAGCGCCTTGCCCATCTTGGCCGCAGCCGCGCCAATGGTGGCGGCGAGCCGGTCGGTATCGAACTTGCCGGGCAATAAATTGTTGATGGTGACTCCCTGCGCAGCCAGCTTGCTGCGGGCCACGCCTGCGACAAAACCCGTGAGGCCGCTGCGTGCTCCGTTGGACAAACCCAACACGTCAATCGGCGCCTTCACTGCGCTGGAGGTGATGTTGATCACCCGGCCAAAGCCGCGTGATGCCATGCCATCCACCGTGGCCTTGATCAGCTCAATGGGCGTGAGCATGTTGGCATCCACCGCTTTGATCCAGGCATCCCGATCCCAATCGCGGAAGTCCCCAGGGGGTGGCCCACCCGCATTGGTGACCACGATGTCAAAGTCGCGCCCCGGCCCGCCTGCTGCGGCAAACACCGCCTCGCGGCCCTGCGCCGTGGTGATATCGGCCGCTACGGCGAGCACCACGGGTTGTGGGTGCTTCAGCCCTCCAGCGCTTATCTGAATGGCGCTGTCAGCTATCAATTTTGCAGCAGACTGAGCCAACACATCGGCGTTGCGAGCGTTGATCACCACGTTCACCCCCTCGCTCACCAGCGCTTGCGCGCACCCCAACCCCAAGCCTTTGCTCGCGCCACACACCAGCGCCCATTTGCCCGCAATTCCCAAATCCATAACAATCTCCGGTTTGCATGTTGATGCTCGATTCCAAAGCATCATAAATTGAGGCACCCACCATGAACTGGCTGAACCATCTAGCCCTTGCCAGCGGCTTGGCTTTGACTGTTGCACTCCCCTTTGGCACGGCGCATGCGCAGACTGCCGTGGTCAAACGCTCGACGGAGCTGCGCGAATCCCCCGCAGACAACGCCCCCAGCCTGGGCGCCATCCCCGCCAACACTCAGGTGACGCGAACCTCCGAGCGCAATGGCCCTTGGGTCAAGGTACAAACCCCTGAGGGCGCCAGCGGCTGGGTGCACAACTTGGACATGGGCGCCGCCAACTCAGCGGTCCCATCGGGCAACAACAACGCCAGCACCGGCAGCATGCGCACCCTGGGCGGCGTACTGGGCCGGGGCGGCACCAGCACCACCACACCCACCAGCACTGCCGGCACCCGGGGCTGGGGGAACGGCAAAGGCGCACAGGCCCCCGCAGGAGCCCAGCAGTCGCAGGATGGGGACGATGACGACATGGGCGAAGAGACCCCCGCCCCCACCAAGGGACAGCAAGGCGCACGCAACGCCAATACCGGCAATGGCAACAAGGCATCGGCCTACCAGCGCCCTCCCAGCAACAACCCACAAGCCCCTACGGCCCCGGGTCTGTCGACCTATTCGTCGGGCAACAATAACAACTGGGGCATGGGCAACGGCAACAACAACGGTGGTGCCAACAGCTGGGGCAACAACAAGTAAGGCCGCCACCCCCCAAAAAAAGCAGGGGCCCGCGCTGCGGGCTCATGGCTAGCCTACTGCCGCCTTGCGCGCCAGGCGGGTGAACACAAAAATGCCTGCCACCACTAGGCAGGTGCCTACCGCCAGCCACAGCGTAAAGGGCTCCCCCAAGATCCAGATGCCCATGAAGATGGTGGACAAAGGCCCCACCATGCCCGCCTGCGCTGCCATACCGGCCCCAATGCGCTCAATGGCCATCATCACCATGAGTACTGGCGCGGCCGTGCACAGCGTGGCGTTGAGCACCGACAACCACAACACCTGCGGGGCCACGATGGCGGCACTGAGCGGCCGCAGCACCACAAACTGAACCAGGCAGCAAATGCACGCGACGGTGGTGGCGAGCCCAACCAGGCGCAATGCGCCGATGCGCTGGACCATCTCTCCGCTGTACACAAGGTAAACGGCATAACTCACAGCGCTGAGAAACACCAGCAACGCCCCCCACGCCGCCTGCCCGCCTTGCGACTGGGCTTCCAGTCCGAAGACCAGCACCACCCCGCAGTAGCTGATGAGCATGCCCACCGCCTGCCCCCAATGGATGCGCTTGCCGTACAGCGCCCAGCCCAGCAGCACCACCAAGGTGGGGTTGAGATAAAGAATCAGCCGCTCGAGGCTGGCCGTGATGTAGGCCAGCCCGGCAAAGTCCAGAAAACTGGCCAGGTAGTACCCCGTCACGCCCAGCCCCAACACACCCCACACATCCTTGCGCGACAACGGCGGCTTGCCCCGGCTGGCCCACCAGGCCATGGCGGCAAAGATGGGCAGCGCAAACAGCATGCGGTACATGATGAGCGTGACCGCATCCACCCCATGCCGGTAGGCCAACTTGACGATGATGGCCTTGGCACTGAAGGCGATGGAGCCCAGCAACGCCAGCGCAAGGCCTACCGCCAGGCCAGAGGCGGGAGATGCGGCAGGCACTGCAGGGGAGGACTTAGACACAGGCATTCTTCCGGACAAGGCGACGAGCGACGAGCTGTGGCCCAGCAGGCGCCGAGCGCATCACAGGCCAAAACGACGCACCAGTGTGGCACGGCTTGACCACCCGCAGCCATCGACACTGAGGGAGGCGGGCCACGCCGCCAACGATGCCCACGGCCCCAGCCTCCAACCACTGCCGCGCACACGGCGGTGCCAGGACTGGCCACCCAGCAGAGCGCCTGCCAGCGTTTCAGTGCTTGCGAAACAGCCGGTGGTGCAGGCGCCGCAGCGACCACCACACCCCCAGCGCCACGATCGGAATGGCGATGGCGGCGGTGGACTCAGGCGACAAAGGCCAGCCCAGCGCTTTGCCCCCTTTGGCCAGGTAAGACACCAAGCCCACGATGTAGTACGTGATGGCAGCCACCGACAGGCCCTCCACCGTGGACTGCAGCTTGAGCTGCAAATCCTGCCGCTGGTTCATGGTGGCCAGCAAGGCCTGGCTGCTTTGCTGCTGCTCGATCTCGACCCGGGTGCGCAGCAGATTGCTCATGCGCGAAACCCGCTGCGACAGCGCATCCTGGCGGCGCGCGGCCCACTCACAGGTGCTGCGCGCAGGGGTCAGGCGCCGGTCCATGAACTCACCGATGGTCTGCATGCCGGCCAGGCGCGACTCGGCAATGTCCTGAATGCGCTTGTCCACCAGTTCAAAGTAGGCGCTGCTGGCCGAGAAGCGGGAATGTGTGGCCGCGTACTGGCTCTCCACCTGCCCGGCCAGCCGGGTCAGGCGGTCCAGCAGCGCGGGCTCGTCGTCGCGGTTGGCGGTGCGGATGGCGTTGGCCAACTCGGCCAGCTCGCGCTCGGCAAAGGCCAGTACAGAAGAAGCCTCGCGCGCAGCAGGCAGCCCCAGCAGCGCGGCCATGCGGTAGGTTTCAATTTCCAGCAGGCGCTGCACCAGGCGGCCCAGGCGGCGGGGTGTCATGCCACCGGCCAGCAGCACCATGCGCGAAAAACCATCGGCATGGATGGCAAAGTCGGTGTACACCTCACCGTGCCCATCGGCCACGGTCGATGCCACCAGCGTGTCTTCGTGCAGCACATGCTTGACGAGCGTGCCTGAACCGAACTGGTGCGTGGGCAACGCCCACAGGTTCAGGCTGCAAAGGCACTGCCCTGGCAAAGCAGCCAGCCACTCGCGCGGCACCGCCGTCGTCGCACTCACGGGTTCGCGCTCTCCAAACGCATCCATGGCCGTGGGCACCATGAAGGTCCAGGAGACAAACTCCGTGTGCAGTTCCCAGCGGATGCGAAAGGCGCCCAGGTCCATGCGCAGGTGGGTGGTGTCCGCATCGGGCAGGGCCAGGTGGTGGTCTCTGAGCATCGCGGCCACATGCGCGCGGCTGGCCTCGCGTTCTGCGGCGTCGGCCAGCATCACCACATGGGCGATGGCCAGGGGCGCAGACATGGCCTCGGGCGGGCGGGCGTGGATTTCGTTGTGCAGCAACACCCGGTGCGGGTGCTGCGAGGGGCTGATCGTGGCTGGCATGCAAATCCCTGAAGGCTGGCCACCATTGTGTACCGAGCCCCTCGCACGACCTGGGACCGAACGACAAAAAACAACGGCACCCGAAGGTGCCGTTGTTTTGGTAGTGCGCAAATCCCAAGGTGCGGGGCATGGAGCCCCGCAACCTGAACTCAGTCTTCGACGAAGGCTTCTTCGCGCTTGTTCTTCACAGCAGGCAGCAGCACGATGATCAGCAGCAGCAAAGCTGCCGCCAGCAGACCGGCCGACAGCGGACGCGTGACAAACACGCTCCAGTCGCCACGCGACAGCAGCAGGGCACGGCGCAGGTTTTCTTCCATCATCGGGCCCAGGATGAAGCCCAGCAGCAAAGGCGCAGGTTCTGTGCCCAGCTTGTGGAAGATGTACCCGATCAGGCCGAACGCGCCGACCATCCAGATATCAAAAGTGTTGTTGTTGGTGGAGTACACACCCACCGCGCAGAACAGCACGATCGATGGGAACAACCAGCGATAAGGCACGGTGAGCAGCTTGATCCAGATGCCGATGAGTGGCAGGTTCAAGATCACCAGCATGGCGTTGCCGATCCACATCGAAGCGATCAGGCCCCAGAACAGCTCTGGGTTGCTGGTCATCACCTGGGGGCCAGGCTGGATGTTGTGGATGGTCATCGCGCCCACCATCAGCGCCATCACGGCGTTGGGGGGGATACCCAGGGTCAGCAGCGGGATGAACGAAGTTTGCGAACCCGCGTTATTGGCCGACTCAGGAGCAGCCACACCGCGGATATTGCCTTGGCCGAAAGGCACTTCGCCAGGACGCAGCTTGGTCTTTTTCTCCACCGTGTAAGCGGCAAACGCCGCCAGCAACGCACCGCCACCGGGCAGGATGCCCAGCGCCGAGCCCAGTGCCGTGCCACGCAGCACCGCAGGGATCATGTTCTTGAAGTCTTCCTTGGTGGGGAACAGGCCTTCCACCTTGGCTGTGAACACTTCCCGGTCATCGTCTGGGCGGGCCAGGTTGGCGATGATTTCACCGTAACCGAACACACCCATGGCGATGGTCACGAAGCCAATGCCGTCGGTCAGTTCAGGGATGTCGAAGCTGAAACGGGCCACACCCGAGTTCACGTCGGTACCCACCAAGCCCATCAGCAGACCCAGCACGATCATGGCCACGGCCTTGAGCAGCGAGCCCGAGGCCAGCACCACGGCGCCAATCAGGCCCAACACCATCAGCGAGAAGTATTCGGCAGGGCCGAACTTGAAGGCCACTTCGGTCAGCGGAGGAGCGAAGGCCGCCAGGATCAGCGTGCCCACGCAACCGGCAAAGAACGAGCCCAAGCCCGCAGCCGCCAAGGCAGGACCGGCTCGGCCCTTGCGCGCCATCTGGTAGCCATCGATCACCGTCACCACCGACGAAGACTCGCCAGGCAGGTTCACCAAAATGGCGGTGGTCGAGCCACCGTATTGCGCGCCGTAGTAAATACCGGCCAGCATGATCAGCGCAGCCACTGGAGGCAGCGCGTAAGTGGCGGGCAGCAGCATCGCGATGGTGGCCACGGGGCCAATGCCAGGCAACACGCCGATCAACGTACCCAACAGGCAGCCGACAAAGCAGTAAATGAGGTTTTGAAACGTGAAAGCGACGCCAAAACCCAGAGACAAGTTGTTAATTAAATCCATGGTGGGGTACCTGCATTAACCGGAGATGAAACTGGGCCACACCGGGAACTGCAACTTCAGCGCCCACACGAAAGCCACATAGCTGCCAGCGGCCAAGATGGTGGCCAGCACAAACACGGACTTGGCTTTGAACTCACTGCCCGCCAGACTGGCAATGAACGTCAAGGCGTAAATGCCAACGATCAGGCCCATGGCTGGGACACCGATGCTGGGCAGGCCGCCCAGCAAAATGCCGAAGGTGAAGTTGGCCGCCAGGATGAAGAACAGCGGCTTCCAAGCCCACTTGCCGATCTTGTCACCATCGGCCGTCTGTACGGTCGTTGCCTTGAAGGTGATCACCAAGCCGATGACGGCCAGCAAGATCCCCAGAATCAGCGGAAAGTAACCGGGGCCCATGCGAGCACCTGTGCCAATGTTGTACGTGGTTGCTCCCCACGCAAATGCAGTCCCGATGCCCATAAACATGAGGCCGGAAAAAAAGTCTTTCTGACTCTTGATATTCACGAGTGTGTCCCCTTCAGGAAATTCGGATCGGCCGATTGTGGTGGCCCAGGTCCAGCGACTCGATGTGGATTCCACCTACATTCGGTAACGCCCCTATGAGAGAGGAGACGCACCCCGGGAAAACCCCGATCCTTGCAACGCTCTATTCGAGCGGCGGCGTGGCCGCGATCACCTCGTCCAGCGAAGTCACGCCCTCGGCCACGCGCAGTGCCCCTGCCAGGCGCAGCGGGCGCATGCCGTCTTGCACCGCCTGGCGGCGCAGCGCTTCAATGGACGGCGCCTGGTTGATCTTGTCCTTGAGCGTCTCCGTCACCGTGAGCAGCTCATACAGCCCCATGCGGCCCTGAAAGCCCGTCATGCGGCAGTCCACGCAGCCCACGGCTTTGTAGGGCTGATAGGCACCATTGAGCTTCCAGGGTTTGACCACCTCAGCCAGCGTCTCGCGCTGGGCCGCCTCGTCAGGCTGCTTGCAGTGCTTGCAAAAGGTGCGCACCAACCGCTGGGCCAGCACGCCCAGCAGCGTGGCATTGATGAGGTAGGAGGGCACACCCAGCTCCATCATCCGCGTGATGGCACTCGGAGCGTCGTTGGTGTGCAGGGTCGAGAACACCAAGTGCCCCGTCAGCGCGGCCTGGATCGCCATCTCGGCAGTCTCCAGATCGCGGATTTCGCCCACCATGATGATGTCGGGGTCCTGCCGCATCAGGGCGCGCAGCCCCTCGGCAAAATTGAAGTCGAGCTGGGGCTGTACCTGCGTCTGGTTGAAGCTGGGCTCGATCATTTCGATCGGGTCTTCCACCGTGCTCACATTGACTTCTTCGGTGGCCACGCGCTTGAGCGTGGAGTACAGCGTGGTCGTCTTGCCCGAGCCCGTCGGCCCCGTCACCAAAATGATGCCGTGCGGGCGCTTGACGAGCTGCTCCCAGCGCTGCGCATCGTGCAGCGAAAAGCCCAGCGCATCCAGGTCTTTCACGGCGTTGTCGGGGTCAAAAATCCGCATCACCATCTTCTCGCCAAACGCCGTAGGTAGCGTGGACAAGCGCATTTCCACCTCTTCACCGCGCGGGTTGCGGGTCTTGATGCGGCCGTCCTGTGGGCGGCGCTTTTCCACCACGTCAATACGGCCCAGCAGCTTGATGCGCGAGACCATGGCGTTGTGAACGCCCATGGGCATCTGGTAGACAGGGTGCAGCACGCCGTCAATGCGAAACCGGATCACGCCCTGCTCGCGCCGAGGTTCCAGGTGGATGTCGCTGGCGCGCTGGTCAAAGGCGTACTGCCACAGCCAGTCCACCACCTTGACCACGCCCTGGTCATTGGCATCGAGCTGCTTGTTGGTCTTGCCCAGCTCCACCAACTGCTCAAAGCTGCTGCCCGCATTGGCGCCGCCTGCCTTTTGGGCAGAACGCACGGACTTGGCGAGCGCAAAAAACTCGGCCGTGAAGCGGTGGATGTCTTGCGGGTTGGCCACCACGCGGCGCACCGTGCGGCGCGACTGGCGCTCCACCTCACTCACCCAATCGGTGATGAAGGGCTCGGCAGTGGCCACCACCACCTCCTTGGGGGTCACCTGCACGGGCAGCACCTTGTGGCGCTCGGCGTAAGAGGCACTCATGGTGTCGGCCACGCGGCCCACATCCACCTTCAGCGGGTCAATGCGCAGGTAAGGCAGGCCCGCGCGCTTGGCCAGGTATTCGGTCAGTGCCTCAATATCGAGAGGCCTTCCGTCACTGGCACGGGCCATCGCCACGTTGGCCAGGCGAACCAGCGGGTTTTGCGCACTCTCGGCCTGCGAGCAGCGTGCAATGGTGCGCTGCGCTTCTTCGGCAGAGATCACTCCATCCGCACTCAGCCAGTCCACCACCTTGCGCCAGACCAGCGGGCCTGAAAAAGAAGGGGCAGAGGTACGTGCAGCGGTCGCTGTGTGAGGGGACATGGCAAAAACCTAGAAAAGACCGAAAGGGACCAGAAGAGACCGAAAGAAAATCTGAAAAATCAAAAAGGCCCAGGGACCACCAGCCCCATCCAGCCCGCTATGCCGAAACGGGCTTGAACACCCGCACCCACTTGGTGGCGGGCAGGCCCCAGCGCTCTTGCACCACCTCAGCACGGGCCATGAGATCTGCGCGCTTGGGGCGCGAGGGGGTGCGCTGCGCCAGCACCACGGTGTTGCCCTCTCGGGTGGGCTTGAAGGCCCACAGCGCGTCTTCGCCAAACGCGCTGGCCATGCTTTTAAGGCTGCGCTCATAGCTCGACGAGCGGCCAAACAGGTTCACCGTCATGCAGCCATCGTCGGACAGCAGCGCTCGGCAGTCGGCGTAAAAGTCGGGGCTGTCGAGCACCGGGGCTGCGGCCTCGTGGTCGTACAGGTCCACCGCCAGCGCATCCACCGTGCCCAGCCACATGGGGTTCTTGATTTCCTCGGCCGCATCGGCCAGCACCACGCGCAGCTTGGCGCCATCGGGCGGCAGCTTGAACCACTGGCGGCACACAGCCAGCACCTGCGGGTTCAGCTCGATGGCAGTGGCGCACAGGCGCAACTTTTTGTGGCAGAACTTGGTGATGGCCCCGGCCCCCAGCCCCAGCTGCATAGCGTGGCGCTTGGTGACGGAGGTGGGCTCGACAAACAGCAGCCAGGCCATCATGCGCTGCACGTATTCCAGCTCCAGCACAAAGGGGTCGTCCACGCGCATAGAGCCCTGGATCCAGGGCGTACCCAGGTGCAGGTGGCGCACTTCGCCATCGTCGGAGACGCTGACTTCCGGCAGCTCAGGGAGGGTATTTTTTTTGCGGGTCATGGGTTCAAAGCAATCCGTGCGCGGCCATCAACTGGGCCCACGCGGTCTGTTTACGTTCAAAGCTCCAAGAGGCGTTGGCAGGGCTGGTAGAGGGCAGAAGGGCCGACTGCACCTGGGCATCGGCATGCACACCTGCCCACTGCTGGCGCACCGCCGCACTGTGCTTGAAGCTTTCCCCGCCATTGTGGGCGATGGCGCGCAGCGCGGGGCATTCGCGCAGCAACTGCACAAAATCATTGACCACCGCGCGGCGGATGCTGGTGTCTAGGCTGCCCTCGCGCTCGCAGCTCGCGTACACATCCCACACGCCCAGGCGGCGCTCCAGCAGCCAGGCACAGCGCTGGGCATAGTGCTGCGGCCCTGCAGGCGGCAGCGGGTACTGGGGCCACAGGCTTTGCAAAATGCGCCAAAAGTGGTTTTGCGGGTGGCCGTAATACTGCTGCGCCTTGAGCGACGCCGCCCCCGGAAAACTGCCCAGCACCAGCACCACCGTGCGGGCCGACACCACCGGCGGCAAGCCCACCAGCCGGGTGGGCGCGCCAGGGGCTGCCAACGGTGGGGCGGCGGTGTGGGCGGTCAGGGAATTGGGGGCTGTCACGGGCGCACCGCCCTCCATCGTTTTCATGCTCGGCATTGTGATGCGCTCACGTATCTGGAATGTATCTCGCTGACACCACCCCAAAACGCTATTAAATTCATAGCTTCCAGCGCTTATAGATAAAGCGCTACATCCC
Organism: Acidovorax sp. 106; assembly: GCF_003663825.1. Taxonomy (NCBI): domain Bacteria; kingdom Pseudomonadati; phylum Pseudomonadota; class Betaproteobacteria; order Burkholderiales; family Comamonadaceae; genus Acidovorax; species Acidovorax sp. 106. Next base: position 3,201,780 of record NZ_RCCC01000001.1, on the reverse strand, counting down.
ATTTTTATTCAAAAGTGGAGAAATGCCCGGCAAAGCCGCACAGGCGTTGGCGGTGGTGGCCTGCGCCAGCTCTGGCAGCGCCATGCCACGCAGCTGGGCCACCACCTGCGCAATGCGGGGCAGCTCGGCGGGGGTGTTGCGCCCTTGGGCCTGGCCCTGCGCGCGCTGCGCAGCGGTGGTGTACAGCCAGTGGGGCGGGATGTCGGGGGCGTCGGTCTCCATCACCAAGCTGTCCAGGGGCAATTCGGCCGCCAAGCGGCGCAGTTGCAGTGCCCGGTCGTACGTCACGGCGCCGCCAAACCCCAGCTTGAAGCCCAGGGCAATGAAAGCCTGCGCCTGCTGCAGACTGCCATTGAAGGCGTGTGCGATGCCGCCGCGCACATTCACCTCGCGCAGCGCCTTGAGCAGCAGGTCTGCCGAGCGGCGCACATGCAAAATCACCGGCAGATCCAGCTGCCGCGCAAGCACCAGCTGCGCGCGGTAAAAGCGCTGCTGGCGCGCGTTGTCCAGCCCCGGCACAAAAAAGTCGAGCCCGATCTCGCCCACCGCCACCAGGCGCGGGTCGCTGCGGTGCTGCTGCAGGGCGTCGGCCAGGTGCTGCAGGTCTTCATCCTGCGCGCGGCCGGTGTACAGGGGGTGGATGCCCAGGGCGTAGCTGTCACCATGCCGGTGGGCCAGCAGGCGCACGGTGTCCCAGTTGCTGCGCTCCACGGAGGGCAGCACGCAGTGCGCCACCCCGGCTTGCGCGGCGTGTTGGCGCACGGCGTCTACATCGTTCGCCAGTTCGGGGGCGTCCAAGTGGGCGTGGGTGTCTATCCAGAAAGTCATGGCGGCATGATGCCCCAAGGGCGCTCATGCCTCCCCAGGCGGCCCCTGGAACCGCCCGCGCCCGTTGCGCTTGGCCAGGTAGAGCTTGGCGTCGGCACGGGCGATCAGGTCTATGGCGCCTTGGGCAGGGTCCACGCCAAAAGCCAGCCCCACACTGGCGCCCACCAAGATGGTGGCGGCCTGCAGCTCGAAAGGCGCCTGGGCCGCTTCCACGATCTTGGCGGCCACGGTGCGGGCGTGGTCCAGCTCGCGCACCTGCTCCAGCACCACGGCAAACTCATCGCCGCCCAGGCGGGCCACCGCATCGCGCGGGCGCACCAGCGAGCGCAGGCGCTGGGCAAACAGCTTGAGCAGCTCATCCCCCACGGGGTGGCCATAGGTGTCGTTCACGGGCTTGAAATGGTCCAGGTCGATGTACAGCAGCGCCATGTTGGCACCGCCCCCATGCGCCAGACTGCGCTGCAGGTAGGCGTCCAGCCCCGCACGGTTGAGCAGCCCCGTAAGGGGGTCGCGCTGCGACAGGGCCAGCAGCCGCCCGGCTTCTTGGCGGTGCTCGGTGATGTCCTGGGCCATCGCCACAAAGCCATCGACCTCGCCCGACTCGGTGCGCAAGGGCATGTAGTGGATGGACAGGTGGCTGGCTGGCGTGCGATGCACATAGTCTTTTTCAAAGGTGACTGTCTCTCCCGCCAGCACGCGCTGCACCATGGGCAGGCTGCGCTGGTGCTCGACCTCACCCAGCACCTCTCGCAGCAAATGGCCCACCACCTCGTCGCGCCGCTTGCCATGCCAGCGCTCAAAGGCGCTGTTGATGAAGCGGTAGCGCAAGTCGGCCCCCACCACGGCCACTTGTGCAGGCACCACCTCGGTCACCGAGCGCAGCGTGTTGGTCTGGCGCAGCAGTTCCTGGCGGGCCTGCTCGGCGTGCGAGATGTCGCGCATCACCCCGGACAAGTGCTCCAGCTTGCCCTGCATATCCCGGTGCCCAATCACCATGTGGCTCACCGGCAGCAAGCGCCCGCCTGCGCCGCACACCATGATCTCGCCCGTCCACAGGCTGTTGCGCTGCACCTCGGGCACCACCACCTCGGCATGCAGTTGCAGCATGTCAGGCGGCAGCAGTTGGGAGAGCTGCACGCTGGACGCTGGTACCTCAGGCGCCAGCCCCAGCAGAGCCCTTGCAGCGGAGTTGAGGTAGGTGATTTCACCCTGCACCGAGGCCTGTACCACAAAGTCGGAGGTGCTCTCGATGATGTCGGACAGCATGCGCCGCGCACGCTCGGCCTGCACCCGCTGGGTGATGTCTTGCACCGCGCCCACCAAGCGCACGGTCACGCCGTCACGCCGCTCAGCCTCGCCAAACGAGCGCAACCACAGGCGCTTGCCCTTGGCCGTGACGGCGGGCAGCTCCAGATCCCACGGCTCGCCGGTCTGGATGGCCCGCTCCACCGCCCTGCGGATCACCGGGCGGGCATGGGGCTCGTAAAAATCCAGGGCATCCCGCAGGGCGGGCACCACGCCCGGCTCGGTTTCGTGGATGCGCTGCATCTGCACCGTCCAGGCCGAATGGCCGGTGACCAAATCGCGCTCCCACCCGCCCACACCCGCCACGTTGCCGATGCGTTCGAGCAGCTGCTCGCTGGCACGCAAAGCACGCGCAGCCTCTTTTTGGGCAGAAATGTCCCGCCCCACCGAGTGCAGATAGGGCCGCCCCTGGGGGTCGTGCAGCAGGCTGTTGATCCAGGAGACCCAGCGCTCCCCACCGTCTTTAGGGGTGTGGGCCATGCGGTCTTCGCCTTCACAGCGCTGGCCGGTACGAAACACATCAACCAAGCTCTGGCGCAAACCCTCGCGGTCTTCGGGCTTCACAAAGTCGTACAGGTTGCGCCCCACCATGCTCTGCCCCTCCATGCCCGCGAGCCTGGCATAGGCCGGGTTGGCATAAAAAATTTCGCCATCGGCCCACGACAGCGCGACCATCTCGCCCTGCCCCTCCACCATGGCGCGGTAACGGGCTTCGCTGTCGGCCAGCGCTTTTTCGTAATCGTCACGCACGCTGAAGGCACGCGTCAACAAGTCACGGCGCATGGCCAGGGCCTGTGCAGCCAGGTGTGAGAGCGATTGCAGTGCCGCACGCTGCTGCGCGCTCAACTGCCGCGCCTGGCGGTCAATCACACACAACGTGCCCACCCGTTCACCGCCAGGCGCATGCAGCGGCGCTCCGGCGTAAAAACGGACATGGGGCTCCGCCGTGACCAGGGGGTTGTTTACAAAGCGGGTGTCCAGGGTGGCATCACCCACCTCCATGACGTCGGGCGTGAGGATGGCGTGCGCACAAAACGCCACATCGCGCGCGGTCTCTGTCACCCCCGGCAACCCCACGTTGGACTTGAACCATTGCCGGTGCTCGTCCAGCAGACTGATCAGCGCAATGGGGGCGCCGCACACCTCGGCGGCCATGCGGGTGATGGAATCAAACAGAGGCTCGGGGGAAGTGTCCAGCACCAGCAGGTCGCGCAAAGCGGCCAGCCGCCGGGCCTCTTCCTGGTCCTGGATCTGGTTTGGCAAGGAACCCTCCATCGATAGCCCTTCCCTCCTGACGGCCCTGGTCGGCGACTGCACTGCGCTGACGGCAGCGCACGGAGAATGCCCCATTCTGCACACGTTCTGTAACAAGACAACCGAAATACGGCCGGGTTGTCTGGTGCAAGCCCAAAATGAGAGACACCCGTGGGCACAAAGCCACGGGCACCTAAACACGAGCGCCTATGGCCAGGAGCCTATTGACGATCTCGCAGAGGATCGTCAACAGCTTTTAGAACCTGTTCAAAGTCTTTTTGGAGTTGCACAAGTGTCTGGCCGGGATGGGTTGCTAGGCGCAGCGCGCAGCCAATAGCCCGTGCTATTGGCAAGCGGTGCAACGACGCAGACCGCCCGGCAAGCCACTTGCCCGAAGGGTTGGAGTGAAATCGGGCGATTGGACGCCCCGGCTGCTTGCATGGGCACGAGCCCATGCGGCGCACCCGAGGCATCCACTCATCCCGATTGCACTCCAATGCAATCTCCAAAAAGACTTTGAACAGGTTCTTAGGCCGAGGGCTCGGACAGCCGCCCTTGCACCAACCGCACCACCCGGTGGCAGCGCGCCGCCAGCGATTCATCGTGCGTCACCATCACAAACGCCGTGCCTTGGTCGCGGGCGAGTTGCAGCATCAGGTCAAATACGCCATCGGCGGTGTTGCGGTCCAGGTTGCCGGTGGGCTCATCGGCCAGCACGCAGGCGGGCCGGGTGACCAAGGCGCGGGCGATGGCCACGCGCTGGCGCTCGCCGCCGGACAGCTCGGCTGGGCGGTGTTGCAGGCGATCCTTCAAGCCCACGGCGGTGAGCACGCGCGCGGCCTCGGCATGGCACTGCGCCAGCGGCAGACGGCGAATGCGCAGCGGCATGGCCACGTTGTCGAGCGCACTGAACTCGGGCAGCAGGTGGTGGAACTGGTAGATAAAACCCAGGTGCTGGTTGCGCAACTGGCCCTGCCGCTCGGGCGAGAGGGTAGACATCTCTGCCCCCTTCAGCCGCACCGTGCCTGCCGTGGGCGCATCCAGCCCGCCCAGCAGGTGCAGCAGCGTGCTTTTGCCCGAGCCAGAGGCGCCGACAATAGCCAGCGTCTCGCCCGCATGGATCTGCAGGTCCACGCCGTGCAGCACCGTGACATCCAGGCGGCCTTCGGTGAAGCGCTTGGTCAGGCCCTTGGCTTCGAGCACCACGTCGTTTTTCAAGGCATTCATCTCAGTGATCCATGGCATGAAACTGGCGCTCACAAGGCCAGGGCAGCCGCGCAAGGGCCGCCCCGCCGCGCTGGCTGCGTCCTCCTCCGGCATCGCGCAGCGAGGCCAGAGAGGGGGAAGGCGTGAAGCGCCTCAGGGGGTGTTTCTCATTCATAGCGAAGAGCCTCTGCGGGATTGACGCGACTGGCGCGCCAGCTGGGGTACAGCGTGGCCACAAAAGCCAGCACCAAAGAAATGACGCCGATGGGCACGATGTCGCTGGCCTGTGGCTCGCTAGGCATCTTGCTAATGAGGTAAATGTCCTTGGGCAAGAAGCTGGCGTTCAGCGCCCGCTCGATGGCCGGGACGATCACATCGATGTTGGCGGCAATCCCCAGGCCCAGCAGCAGGCCCACGCAGGTGCCGATCACGCCCACCATGGCGCCCTGCACCACAAAGATGCCCATGATGCTTTTGGGGCTGGCGCCCAGCGTGCGCAGGATGGCGATGTCCGCGCGCTTGTCCGTCACCGTCATCACCAGCGTGCTCACCAAGTTGAACGCGGCCACCGCCACGATCAGCGTGAGGATGATGAACATCATGCGTTTTTCGAGCTGCACGGCGGCAAACCAGGTGCGGTTTTGCTGCGTCCAGTCGCGGATCAGCAGGTCGCCACTCAGGCTGCCCACCAGCTGCTGCGCCACCTCGCGGGCCTGGTGCAGGTCCTTGAGCTTCAGGCGCACGCCCGTGGGGCCTTCCAGGCGGAAGATGCGCTGGGCATCCTCGTAGTGCAGCATGACCAAGGCCGAGTCGTACTCGTAGTGGCCCGAGTCAAACGTACCCGCCACCGTCATCTGCTTGAGGCGCGGCACCACGCCCGCAGGCGTGACCTGCCCGGCCGGGGCGATCAGCGTGACGGCATCGCCCACGCGCGCGCCCAGCGAACGGGCCAGCTCGCGCCCCAGCACCACGCGAAACTCGCCCGGCACCAGTTGCTTGAGCACATCGGCGTTGGTGGCGGCCAGGTCGGTCACCGCGCCCTCCTTGGCCGGGTCAATGCCACGCACCAGCGTGCCCTTCATGTCCTCGCCCCGCGCCAGCAGGGCCTGGGCGGCCACAAAGGGGGCTGCACCGATGACGGCAGGGTTTTGCTGCGCCTCGGCCAGTGTGCGGGCCGGGTCGGGCAGCGCCGCGCCGTGGGGCGCAAAAATCTCGATGTGCGAGACCACGCTGAGCATGCGGTCGCGCACCTCTTTTTGAAAGCCGTTCATCACGCTCAGCACGATGATGAGCGCCGCCACTCCCAGCGCAATGCCCAGCATGGACACCCCCGAGATGAACGAGATAAAGCCGTTGCGCCGCGTGGCGCGCCCAGCGCGCGTGTAACGCCAGCCCAAGGCCAGTTCGTAAGGAATTTGCATAGATACCCGAATATGACCTGCGCAAAATAAGGTTCAGGCCAGTGGCCCGACGCCGGGCAAATGCCTGTGTTGCACCCTGATTGACGCAAGTTCTACCGAAGAAGCCCAGGCAGCTTGTCCACCCGGGGCGGGGCCGATTGTGGCATCCCGGACAATAGGCGCATGTCAGACATGCACCATTTGCTCATCCCCTACGCCGCCAGCGCCTCCGAGGGAGCCCAGCAAACCCTGGACGGCCTGGCGCTGCCCCACCTGGCCGCCCTGCTCGCCCGCCTCACCCCCGACACATCCCGCGCTCACTGGGGCGACGAAAACAGCTACTCCAGCCCCGCCGAGGTGGCCCTGGCCCACAGCCTGGGCTTGCCCACCCAAGACGGCCGCATCCCCTGGGCCGCCTGGCACCGGGCGCAGCAGGGCCTGAGTGCCGACGGCTCCGCCTGGGCCTTCATCACCCCCTGCCAGTGGCAGGTCAGCACCAACCACGTCACCCTGGGCGACCCCGCCCAGCTGGCGCTGGACGAAGTCGCCTCGCGCGCGCTGCTGGACATCGTCGCGCCCTGGTTTGCCGAAGACGGCATCGCCCTCACCTACGACCAGCCCACCCGCTGGCTGGCGCAGGGCGCGCCCCTGCAGGACCTGGCCACCGCATCGCTGGAGCGCGTTCTGTGCCGCGACGTGCGCACCTGGATGCCCCAGGGCACCGACAAACAAGCCACCCGCACCCTGCAGCGCCTGTTCAGCGAGATGCAGATGCTGCTCTACACCCACGCCTTCAACGACGAGCGCGGCAGCCAGGGCCTGCCCACCGTCAACGCCTTCTGGGTGCACGGCGCGGGCCAGCTGCCCAGCCCCCCCGCCGCGACCACGGGCGTGCCACACATCGAGCCCTCCCTGCAAACCCTGGCCCTGGGCGAAGACTGGCGCGCCTGGGCCGCCGCCTGGCAAGCGCTGGACGCGGGCCCGCTGGCCCAACTGCGCCAGCAGGCAGAGCAAGGCCGCCCTGTGCGCCTGACCCTGTGCGGCGACCGAGGTGTGCAGAGCTTCCACACCGTACCCCGCAGCCTGCTGCAAAAAGTTCAAAGCCTTTTCAGCCCTCAGCGCTTGAAAGACGTGCGCAACAAGCTATGAAAATAATAGCAAGAGACATCCCCCCCCGTGCCGCCTGGGCGCTGGAGCAAGCGGGCGTGCACCCGCTGCTGGCCCGGCTGTACGCGGCACGCGGCGTGCGCACCAAAGACGAGCTGGACGACGGCCTAGCCCGCCTGCTCCCCCCCTCGGGCCTGAAGGGCATTGACGCCGCCGCCCGCCTGCTGGCCGACGCCATGGCGCAAAACCTGCGCCTGGTCATCGTGGCCGACTATGACTGCGACGGCGCCACCGCCTGCGCCGTGGGCGTGCGCGGCCTGCGCCTGCTGGGCGCACAAAACGTGGACTACCTGGTGCCCGACCGCGTGACCGACGGCTACGGCCTCACCGCGTCCATCGCCCGCCGCGTGGCCGAGCGCGGGGCCGACGTGCTCATCACCGTAGACAACGGCATCGCCAGCGTAGAAGGCGTGGCCGAAGCCAAGGCCCTGGGCCTGCAGGTGCTCGTCACCGACCACCACCTGCCCGGCCCCACGCTGCCCGCAGCCGACGCCATCGTCAACCCCAACCAGCCCGGCTGCACCTTCGAGAGCAAGTCCATGGCCGGAGTGGGCGTGATGTTCTACGTGCTGCTGGCCCTGCGCGCCGAGCTGCGTGCGCGCGGCGTGTTCGATGCGGCCAGCCAGCCGAAACTCGACCCGTTGCTCACCCTGGTGGCACTGGGCACCGTGGCCGACGTGGTCAAGCTCGACGCCAACAACCGCCGCCTGGTGGCCCAGGGCCTGCGGCGCATCCGCGCAGGCCAAATGCCCGCCGGGGTGGCGGCGCTGTTCACCGCCGCAGGGCGCAAGGCCCCCGTGGCCACCACGTTCGACTTTGGCTTTGCCCTGGGCCCGCGCATCAACGCCGCAGGCCGCCTGGCCGACATGACGCTGGGCATTGAATGCCTGCTGACCGACGACACCGCCCGCGCCGCCGAGCTGGCCGCCACGCTGGACGGCATCAACCGCGAGCGCCGCGAGATTGAGGGCGGCATGCGCGACCAAGCCATGCTGATGGCCGAGAGTCTGTTCCAGGAAGACGAAGAACCGCCCCCGGCCATCAGCGTGTTCGACCCCGACTTTCACGAAGGCGTGGTCGGCATCGTGGCCAGCCGCATCAAGGACAAGCTGCACCGCCCGACCTTTGTCTTTGCGGCCAGCAGCGCGCCGGGCAAAGAGCATGAACTCAAGGGCTCAGGCCGCTCCATCCCCGGCTTTCACTTGCGCGATGCGCTGGACCTCGTGGCCAAGCGCCACCCTGGCGTGCTCCTCAAATTCGGCGGTCACGCCATGGCGGCGGGCTGCACTGTGGCCGAGGAGCACTTCGAGGTGTTTGAGCAAGGCCTGGCCCAGGTGGCACAAGAATGGCTGGACGCCGCCACCCTCACCCGCAAGATCGAAACCGACGGCCCCCTGGCGCCGGAATACTGCCGCGCCGACGTGGTGGACACCCTGCACCGCGAGGTGTGGGGCCAAGGCTTTTTGCCCCCCACCTTCAGCGAAGAAGTGCAGGTGCTGAGCCAGCGCCTGGTGGGCGAGGGCAAGAACCACCTCTCGCTCAAGCTCATCCACCAGGGCAACCCGGTAGACGCCATCTGGTTCGGCCACACCGAGCAGTTGCCCGCGCGGGTGCTGCTGGCCTTCCGCCTCGACGTGAACGAGTGGAAGGGGGAGCGCAAAGTGCAGTTTCTGGTGGAGGGAGCGCAGCTCTGAGCGGGCGCAGGTTGCCGCTGATGACCGGCTGTGCTCCTCAAAGCAAAAACCCTGGAAAGGCAGCGTTGCCCTTCCAGGGTTTTTTCATTGGCATGCAGAGCGTGGAATGTGATTCAAATCACCCGCCAGCGCTTTATAAATAAGCGCTAGAAGCTATAAATTACATAGCACAAAGCACCCTGGTGACCTAGCACCCTGGCCCTGCCTCAGAAGCTCTCCCACTCATCGTCATTGCCCTTGGCCGCAGGCGCCGGGGCCTTGGCCGGGGCCGGCGCCTTGGCGCTGCTGGTGAGCTTGGGGGCGGGTGCTGGCGCTGCCTTCTTGCCTGCCTGCCCGATCGTTGCCCGGGCCGGGGCCGGGGCAAAGCGCTGGGCCGGGGTCTGGCGCGGGGCGGCGATAGGGGCTGCCGTGCGGGCGGTAGTCTGCGCTGCCGGGGCGCGCGCTGCCGCAGCGCCCACATTGAATACGCTCACTACTTCGGCCAGCCGCTGGGCTTGGTCGCGCATGGAGGCGGCGGCCGCTGTCGACTCTTCCACCAGCGCGGCGTTTTGCTGGGTCATCTGGTCCAGGTTGGCCACGGCCTGGTTGACTTGGCCGATGCCGTCGCGTTGCTCTGTGGAGGAGGCCGTGATCTCTCCAATAAGGTCGCTCACGCGGCGCACGCTCGCGACAATTTCGTCCATGGTCTTGCCGGCCTGGGCGACTTGTTCAGAGCCGCTTTCGACGTTTTCGACCGATTTGCCGATGAGGGTTTTGATTTCCTTGGCAGCTTCGGCGCTGCGCCCGGCCAGGTTGCGCACTTCGCTGGCCACCACGGCAAAGCCCCGGCCTTGCTCACCTGCGCGGGCGGCTTCGACGGCGGCGTTCAGGGCCAGGATGTTGGTTTGGAAGGCGATGGAGTCGATCACGCCGATGATGTCGCTGATCTTGCGGCTGCTTTCGGTGATCTGCTGCATGCTGGCGACCACCTGGCCCACCACTTCACCGCCGCGCGCTGCGGCCTGGGCGGCGGTGCCTGCAAGCTGGTTGGCCTGGCGGGCGGTGTCGGCCGATTGGGTGACGGTGGCGGTCAGCTCTTCCATGCTCGAGGCGGTTTCTTCGAGGTTGGCGGCGGTTTGTTCGGTGCGGGCCGAGAGGTCGTGGTTGCCGTTGGCAATCTGGATAGAGGCGCTGGAGACGGAGTCCACGCCCTGGCGCACTTCGCTCACCACACCGCGCAGGCGGGTGGACATGTCCGAGAGGGCCCGCAGCATTTGGCCCAGTTCATCTTTGCGGGTGGTTTGCAGCTCACGCGTGAGGTCGCCTGCGGCAATCGCGTTGGCGGTTTCCACGGCGCGGTCCAGCGGTTCGGTGATAGAGCGCACCAGCACAGCAGCCAGCACCATTCCAAGCAGGAAGAGTGCAACCGCCACACTCCCCCCTATCCACACGAGGCGCACGCCCGCATCAGCAGCGGCCTTCACGGCATCGTCGCGCTGGCGTTCCTGCAAAGCCACAAACTTGTCAATGGACTCCAGGTACAGCGTGACCTTGGGCCGGTACGCAGTCTCCAGAAACTGCTGCTTCTCACTCGCTTCTGCATCCATCAAGGGGCGAATTTTTTCGGTCAGGCTGCGCACGTCCGCGCGGGCTGCCGCCACGGCAGCGAGTGCCGCTTTGTCGGCCTCAGAGGTGGCTGTCTCGTTGATCTTTTCTTGCACTGGCGTGATGCGTGCGGTCAGGGCCACCACGCGCTTGTCAAAGTCGCCTCGCAACGTGATGTCAGTAGTCACGAAACGGGCCATGGACATGGTAAGCGCCAGTTCAGCTTGACCACGCCAGTTGACGGCTGTGGTGATGGCGTTCTCGCGCTTTTGCACCAGGGCCTCGGTTTGCTCCGTCATGCGCTGGCTGTATAGCTGTGTTCCGATGGCTGCGGCCAGCATCAGCACCAGCAGCCCCAGGATCACACCCCACATTTGATGGGCTACGCGCAGGTCTTTGAATCTCATGGTTTTGCTCGAAGGATGAAGTCAGAAGTAAGAAATGGAAAAAGGCTTGTTGGGCTTTCGCCGCAAATCATATGCACCATATGTGTCATATCTAATATTGAATCGAGGCCGCTTTGTCCGGAGGGTTGTAGGTGTGCCCGTAGAATGGATTCGTGAATACCTACTTCAATGCTGATTTGCACTGCCACTCCGTGGTATCAGACGGGACGCTAACTCCCGAGGAATTGGCCGCACGCGCCAAATCCAACGGAGTAGAGCTTTGGGCCCTGACCGACCACGACGAAATAAGCGGCCAGCACCGCGCAGCCGCTGCTGCGCGCAGTTTAGGGCTAGCCTATCTCACAGGCACAGAAATCTCTGTCACATTTGTTAACAATACAGTACATATTGTGGGGCTGGGTTTTGACCCAGACCACCCGGCCCTGACACAGGGGCTGGCTGCCACGCGCGGCGGGCGCGGCCAGCGCGCGCGCGAAATGGCCGCACAACTGGAACAAGTGGGCATACCCGGCGCCTACGAAGGCGCGCTGCAGTTTGTAGGCAATCCCGAACTCATCTCGCGCACCCACTTTGCGCGCTTTCTGGTCGAAACCAAAGTCTGCCGCGACACGTCCGAGGTGTTTCGCAAGTACCTCGTCGAAGGCAAGCCTGGCTACGTGCCCCACCGCTGGGCCGCCTTGGGCGATGCGGTGCGCTGGATCACCGAGGCCGATGGCGTGGCGGTGATTGCGCACCCCGCGCGCTACAAATTCACAGCCACCGAGGAATACGCGCTGTTTTCCGAATTCAAAGCCCATGGCGGCACCGGGGTGGAAGTGGTCACGGGCAGCCACAGCGCCGCCGAATACGTGACCTACGCCGCCATGGCGCAAGAGTTTGGGCTGGCCGCCTCGCGCGGCAGCGACTTCCACAGCCCCGACGAATCCCACACCGACCTGGGCGCCCTGCCCTTGCTGCCAGGCCACCTCACGCCCATCTGGGAAACGCTGGCCCATCGCGTGCAGCCCGCCGCCTGAACTTTCCACGTCCCTGCCATGGCCCAGTACTTCGAAGTCCACCCCGACAACCCGCAGCCTCGGCTGCTCAAGCAGGCCGCTGCGCTGCTGCAAAAGGGCGGCATTGTGGCCGTGCCCACCGACTCCAGCTACGCCCTGGTCTGCCACCTGGACGACAAGGACGCCGTAGACCGCCTGCGCCGCATTCGGCAAGTGGACGACAAGCACCACCTGACGCTGCTGTGCCGCGATCTGTCCGAACTGGCCAACTATGCGCGGGTAGACAACCGCCAGTACCGGCTGCTCAAACTGGGTACGCCTGGGCCTTACACCTTCATCCTGGAAGCCACCAAGGAAGTGCCCCGCCGGGTGAGCCACCCTTCACGCAAGACGATTGGCTTGCGCGTGCCCGACCGCAAGGGCCTGCAGTTGCTGCTGGAGCTGCATGGCGCGCCGCTGCTGGCCACCACCTTCATCCCAGCGGGCGAGAGCGAGCCCCTCAACGACCCCGAGCAGATCCGCGAGCGCTACGAAAAGGTGCTGGACGCCATCGTGGACGCAGGTGCCTGCCCGCTGGAGCCCACCACCGTGATCGACCTGACGCCCATGGGCGCCGGCGGCGACCCAGAAGTGGTGCGCGAAGGCCGGGGCAGCCTGCAAGCGTTAGGGCTTTAACAGCGCGAGCAACGGCAGGCATCGCACCTGCCGTCCACCCCAACGGATTACAGTTTGAACGCGCCCACCGCGCGCTGCAACGCCTGGGCCCGCCCGGCCAGGCCCGAGGCGGCGCTGGCCGCCTGCTCCACCAAGGCCGCGTTTTGCTGGGTGGCACCATCCATGTGGGCCACGGCCTGGTTCACATGCTCAATGCCCGCCGTCTGCGCATGCAGCGCCCCCGAGATATCGCCCAGCAGCGTGGTGACCTGGCCCACGGCCTGCACGATCTCTTGCATGGTGTCGCCCGCCTTGCCCACCAAGCCTGCGCCGCTTTCCACCTGATCCACCGACTGGCTGATCAGCGTCTTGATCTCGCGCGCGGCCACGGCGCTGCGCTGGGCCAGGCTGCGTACTTCGCTGGCCACCACGGCAAAGCCGCGCCCCTGCTCGCCTGCCCGCGCAGCCTCCACCGCCGCATTCAGCGCCAGGATGTTGGTCTGAAACGCGATGCCCTCGATCACCTGGATGATGTCCACGATCTTGCGCGAGCTGCTGCTGATGGCGTCCATGGTCTGCACCACATCCCCCACCACGGCACCGCCGCGCTCGGCAATGTGCGATGCGTTCACGGCCAGTGTGCTGGCAGAGCGGGCACGGTCTGCGTTTTCGCGCACCGTCACCGTCAGCTGCGACATGCTGGCCGCCGTGTCGGCCAAAGAGGCCACCTGGTCTTGGGTGCGCCGGGCCAGATCGCTATTGCCCGAGTCAATTTCGCCGGTGGCGTCTGAGATGGAATCGGAAGACTGCTTGATGCCCGTGACCAGCTCGGTCAGCGTGTCTTCCATGGTCCCCAAGGCTGTCAGCAAGCGCCCAAAGTCGCCGTGCAGGTCGGACGAAAACTCCTGGCTCAAATCCCCCGCCGCCACGGTCTCGGCAATCAACAGGGCCTGCTGGAGCGGGGACACGATGGCGCTGCGCAGCACGCCAAACGCCACCACAGCGACTGCGCACGCAGCCAAGCCCAGCACCACCAGCCACACCCGCACGTTCTGCAGCACGCTCTGCGCCTGTTCAGCTGCGCGCAGCAGGGGCAGCTTTTGCGCCTGCTCCAGCCCCGACACCGATGCCACTGCCGTGCGGTAGGCGTCCTGCGCCTGCCCCATGCCCAGCCACACCACGCCCACCAACACCGCCACCAGCAAAGCCACTGTGCCAAAACCCAGCAGCAGCAGCGTTCCAATCCGCAGTCGATCCAATCCCATGTCTTTGTCTCCGTCCTTTGGTTTTTTGCGGTGCGCGCGGCTGGCAACCGCCAGCGGTGGCACCGCAGTGTGTTGCGGCATCGTATCCATGAACGCGGTCTGGCGCTGGAGAGCACCGACCGTCGTCGCACATCCGAGACAATCTGCAGCGTGCCACAGCGGCGAGCAAAGCCCCGTGCCCACACAAGCCCGCAGGCCAGGGCACGCCAAAGGCGCGGGCACCTTCTGAGACAATCTTCTCGTGGACACCTCCAATCTCATCCAAACCATCCTGATCTACGCCCTGCCCGTGCTGCTTGCCATCACGGTGCACGAGGCGGCCCACGGCTACGCAGCGCGCCACTTTGGCGACAACACGGCGTATGTGCTGGGGCGTATCACCCTCAACCCCGTCAAGCACATCGACCCGGTCGGCACCATCCTGATGCCGCTGCTGCTGCTCTTCGCAACCTCGGGGGCCTTTGTGTTTGGCTACGCCAAGCCCGTGCCCGTGAATGTGGGCGCCTTGCGCAACCCCAAGCGGGACATGATCTGGGTGGCCCTGGCGGGCCCTGCGTCCAACTTTGTGCAGGCCGTCGCCTGGGCCGCCTTGTGGGCGGTGCTGGCCGGTGTGGGCGTTGAAGAAGAATTTTTCATTGGCATGGCCCGAGCAGGCGTGCTGGTCAACTTGTCGATGTGGGCCTTCAACCTGTTTCCGCTGCCGCCTCTGGATGGCGGGCGCATCCTGGTTGGCCTGCTGCCCTGGAAGGCCGCGCAAGCGGTATCGCGGGTGGAGCCCTACGGCTTTTTCATCGTCATGGCCCTGGTCTATTTCCAGATCGTCTCGCAGTTCTGGATGACCCCCCTCATGACCATGGGCCTGAACCTGATCAAAGCCCTGGTGCTGTCGCCGCTCAACGCGTTGCTGCGCTGAGCGCGCAGACCGCACCGGGCCCCACCGCCAGACCCCATTGTCCTTTTGACCCCGTTTTTCCCTCCATGAGCACTACCCGTTTTCTGACCGGCATCACTACTACAGGCACGCCCCACCTGGGCAACTTTGTGGGCTCCATCCGCCCCTCGGTGCAAGCCAGCCTGCGTCCTGGCGTACAGAGCTTTTACTTTCTGGCCGACTACCACGCGCTCATCAAATGCGAAGACCCCGTGCGCATCCAGCGCTCTACGCTGGAGATTGCAGCCAGCTGGCTGGCCGCAGGCCTGAACCCCGAACACGTCACCTTCTACCGCCAGTCCGACATCCCTGAAATCCCCGAGTTGAACTGGATGCTCAGCTGCGTCACCGGCAAGGGCCTGCTCAACCGGGCGCATGCCTACAAGGCCTCGCAAGACAAGAACACCGAAGCCGGCCGCGAAGCCGACGACGGCGTGACCGCCGGGCTGTTCATGTACCCCGTGCTCATGGGTGCGGACATCCTCATGTTCAAGGCCCACAAGGTGCCCGTGGGGCGCGACCAGGTGCAGCACATCGAGATGGCGCGCGACATGGCCAGCAGCTTCAACCACCTGTATGGCGAGCACTTTGTGCTGCCCGAAGCCGTCATCGACGACAACGTGGCCACCCTGCCCGGGCTAGATGGCCGCAAGATGAGCAAGAGCTACAACAACACCATCCCGCTGTTCTCGTCGCGTGACCAGCTCAAGAAGCTCATCGGCAGCCTGCTGACCGACTCGCGCGCGCCCGGCGAGCCCAAGGACACCGAGGGCTCCGCCCTGTTCCAGATCTACCAGGCCTTTGCCAGCGCCGAAGAAACCGAGGCCCTGCGCCGCGCCTACGCCGACGGCATTGCCTGGGGCGACGCCAAGCAATTGCTGCTGGAGCAGGTAGACCAGGTGATTGCCCCCATGCGCGAGCAGTACGACGCGCTGATCAACGACCCCGCGCGCATCGAGCAAACCCTGCTGGCCGGCGCCGAGCGCGCCCGCGCACTGGCTACGCCGTTCATCAAGGAACTGCGCTCGGCTGTGGGCCTGCGCAGCCTGTCGCAAGCCAGCACGGCCAAAGCCACCAAGGCCGCTAAATTGGCCCTGCCCTCGTTCAAGCAATACCGCGAGGCCGATGGCAAGTTCTACTTCAAGCTGCTGGCCGCCGACGGGCGCCTTCTGCTTCAAAGCACGGGCTTTGATGCCCCCAAGGAAGCAGGCCAGGCGATTGCACAGCTGCAAAGCCAGCCTGACGCGCTGAGCACCCTGGCTGCCAAGCTGCCAGCGGTGGCCGGTGTGGACCCGGCCGACGTGCGCGCCGCGCTGCAAGCCCTGGCAGAGGCCAACGCCGCCTGATGCGCGGCGGTGACAGCACCGCCCATCCAAAATGCTATCAAATCAATAGCTTCTAGCGCTTACCAATCAAGCGCTAGAAGCTATTTTTCATCTAACCCCAACACATCTGCCAGCGCAACCAACGCGCATCGCGCAGCTACACGCCCCAGGGCCAGGTACGCCGCAGACGCCTTGCCTTACACTGGCCTTCACGTCTTGAGGCCCACCATGCAAGCACCCTTTCATGTTGCACCGCTGATTGCCGCACTGGCCCTGCTGGTGGGCTGCAGCACAGCGCCCAGCCGCTCTTCAGGCCCGCCTCCGGCTCCTGACCAGACCTTCACCGTGCCCGTGTACGCCAACGAACCCGGCCGGGCAGACGCCACCGCCAAAGCCGAGTGCCGCAGACAAGGCCTGCACCACAAGCTGCTGCGCAACGACGGCGCCCGCATGACCTACCAGTGCGTGAACGAGGCGCCAACGCGCTGACCATTCCACCCACCCCAGCACACACCATGACCACCCCTCACGCCCTCTGGCAACGCCTCATCGCATGGGGGTTTTACGGTGGGCTGGCCTGGGCCTGTGCCGCCTGCACCACCAGCATCACCACTGACCACAGGCCTGCTGCGACCAGCCTGCCAACGGCCACCGCACTGACCAACTCGCTCGGCATGGAGTTTGTGCCCGTGCCAGCAGGCAGCTTCTGGATGGGCAGCGACGAGGCCCCGGGCGAGCTGGCCCAGGCATTTCCGCTACTGGACGGCGCCCGCTTCACAGCCCTGGCCGACGAGGCCCCGGTGCACCAGGTGCACATCAGCCAGCCGTTTTACCTGGGGCGGCACGAAGTCACGGTGGGGCAGTTCCGCCGGTTTCTGGAGTTGTCGGGCTACCAGCCTGAATCAGTGGCCGACGGCACGGGAGGCTATGGCTACAACGCCCATTACGACCCCGCCAGCACGGCGCGTGGCGATGCCTTTGAGGGGCGCAACCCACGCTACAGCTGGGCCCAGCCCGGCTTTGCGCAAAGCGACGAACACCCCGTGGTCAACGTCACCTGGAACGACGCCCAGGCCCTGGCCCGCTGGCTGACCGAGCGCGAAGGCGTGCGCTACCGCCTGCCCACCGAGGCCGAGTGGGAATACGCCTGCCGCGCCAACACCCGCACCCGCTACCCCCACGGCAACGACCCGGCCCAGCTCACCCAGCACGCCAACGTGTTCGACCAGACGGCCGCCCCCCAGTGGCCGCGCTGGCAGCAGCACGCCCTGCCCGGCAGCGATGGCCATGCATTCACCGCACCGGCGGGCAGCTACCCGCCCAACGCCTTTGGCCTGCATGACATGCTGGGCAACGTGTGGGAATGGGTGGCCGACTGGCACGACGAGGGCTACTACGCCCAATCCCCCGCCACCGACCCGCAGGGCCCGGCCACGGGCTCGGTGCGGGTGCGCCGGGGTGGCTCGTGGCACACCTGGGCGTTTTATGCGCGCTGCAGCTACCGCAACTGGAACAGCCCGGAGACCCGCTACACCCTGGTGGGCATGCGGTTGCTGCGCGAGTCGGCCAAACCCAGCGGCGCAGCCACCAGCCGTTGACCTTGCCCAAGCAGCCACCAAACGTAAACAACCGTCAAACCGCCCTGACTGTTACATAACCTAGGCACCGAAACAACACGGCCCTCGGGAATAATGGGCTATGACATATCCGACAGGCAACCCATGCGCATAGCGGCGCTGGACGACGACGCGCTTCAGCTCGATCTCTTCAAACAAGCCCTGGAAGCGATGGGCCACATCTGTCACACCCACCTGACCGGAGCCGATCTGCTGCGCGAATTGCGCCGAGAGACGTTTGACCTGCTCATCGTGGACTGGCACCTGCCCGACACCACCGGCCCCGAGGTGGTGCGCTGGGTACGCGAGCATGTGGCCGCTAAGCTGCCCATCCTGATGGTGACCCACCGCCAAGAAGAGCGTGACATTGTGGAAGGGCTGGGAAGCGGCGCCGACGACTTCATGACCAAGCCCGTGCGCATTGGCGAGCTGCGGGCGCGCGTAGATGCGCTGCTGCGCCGCGCCTACCCGGTTGCGCGGGACGAAGTGCTGGAGTTTGGCCCCTACCGCTTCTTTCCCGAATCGCGCTCGATTGAAATCAGCGGCAAGCCAGTCGAGCTGAAAAACCGCGAGTACGATCTGGCCCTGTTCCTGTTTCAAAACATGGGGCGGCTGCTCTCGCGCGATCACCTCAAGGAAATCCTCTGGGGCCAGGTGCCCGATGTGATGTCCCGCTCGCTGGACACCCACATCTCCCGCCTGCGCACGCAACTGGATTTGCGCCCCGCCAATGGGTTCATGGTGACGGCGGTGTACGGTGTGGGCTATCGGTTTGAAGCGGTGGAGAAAGAGCGCAGGGGCTGAAAAGCGGGTTTCACAACCTGCGAAGGGCCTGGTCCACAGGGTGTGCCGTCCATGCGCTGCACGCCCGCCTCTCCCGCTATTTGCACCGCAGTCCAGAAGCCCTTGCCGCCAGCCCCCACCAAGGAGTCTCTTTTGCACCCCAGTGCCCCCCTCCAACGCCTGCCCTCTGCCTTGCTGGCGGCCGGCCTTGTTCTCAGCGCCTTTGCCTCGACCCTGACCTTTGCAGCCGACCGGGGCGACGAAATCCCCCACACCGTTCAACCCGGCGACACGCTGGAAGGGCTGGCCCAAAGCTATCTGGCAGCCCCCCAACTGTGGCCGCGCCTGCAGGCACGCAACAAGGTCAAAGACCCCAAGCACCTGCAGCCGGGCTCGGTGGTGTGGATTCCGGTGGACCTGCAGCCGGCCGAATCGGCCAGCGTGGAGTTTGTCCACGGCGACGTCAAAGCGCTGCCCCCCACACCCCACGGAAAGCCTGGCAACGCGGCAACGACCAACGCCCCCCTGGCCGCAGGCAGCACGCTGGCCGAGGGCACCAAGCTGGAAGTCGGCCCCGATGCCTTTATCGCCGTGCGCCTGGCCGATGGCTCCATCGTGCGGGTGAATGCCCAGTCGGACGTGCAACTGCGCCAGTTGCGCCGCCGGGGCCGTGCAGGGTCTGTGCAGTCGGTGCTGGAGGTCCAACGCGGCAGCGTTGAATCCACCGTCACGCCCAGCAGCGACAGGCTGCGACGCTTTGAGGTGCGCACACCGCGCGCCGTCACCAGCGTGCGGGGCACCCGTTTTGGCGTGGCCCTGAGCGAGGAGGGCAAAACCACGGCCGCAGTGCTGCAAGGTGCCGTGGCCGTGCAATCGCGCACTGGCGGAATCCCGGTGCCGGGCAATACACCCGCCGCCCTGCTGCAGCCCGGCCAAGGCCTGGCGGTGCAGGCCGATGGCACCGTGGGCAGCCCCCGCCCCCTGCTTCCCGCCCCCGACCTGCAAACCCTGCCCAAAGCCGTGCACGAACCCGGCCTGCTGGCGCTGGACGTGCCACCCCAGCCCGAATCCGTGGCCTACCAAGCCGTGGTGGCACGCGATGCAGACCTGACCCAGGTGCTGCGCTCAGGCACCTTTGCCAACGGCCGGTTGCGCTGGCCGGGGCTGGAAGATGGGCCGTACTACCTCTCCGTGCGCTCGGTCGATGCGGCAGGCATTGCGGGCCTGCCCGCCACCCAGCCGCTCACCATCAAGACCCAGCCGGTGCCGCCGCTGTACCAGCAACCCGCCGCAGCGGGCGTGGTGTCCAATGCCGGTGGCCAGCTGCTGTGCACCCAGGTGCCCGGCGTGCGCTGGTACCGCATCCAGGTGGCGGCAGACGCGGCCTTCACCCAGCCAGCGCTGGACGAAGCCCGCCTGGACAGCTGCAGGCTCTCGGTCGCATCGCTGCCCGTGGGCAACTACTTCTGGCGTGCAGCCAGCGTGCGTGAGCTGGCCCAGGGCCAGGCCGACCAAGGTCCTTTTGCCGCCGCCCAGAGCTTCGTGCTGGCGCAGCAGCCCCCCACCCTCTCGGCCCAATCCATGCAGGCCAGCGATGGGGATACCACCGTTAACCTGCGCTGGCAAGCCCAGGCCGGGCAACGCTTTCGCCTGCAACTGGCGCGCGACATAGGCTTTGAAAAGCCCACCCTCGACACCACGCTGGACGAGCCCCAATGGACCGCAGCCGACCTGGCGGCGGGCACCTACTTTGTGCGTATCCAGGTGCTGGACCCCTCCGGCCTGCAAAGCGACTTCTCGCCACCACGCTCCATCCGGGTGGGCACGGGCTTCAGCACCAGCTCCGGCCTGCCGGTGTCGGACTCCAGCGGCGAGGCCGTGCGGCGCCCCTGAGGCGCCAGCACCGGCACCGCACCGCCCAAACCGCCCGCACCGACATGCCCAAAGCCGCACGCACGCGCGCCCACCAGCGGCGCTTTGAATGGACCCTGCTGGCGCTGGCGCTGCTGGCCTTGGTGGCCTGGCTGAGCCCTCCGGGGCAGTTGCCAGGCCCCAACCACCTGATCCAGGACCTGGGGCTGCGCGCGCTGGCGCGGCCACCCCACCCCGACATCGTGCTCGTGGCAGTGGACGACCGCAGCATCGCCACCATCGGCCGCTGGCCCTGGCGGCGGGCGCTGCATGCGCAGTTG
The DNA here is from genome assembly GCF_003663825.1 of Acidovorax sp. 106. Lineage (NCBI taxonomy): Bacteria > Pseudomonadati > Pseudomonadota > Betaproteobacteria > Burkholderiales > Comamonadaceae > Acidovorax > Acidovorax sp. 106. The sequence goes on along the minus strand of NZ_RCCC01000001.1, from coordinate 3,181,174 downwards.
CTGGAGACCATCAGCGCACAACAACCCCAGGCCATCGGGCTGGACATTTTGTTCAGCGAGGCGGACACCGACTACCCGCTGGACGACGCCCTGCTGGCCCAGGCCATTGCGGCGAGCCAACGGGTGGCACTGCCCGTGCTGCAACGCAACTATGCGGGGCTGCCTGCAGGGGGATCTGAAGGGGTGTCTGAGCTGCCCCTGGACATCTTCACCCAGGCCGCAGCCGCCCTGGGCCATGTGCACGTGGCCCCCGATGGCGACGGCGTGGTGCGCGGCCTGTACCTGCAGGAAGGCCCGGCGGATGCGCCCTGGAGCCACCTGAGCCAGGCGCTGCAATGCATTGCACAGCCCCCCACCCAAGGCTGCAAACCACAGGCTCTGTCAGAACCCAACAACGCCTTGGGCAACAGCCCCCCCGCCCCCTGGGCCGTGCGCCAGCATGAGCTGATTGCCTACGCGGGCGGGCCCGCGCACTACCCCTCCTACTCCTATATCGATGTGCTGCGCGGGCAGGTGCCCAGCAGCGCCTTTCGCGGCAAATATGTGTTGGTGGGCGCGGCGGCATCGGGCCTGGGCGACATGTTCGCCACCCCGGTCAGCAGCGGTGCCCGGCTGATGCCCGGCGTGGAAGTCCTCGCCCATGTGCTCGACAGCCACCTGGCCCAGGTGCGGTTGCAGACCGCCCCCACCGCCGCCAACATCGCCTTCAATTTGGTGCCCGTAGCGGCAGCCCTGCTGGCCCTGCTGGTGGCGGGCCCCTTGGCTGCCTTGCTCACCAGCGCCGGGCTGGCGCTGGCCACGCTGCTGCTGTCCATGTTGTTGCCTGCCTGGACAGGATGGCAGTTTGCCCCCGCCGCCGCGCTGCTGGGCCTGGTGCTGGCCTACCCGCTGTGGAGCTGGCGGCGGCTCAGCGCTGCCACCCAGTTTTTGCGAGCTGAAATCGAACACCTGCAGCGCGAAGGCATGCTGGTGCTGAAGGCCCCCACGGCACGCACCGGAGATTTTCTGGAGCGGCGCATCAACGCGGTGGAGAGCGCATCGCGCCAGCTGCGCGACCTGCACCAGTTTGTGAACACCAGCCTGCAGCAACTGCCCTCACCCAACTTTGTCTGCGATGCGCAAGGGCGCATCCTGCTGGCCAATCTGGCGGCGCAGCGCCACACCGGCCTGGGGCCTTTCGAGCCGCCCTCAGCACTGCAGGGCAAACCCATCACCCAGGTGCTGCACGACCTGCAAGACCCGCGCACCCAAGAGCCCCTGATCACACTGGACAAATTGCGCAGCGGCCAATTGCCCGCGCAAAGCGAGGGGCAAGACGGGCAAAGCCGCAGCCTGCTCATGCTGTGCAAACCGTTCACCGACTTTGCCAACGTGGGCTGGCTCATCACGCTGGTGGACATGACCGACATCCGCCGGGCCTTGCAGCAGCGCGATCAGGCGCTGCACTTCATCTCGCACGACATCCGTGCGCCCAACGCCTCCATCCTGACGCTGCTAGAGATGCAGCGCGCCTACCCCGGCCGCATGCCCGCAGACACGCTGATGCAGCGCATCGAGCGGTACGCGCAGGCATCCCTCGGCATGGCAGAAAACTTTGTGCGCCTGGCCAGTGCGCAAACGCAGGAGTACCGCATGGCCCCCTTGGACCTGGTGGCCGTGCTGAACGAAACCGTGGACGACGCCTGGGCCTTGGCCAGCGAGCGCGATGTGCAAGTCACCCTGGAGTCACTGCCCGACACCGCCCCCTGCCTGGGCGACCGCGCCTTGCTGTGCCGCGCCGTGGCCAACGTGCTGAACAACGCCATCAAATACAGCCCAGAAAACGGCGTGGTGCAGTGCAGCCTGCAAGCACGCGGCACGCACTGGGTGATCGCGGTGCGCGATGAAGGCCCCGGCATTGCCCCAAGCCAGCAAGACCGCCTGTTTGCCCCCTTTGCCCGCCTGCACGACCAAAGCCACCCCCACATCTCTGGCATTGGCCTGGGGTTGGCGCTGGTTCACACCGTGGTGCAACGGCACGGCGGCAGCCTGGAGGTGGAGAGCGAGGAAGGCCGGGGCGCCGAATTCAGGCTGGTGCTCCCGCAGGAGAGCCATAGGGCGTGAACCGGCTCTGGTTCTCATCCACCTGCAGCGCGCGGCCCACGTACGGGAAGGCGCGCTGCGTGCAGTGCACGCGTTCACACACCTTGCACCCCATGCCGATCGGTACCGCCGCCTCAGGGTCTTGCAGGTCCAAACCTTTGGCGTACACCAGGCGCGCGGCATGGCGCACATCGCAGCCCAGGCCGATGGAGAAGGTCTTTTGCGGCGATCCGTACCCGCCCGCGCAGGTCGACACGGTGCGCGCAATCCACAGGTAGCGCCGCCCATCGGGCATGCTGGCCAGCTGGGCCTGCACACGGTCAGGGCGTGCAAAGGCTTCGTACACGTTCCACAGCGGGCAGGTGCCCCCGGCGCGGCTGAAGTGGAAATGCGTGGCCGACTGGCGCTTGGAGATGTTGCCCGCGCGGTCCACCCGGATGAAGAAAAACGGCACCCCCGGCGCGCCCGGGCGCTGCAAGGTGCTCAGCCGGTGGCACACGGTCTCAAAGCCCACGCCAAATTTCTGGTCGAGCAAATCGATGTCGTAGCGCAGCGCCTCTGCGGCGCTGAGAAAGTCCTGGTAAGGCAGCAACAGCGCCCCGGCAAAGTAGTTGGCCAGGCCCACGCGGGCCAGCTTGCGTGAGGCCGGGTCGGCGGTGAATGGCGCCACCTGGATGAGGGCGTTGATGGCCTGCTCGCACTCCAGCAAGGCCAATTGCGTGCCCAGCTGAAAGGCCCGCTGCGAGGCATCGAGCGTGTGCGACAGCCGCAGCAGCCGCGTGTCGGGGTCAAACTGCCGCTTGCCTGCCGCTGGGTCTTGCATCAGCGCCACCCGCACGCCATGGAGCTGCTGCAGCCGCACGGTCAGCCAATCGGCCAGGGGGCCGGGGTGGGCTTGTGCCTGCACGGCCAAGGCTTCTGCCGCACGGTCCAGCCCATCGAAGTAGTTCTGGTGCGCAAAGAAAAAATCGCGCACCACCTCAAACGCCATGGCACGGGGCGCCGATGCGGCCGAGCGGTCGTCCCCCAGCTGCAGCGACAGCGCCTCCAGCCGCTCCATCGCCTCCAGGTTGCGGCGGTGCAAGGCGATGACGGCGCGCCCCACCCCGGGCATCTGCGCGGCGATCTCCTGCAGCTCGGGCAGCCCAATGGGCTCGGCGCTGCCCGCCAGGGCCTCTTTGAGCCCGGCCATCAGCCGCGCCTCTTCGTCTTCAGAAAACTGCTGGATGTCCACGCCCAAAGTGCGGTGCAGCTTGAGCAGCACCGACACCGTCAAGGGCCGCTGGTTTTGCTCCAGCTGGTTGAGGTAGCTGGGGGACAGCCCCAGCGCCTGCGCCAACGCAATTTGGGACAGCCCCTGCTCAGCCCGCAGCTTGCGCAGCTTGACGCCCATGAATGTTTTTTTCAAACCCTGCCCCTTTTTGCGCGCATGGATTGCGCCTTGATCGCGTATTTGCAGCTCACTTTTCGCTTATCGAAATTCGCAAAATTTGCAATTTGAAGATTTATTTTCGCAAAAATTCGCCCTTTTAGCCCTTCTTCGAGGCGTGTATTTTGCGTAAATTGCGAATCATGACAACACCTTTTGGAACGATGGAACTGCACGAACTGGTGCTACCCATGCACAGCAACCACCATGGCCAGCTGTTTGCGGGGCAAGGGCTTCAGTGGCTGGCCAAGGCTGCGTTTCTGACGGCCCGTGGCCTGGCGCAGCGCGAGGTCGTCATGGCGGGTGTGACCCGCGTGGACTTCCTCGCGCCAGTGCCCGTGGGCTGCCAGCTCACGCTGCGCGGCTGGGTGAGCCGAATCGGTCGCAGTTCGATGACCGTGTGCATCCACGGCCTGGCGGTGCGGCCCCACATGCCGGGCGAAGACGTTCTCAAAGGGGTGTTCGAGATGGTGGCGGTGGATGCCACCGGCCGCCCCGTCGCCCTCCCAACTTCCCACCTGAACCAGGAGACAACACCATGAACACCACCCTCGCAGGCACGGCCACCTCCGCCCCTTCGGCCACCCTCCCCAAGCCCAAAAAGTCCGTCGCCCTCTCGGGCGTGACGGCGGGCAACACCGCCCTGTGCACCGTGGGCCGCACCGGCAACGACCTGCATTACCGGGGCTACGACATCCTGGACATTGCCGAGGTGTGCGAGTTTGAAGAGATTGCCCACCTGCTGGTGCATGGCAAGCTACCCACGCGTGCCGAGCTGAAGGCCTACAAGGCCAAGCTGCGCGCCCTGCGTGGCCTGCCGGGCAGCGTAAAGGCCGCGCTGGAGCAACTGCCCGCCGCCAGCCACCCCATGGACGTGATGCGCACCGGCGTCTCGGCCCTGGGCTGTGCCCTGCCCGAGAAGGACGACCACAACCTGCCAGGCAGCAGAGACATTGCCGACCGCCTGATGGCATCGCTGGGCAGCATGCTGCTGTACTGGTACCACTTCAGCAACTCGGGCCGCCGTATCGCGGTGGAGACGGATGACGACTCGATTGGCGGCCACTTTTTGCACCTGCTGCACGGCACCCCGCCGCCCGAGGGCTGGGTGCGCGCCATGCACACCTCGCTCAACCTGTATGCCGAGCACGAGTTCAACGCCAGCACCTTCACCGCCCGGGTGATTGCGGGCACGGGCAGCGACATGTATTCGAGCATTGCCGGCGCGATTGGCGCGCTGCGCGGCCCCAAGCACGGCGGCGCCAACGAGGTGGCGTTCGAGATCCAGAAGCGCTACGACAACCCCACCGAAGCCGAGGCCGACATCCGCCGCCGCGTGGAGGCCAAGGAGGTGGTGATCGGCTTTGGCCACCCGGTCTATACCGTGAGCGACCCACGCAACGTCGTCATCAAGGGCGTGGCACGGCGCCTGTCGCAAGAGGCCGGTTCGACCAAGATGTTTGACATTGCCGAGCGGCTGGAGGCCGTGATGTGGGAGGTGAAGAAGATGTTCCCCAACCTCGACTGGTTCAGCGCCGTGAGCTACCACATGATGCAGGTGCCCACCGCCATGTTCACGCCGCTGTTCGTCATCGCCCGCACCAGCGGCTGGGCGGCGCATGTGATCGAGCAGCGCGTGGACAACAAGATCATCCGCCCCAGCGCCCACTACACCGGGCCGGAGGACCAGGTGTTCGTTCCGATTGAAGAACGCTGCTGACGCAAAACGATAGCAGCCAGCGCTGGCTGGACAATGCTTTCAAGCCATTAATGAAAGAAAATGACGCCAATACAGCGCAGGCAGCTATCAAAAACATAGTGACTATTCCGCCCCATGACGAACACCGCCTACCGCAAGCCTCTCCCCGGCACCCCGCTGCAGTACTTCGACGCCCGCGAGGCGGTCGAACAGCTCCAGCCTGGAGCCTGGGCCGCCCTGCCCTACACCGCCCGCGTGCACGCCGAAAACCTGGTGCGCCGCGCCGACCCTGCCCAGCTCGCCACCTACCTGCGCCAGCTCATCGAGCGCCAGCGCACCATCGACTTCCCTTGGTACCCCGTGCGCGTGGTGTGCCACGACATCCTGGGCCAGACGGCGCTGGTGGACCTGGCGGGCCTGCGCGATGCGATTGCGAAAGAAGGGGGCGACCCGGCAGCGGTGAACCCGGTGGTGCCGGTGCAGCTCATCGTGGACCACTCGCTGGCCGTGGAGTGCGGTGGCTTTGACCCCGATGCCTTTGCCAAGAACCGCGCCATTGAAGACCGCCGCAACGAGGACCGCTTTCACTTCATCGAGTGGACGAAGAAAGCCTTTGCCAACGTGGAGGTGATCCCGGCGGGCAACGGGATCATGCACCAGATCAACCTCGAAAAAATGTCGCCTGTCGTGTACGTGCAAGAGGGCGTTGCGTTCCCCGACACCTGCGTGGGCACCGACAGCCACACGCCCCATGTGGATGCGCTGGGCGTGATCGCCGTGGGCGTGGGCGGGCTCGAAGCCGAGAACGTGATGCTGGGCCGCGCCAGCTGGATGCGCCTGCCCGATATCGTGGGCGTGGAGCTGACGGGCCAGCGCCCAAGCGGCATCACCGCCACCGACATCGTGCTGGCGCTCACCGAATTTTTGCGCCACGAGAAGGTGGTGGGCGCCTACGTGGAGTTCTACGGCGCAGGCGCCGAGAGCCTGTCGATTGGCGACCGCGCCACCATCAGCAACATGTGCCCCGAGTACGGCGCCACCGCAGCGCTCTTTGCCATCGATGCGCAGACGCTGCAGTACCTGCGCCTGACAGGCCGCGAGGAATCCCAGGTGCAGCTGGTGGAGACCTATGCCAAGGCTGCGGGCCTGTGGGCCGACACGCTGCACGAGGTGCAGTACGAGCGCGTGCTGCGCTTTGACCTCAGCAGCGTGGTGCGCAACATGGCGGGCCCCAGCAACCCGCACCGCCGCCTGCCCACCAGCGCGTTGGCCGAGCGCGGCATTGCCGCCCCCTGGGTGCAAGAGCCCGGCCGCATGCCCGATGGCGCCGTGGTCATCGCGGCCATCACCAGCTGCACCAACACCAGCAACCCGCGCAACGTCATCGCCGCCGCCCTGCTGGCGCGCAACGCCCGCCGCCTGGGCCTGGCGCGCAAGCCGTGGGTCAAGACCTCGCTCGCGCCCGGCTCCAAAGCGGTAGAGCTGTATTTGAAAGAGGCCGGTCTGCTGGCCGACCTGGAGGCGCTGGGCTTTGGCATCGTGGCCTTTGCCTGCACCACCTGCAACGGCATGAGCGGCGCGCTCGACCCCGCCATCCAGCAAGAGATCATTGACCGCGACCTGTACGCCACGGCCGTGCTATCGGGCAACCGCAACTTCGATGGGCGCATCCACCCCTACGCCAAGCAGGCCTTCCTGGCCAGCCCGCCGCTGGTGGTGGCCTACGCCCTTGCGGGCACGGTGCGCTTTGACATTGAGAACGATGCGTTCGCCGTGGTGGATGGCCAACCCGTGCGCCTGAAGGACCTGTGGCCCAGCGATGCAGAGATCGACACCATCGTGGCCCAGGCGGTGAAGCCCGCGCAGTTCCGCGCCGTGTACGAGCCCATGTTCGCGATACGGCAGGACGATGGCGAGGCTGTGAGCCCGCAGTACGACTGGCGAGCGCAGTCCACCTACATCCGCCGCCCACCGTACTGGGACACCGAAGGCGTGGGCGCGCTGGCGGCCAGCCCGCGCAGCTTGAAGGGCATGCGCGCACTGGCGCTGCTGGGCGACAACATCACCACCGACCACCTCTCGCCGTCCAACGCCATCTTGGCCGACAGCGCGGCGGGCGAATACTTGGCGAAGATGGGCGTGCCCGAGGAGGACTTCAACTCCTACGCCACGCACCGGGGCGACCACCTGACCGCCATGCGCGCCACGTTTGCCAACCCGCAGCTCGTCAACGAGATGGCGGTGGTGGATGGGCAGGTGAAGAAGGGGTCGCTCGCCCGCATCGAGCCCGAGGGCCGGGTGGTGCGCATGTGGGAGGCCATGGAGACGTACCTGCACCGCCGCCAGCCCCTGCTAATCATCGCGGGGGCCGACTACGGCCAGGGGTCGAGTCGCGACTGGGCCGCCAAGGGCGTGCGACTGGCTGGGGTGGAGACGGTGGTAGCCGAAGGCTTTGAACGCATCCACCGCACCAACCTGATCGGCATGGGCGTGCTGCCGCTGGAGTTCACGCCCGGCGTGACCCGCCTGACGCTGGGGCTGGATGGCACAGAGACCTACGATGTGCTGGGCGAGCGCACGCCGCGCGCCACCCTCACGCTGGTGGTGCACCGGCGCAATCACGAAGTGCTGCGGGTGCCGGTGATCTGCCGCCTCGATACGGCAGAGGAAGTCTCGGTGTACGAAGCGGGCGGCGTGCTGCAGCGCTTTGCGCAGGATTTTCTGGAAGCGAAGGCTGCTGCCCCCTCTCCCCAACCCCTCTCCCACGAGGGGAGAGGGGCTAACGCGCGATGACTAGCGCTGCTGTCCGTCTGGTACCCCTCGCTCATCTCGGCCAAGGGGGGCGCGCGTGATGACAATCGCTACGCTCCGTATTGCCCCCTCGCCCCTTGCGGGAAAGGGGCTGGGGGAGAGGGGGCCCCAGCCATGGACCAACGCCAGTTCACCAAAACCTGCGCTAAAGCACAGGAGCGCGTGCGTGATGACAATCGCTACGTTCCGTCTTGCTCCCCTCGCCCCTTGCGGGAGAGGGGCTGGGGGAGAGGGGGCCCCAGCCATGGACCAACGCCAGTTCACCAAAAACCTGCGCCAAAACATGACCGACGCGGAACAGCTGCTCTGGAAGCACCTGCGCGCTCACCGCATGGACGGTCAAAAATTTCGCAGACAGCAACCCCTCGGCCCCTACATCGTGGACTTCGTGCATTTCGCGCAACGCCTGATCGTCGAGGCCGATGGCGGACAGCACGCTGGCGCAGCGCATGACGCTGCCCGCGATGCCTGGCTGCAAAGCCAGGGTTTTAGCGTACTGCGTTTCTGGAACAACGACATCCTGCTGCGCACGGACGCTGTGCTCGAAGCCATATGGGCGGCCTTGCATGCGCAGTCAGCGACTTCCCCTCTGACTCCCACGCAAGTGGTAACCAAAGATTGAAAACACCCGCCACCTCTTTCTTCCCCCTCGCCCCTTGCGGGAGAGGGGCCGGGGGAGAGGGGGTTTGCAACACCACCCCATGATCCACTCCCCCCAAATCAAAATCCCCGCCACCTACCTGCGCGGCGGCACCAGCAAGGGCGTTTTCTTTCGCCTGCAAGACTTGCCCGAGGCCGCGCGACTGCCAGGCCCCGCGCGCGACGCGTTGCTGCTGCGCGTGGTGGGCAGCCCCGATCCGTATGGCAAGCAGACCGATGGCATGGGCGGCGCCACCTCGTCCACGTCCAAGGTGGTGATCCTCTCGCCCGCCACGCAGCCGGGGCACGATGTGGACTACCTGTTTGGCCAGGTGTCCATCGACCAGCCCTTTGTGGACTGGAGCGGCAACTGCGGCAACCTCTCGGCCGCCGTGGGGCCCTGCGCCATCCACATGGGGCTGATCGACGCGGCGCGCGTCCCGCACAGCGGCGTGTGCATCGTGCGCATCTGGCAGGCCAACATCGGCAAGACCATCGTGGCGCATGTGCCCATCACCGAGGGACAGGTGCAAGAGACGGGCGACTTTGAGCTGGACGGCGTGACCTTCCCGGCCGCCGAGGTGGCGCTGGAGTTTCTCGACCCTGCCGACGAAGGCGAGGGCGATGGTGGTGGCGCGATGTTCCCCACGGGCAACGTGGTCGATGCGCTGGAGGTGCCCGGCGTGGGCCAGTTCCAGGCCACGCTGATCAACGCGGGCATTCCCACCATCTTCCTCAACGCGCGCGACCTAGGCTACACCGGCACCGAGCTGCAGGGCGACATCAACGAAGACAAGGCAGCCCTCGCCCGCCTGGAAACCATTCGCGCCTGGGGCGCCGTAAAGATGGGCTTGATCCAGGACGTGGCCGAAGCCGCCACGCGCCAGCACACACCCAAGATCGCTTTCGTCGCGCCGCCTGCGGCCTACACGGCATCCAGCGGCAAGGCCGTGCAGGCAAGCGATGTGGACCTGCTGGTGCGGGCCCTGTCGATGGGCAAACTGCACCACGCCATGATGGGCACGGCGGCTGTGGCCATTGGCACCGCCGCTGCAGTGCCCGGCACGCTGGTCCACCTGGCAGCGGGCGGCGGCATGCGCAACGCCGTGCCGGGGTCGGTGCGTTTCGGCCATCCCTCCGGCACGCTGCGCGTGGGGGCCGAGGCGGCGCTGGTCAACGGCCAGTGGAAGGTGACCAAGGCCCTGATGAGCCGCAGCGCACGCATCCTGATGGAAGGCTGGGTGAGGGTGCCGGGCGATCTGGCTTAGAGCAGCGCCCCCCTTGGCGTCGTTGTCTCGTCTGGTCGTACCCCTAATGCCTGCGACGCAACGCCTGGCCAGGGCCACTTCGCCGGGAGGTGTGAGCGGTGCCCAAAGCCCCGCAGCACTTACTCCTGATTTGATAGCTGCCTGCGCTTTATTTATAAGTGCTAGCGGCATTTTTCATTCAAAACCACCATGTCTACACGCAAACAACTCAAGCAACTCGTCGAAGCCCGCAACGGCCTGATCGTGCCCGGCGCCTTCAACGCCCTCTCCGCCAAGGTGATTGCCGACCTGGGCTTCCAGGCGATTTACATCACCGGCGCGGGCGTGACCAATATGTGGTTTGGCATGCCCGACCAGGGCTTCATGGGCCTGCACGAGATTGCCGACCACACGGCCCGCATCCGCGATGCCGTCGATGTGCCACTGATCGTGGACGCCGACACCGGCTTTGGCAACGCACTGAACGTGGTGCACACGGTGCGCACGCTGGAGCGCGCTGGGGCCGACTGCATCCAGCTCGAAGACCAGGTCGCGCCCAAACGCTGCGGGCACTTCAGCGGCAAGGAGGTCATCAGCACCGAAGAGGCCGTCAGCAAGATCAAGGCGGCAGTGGACGCGCGGCGCGACCCGGACTTCCTCATCATGGCGCGCACCGACGCGGCAGCAACCCACGGCTTTGAAGCAGCGGTGGAGCGTGCGCAAAAGTTTGCCGAGGCGGGGGCCGACATCTTGTTTGTAGAGGCCGTGACGCAGGCCGAAGAGGTGCGCGCCCTGCCCCAGCGGCTCGCTAAGCCCCAGCTCATGAACATGGTGATTGGCGGCAAGACACCCCTCTTCAACGCCGACCAGTTGGGCGCGCTGGGCTACGGCATCGTGCTGTACGCCAACGCCGCGCTGCAAGGCGCGGTGATGGGCATGCAAAACGCGCTGACCACGCTGCGCGACGCCAAGGAGGTGCGCGAAGACAGCGGCCTCGTCACCCCGTTTGCAGAGCGCCAGCGCCTGGTCGGCAAGCCTGCGTGGGACGCGCTGGAAAAGCGCTACACCTGAGAGCCCGTGGGGTTGGCGTGCCCCCAAAACACCTCACCATCCAACGCTTGCTGGCGCCGTCTCTCACACGCTTTTTGAGCGTCGGCCAGCCACACCGCAGCGCAGCGGTGTAAGCCCACCCCGCAGAGTCCTGTCACACCCAGGTCACACGAGCGCGGCCCAATGTAATCGATTACATCAGGCCAAGGAGCTGCGTGAATATCCAGGATGTTGCCCAAGCTGCGGGCGTCTCAGTCGCCACCGTCTCGCGGGTTTTCAACCTGCCGGACAAGGTCACCCCCGCCACGCGTGCGCATGTGACGCAGGTGGCTCGCACCCTGGGCTACCAGCCCAATGCCAGCGCCCGCACCCTGCGCACGCAGCGCAGCCGCGTGGTGGGCGTGGTGCTGCCCACCCTCACCAACCCGGTCTTTGCCGAATGCCTTGAAGGCATTGCCCGCGCTGCGGCTGCGGCGGGCTACGCCATCTTGCCCTTCACCACCGACTACCGGCTAGACCAGGAAGAGCGGGCAGCGTCCCTGCTCATCGCGGGCAACGTGGACGGGATGATCCTGACCGTGTCCAACCCCGGCACCTCCCTGGCGCTGCGCCGCCTGGCAGACACGGGCCTGCCCTACGTGCTGGCCTACAACCGGCATGCCGAGCACCCTTGCGTGTCGGTGGATGGCGAGCAGGCCGTGGCCGAACTGGTGGCGCGCCTTGCAAGCCTGGGCCACCGGCGCATCGCCATGGTCACAGGCCAGCTCCACGCCTCAGACCGCGCGCAGCAACGCTGCCGGGGCTTTCAGCGCGGTATGGCGCAAGCAGGGCTGGGCGACGGCACCAGTGCCCCGGTGCTGGAGGTGCCCTTTGTGGAAACGGCCATCCAGTCCATCTGCGGCCTGCTGCAAGCCCGCGAGCGCCCCACCGCACTGGTGTGCTCCAACGACCTGCTGGCCATCCGCGCGCTGCGCAGCGCCCACTTGGCGGGCCTGTCGGTGCCGCGCGATGTGAGCGTGGTGGGCTTTGACGGCATTGCGCTGGGCGAAGACCTGGCGCCGCAGCTGAGCACCGTGGCCCAGCCCAATGCCGACCTGGGCCATGCCAGTGTGGAGCTGCTGGTGCAGGCCATGGCCCGCCAGGCACTGCTGCCTGCCCAAGCCAGCCTGACGCTGCCGCATGCCTGGCGTGCAGGCGAATCGTGCGGCCAAGCGCCCAGCGGTTCTTCCTGACACCCGCTATTTCTCCTTCACCTTTTTTCCCTCAACCCACGGAGCTTCTCCCATGCGTTCCATGCTGCCCTCCCTCTTGCGCACCACAGCGCTGGCCATTGGCCTCACCGCCTCCACCCTGGCCATGGCCCAGACGGCCATTTGCTACAACTGCCCGCCCGAATGGGCCGACTGGGGCAGCCAGATCAAGGCCATCAAGGCCAAGACGGGCGTCACCGTGCCGCCTGACAACAAGAACTCGGGCCAGTCGCTGGCGCAGCTGGTGGCCGAGAAGGCCCGCCCCGTGGCCGACGTGACCTACCTCGGCGTCACCTTTGCCATCCAGGCGCAAAAAGACGGCGTGGTGGGCAGCTACAAGCCCGCCGCCTGGGCCGACATCCCTGACGGTCTCAAGGACCCCAACGGCCAGTGGTTCACCATCCACTCGGGCACCCTCGGTTTCATGGTCAATGTCGATGCCCTCAAGGGTAAGCCTGTGCCCAAGTCGTGGGCCGATTTGCTCAAGCCCGACTACAAGGGCCTGATCGGCTACCTCGACCCCGCCTCTGCCTTTGTCGGCTATGTGGGTGCGGTGGCCGTGAACCAGGCACGCGGCGGCACGCTGGACAACTTTGCCCCGGGCATCGACTACTTCAAGGCGCTGCAAAAGAACGAGCCCATCGTGCCCAAGCAGACCTCGTATGCCCGCGTGCTGTCGGGCGAAATCGCCATCTTGCTGGACTACGACTTCAACGCCTACCGCGCCAAGTACAAGGACCAGGCCAACGTGCAGTTTGTGATCCCTGCCGAAGGCACAGTGGTGGTGCCCTACGTGATGAGCCTGGTGGCCAACGCCCCGCACGAAGCCGATGGCAAGAAGGTGCTGGACTTTGTGCTGTCGGACGAAGGCCAGGCCATCTGGGCCAACGCCTACCTGCGCCCGGTGCGTGCGGCGGCCATGCCCAAAGAGGTGCAGGCCCGCTTCCTGCCCGCCAGCGAATACGCCCGCGCCAAGACGGTGGACTACCAAAAAATGGCCACCGTGCAAAAGGCGTTCTCTGAGCGCTACCTGAAGGACGTGCAGTAAGCCGCTGCGGCCACTGCCTCCAGCGACCTCCTCTTGCAATCTGCCACCGCCATGCGCTCCGGCTTTGCTCCTTCCCGCACGCTGCTGCTGGCCTGCGCCGCACCGGCGGCGGCCTTCTTTGCCGCGTTCTGGCTGCTGCCGGTGGCGCGGCTGATTGCGCTGCCCGCCCACCAAGGCTGGGCGACTTACTTTGCCGTGCTCAGCCACGGCCGCTACCTGCAAAGCCTGCTGCAAACGCTGGGGCTGTCCATCGTCGTCACCCTGGCCACGCTGGTGCTGGGGGCCCTGGTGGGCATCACGCTGGCGCGCCAGCGGTTTGCGGGGCGCAGGCTGCTCTTGTCACTGCTCACGCTGCCGCTGTCGTTTCCGGGGGTGATCGTCGGGTTCTTCATGATCTTGCTGGGCGGGCGCCAGGGGTTGGTGGCGGACCTGTCTGCACACCTGGGCGGCGAGCGCATCACCTTTGCCTATGGGCTCACGGGCTTGTTCCTGGCGTACCTGTACTTCTCGCTGCCCCGCGCCATCACCACCTACACCGCCGCCGCCGAGGCCATGGACGCGCAGCTGGAAGAGGCCGCACGCTCGCTGGGCGCATCACGCTGGCGCGTGGCACGCGATGTGTGGATGCCCGAGCTGGCCCCCACCACGCTGGCCTGCGGCGCCATCGTGTTCGCCACGGCCATGGGGGCGTTTGGCACGGCCTTCACGCTGGCCAGCAAATTTGAGGTGCTGCCCATCACCATCTACAACGAGTTCACCAACTACGCCAACTTTTCCTTGGCGGCCAGCCTGTCGATTGCGCTGGGGCTCATCACCTGGCTGGTGCTGTGGCTGGCGCGCCGCGTAGGCGGCAAGGAGGCGTTTTGATGTCCACCCCACGCAACGCGCGCCAGGCCCCCTGGCTGCTCATCGCGCTCACCACGCTGGTGGCTTTTTTCATGCTGGCCCCCATCGCCTTGTCGGTGATGACGGGGCTGGTGGTCAACTACAGCAAGGGCTTGGCCAGCGGGCTCACCACACGCTGGCTCGCCGAGGTCTGGCAGCTTTACGGCGGCACGGTGGCCTCGTCGCTGTGGATTGCACTGCTGTGCGTGGTGGGCAATTTGCTGCTGGGCGTGCCCTGCGCCTACGCACTGGCGCGCAGCCCGTCGCGCGCGGCGCGGTGGTTTGAAGAGCTGCTCACCCTGCCCGTGGCGGTGCCCGGCCTGGCCAGCGCGCTGGCGCTTATCTTGGCCTACGGCACGCTTTCGGGCTTTCGCCAGAGCTTCGCCTTCATCCTCGTGGGCCACATGGTGTTCACGCTGCCCTTCATGGTGCGCACCGTGGGTGCGGCCTTTCGCAAGGGTGAGCTGCGCGCGCTCGAAGAGGCTGCGCGCTCGCTGGGCGCCAGCTTTGCCCAGCGCTTTTTGGGCGTGCTGGTGCCCGCCGTGCTGCCCGCCATCGTGGCCGGCAGCCTGATGGTGTTCACGCTGTCGGTGGGCGAATTCAACCTCACCTGGATGCTGCACACGCCGCTCACCCGCACGCTGCCCGTGGGCCTGGCCGACAGCTATGCCTCCATGCGCATCGAAATCGGATCGGCCTACACGCTGGTCTTCCTCATCGTCATCCTGCCCGTGCTCTGGGGCCTTCAGGCCATCGGCGCCCTCATCGAAAAACACCATGGAACTTGAACGCACGCGCGTGGACATCGTCCAGTGCGCCAAAACCTATGCCGACGGCACACGCGGCCTACAGCCCACCGACTTGGTGGTGGAGCCCGGCGAAGTGCTCGCGCTGCTCGGTCCCTCGGGCTGCGGCAAGACCACGCTGCTGCGCCTGATTGCGGGGCTGGAGGCCCCCGATGCAGGCAGCCGTATCGCCTTTGGTGGCACCGATGTGACGCAGTTGCCCATTGAGCGGCGCGGCGTGGGCATGGTGTTCCAGCACTACGCGCTGTTTCCGCAGATGAGCGTGGAGGCCAACATTGGCTACGGCCTCAAGATTCGCGGAGTGGCCGAAGACGAGCGCCGCCGCACGGTGGGCGAGCTGGTCGACCTGGTGCGCCTGAACGGCCTGGAGAAAAAACGCCCCGCCGAGCTATCGGGCGGCCAACGCCAGCGCGTGGCCCTGGCCCGCGCCGTGGCCGTGCGCCCGCGCGTGCTGCTGCTGGACGAGCCACTCACGGCGCTGGATGCCAAGCTCAAAGAATCGCTGCGCGACGAGCTGGCCGAGCTGCTGCGCCGCCTGCACATCACCGCCATCCACGTCACGCACGACCAGCAAGAAGCCCTGGCCATTGCCGACCGGCTGGCCGTGATGCGTGCGGGCCACATCGTGCAAGTGGGCGATGGCGAGACGCTGTACCGCACCCCGGCGCACCCGTTTGTGGCGGCCTTTCTGGGCAAAGTCAATCGCCTTGAACGCGACGCCGCTGCCCGCGACCGCCAGGTGCTGCCCCTGGGCGGCATCGACCTGCCCTGCCCCGTATCCTGCCAAGGGCTGGACACCTTGCTGGCACGCCCTGAAGACCTGGAAGTGGCCCTGGACACCACAGGCGACGCATTCACCATGGCCTGGGGCCGTGCAGAGGTTATTCAGCGCAGCTTTCTGGGCGACCGCGTGCAGCTCAGCCTGCGCGTGGTCGACCAAAGCAGCCTGCTGCGCGCCGATGTGGCCCGCGACCACCCTGCACGCACGGGCGACACCGTCGGCATCCGCATCCACCCCGAACGCCTGATGCCCTTGGCCGAGGAGACCACGCCATGACCACCACCTTGCTGCTGCAACTGTCTGACCTGCACATCCGCGAGCCAGGCCGCCTGGCCTATGGCCGCATCAACACGGCACCGTACCTGCAGCAGGCGGTGCACAGCATCACCCGCCTGCCCCAGCGCCCCGATGCCGTGGTCATCACCGGCGACCTGACCGACTTTGGCCGCGCAGCCGAGTACGACCACCTGCGCGCCCTGCTGGCCCCGCTGGGGTCCATGCCCATCTACCTGCTGCCGGGCAACCACGACGATCGCAGCCAACTGCGCGCCAGCTTTCCAGAACACGCCCATTACCTGGGCCACGACGGGTTTGTGCAATACAGCGTACCCGTGGGCGAAATGCAGTTGATTGCGCTGGACACCGTGGTGCCCGGGGCCAGCGCAGGCAGCCTGTGCACCCAGCGCCTTGCGTGGCTGGAGGCCGAGCTAGAGCGCCAGAGCCACCGCCCCGTGGTCATCGCCATGCACCACCCGCCGTTTCAAACACTGATCGGCCACATGGACAAGATTGGTCTGCTCGAAGGCGCCCAGGCGCTAGAGGCCATCGTGGCCCGCCACCCCAACGTCGAGCGCGTCATTTGCGGCCACCTGCACCGCAGCATCCAGGTGCGCTTTGGCGGCAGCATCGCCTCCACCGTCCCCGCCCCCGCGCACCAGGTCAGCCTGGACCTGTCGCCGCAAGCGCCATCCACCTGGATGCTGGAGCCCCCAGGCTTCGCCATCCACGCCCTGCCACGCGGGGCGCGCATGGTGTCTCATTTGGCAGCCAGTGGGTCATTTGAAGGGCCGTTCCCATTCCATGAGCCGGATGGGCAACTCATCGATTGATGGGACGGGGGTTTTGATTCACCACCCCAGAGCAGGGTGGAAATGTGGGCAGAAACAAAAAAGCACCCCGAGGGGTGCTTGTCTGTTTGCCTAATGGCGGAGAGGGTGGGATTCGAACCCACGGTAGTGTTGCCACTACGCCTGATTTCGAGTCAGGTACATTCGACCACTCTGCCACCTCTCCAATGTGTCGAAGCCTGCGATTATAGCAAGCTTTTTTGAACAGCACGCACCTGCTCTCGCTTAACGAGCGCGGGTGCACGCTCGGCACTGGGCGCAGTGTTCGCTCAGACCTTGCCCATGTAGTCGCGCTTGCCCACTTCCACCCCGTTGTGGCGTGCCAGCGCATAGGCGGTGGTGGCGTGGAAGAAGAATTGCGGCAAACCGTAGTGCAACAAGTAGGCCTGGCCCACAAACTGCTTTTCACGCGGGGTGCCGGGCTGCAGGGTGATCTGGCGGGTGGCGGCTTCGGCAAAGTTCTCGGCGGGCAGGCCTTCGATGAACGCCAGCACGGTGTCAATGCGTTCATTCAGCTCTGCAAAGCCCGGGCGCTCGCCATCAGGATAAGAGGGCACCTCAACACCAGCCAGACGGGCGCAGACGCCCTTCGCGAAGTCGCAAGCGATCAGCACCTGGCGGGCCATGGGGAACATGTCGGGGTAGAGCCGGGCTTGCAGCAGGGCGTCGGGCTCGATCTTGCGGGCGGTGGCGTGGGCCTCGGTCTTGGCAAGCACGTCCTTCAAAGCGCCCAACATCTGGCGAAACACGGGGACGCTGGAGGTGTGCATGGGATAGGTCATGGAAATCGGTCCTGGTAGGTGGGGGGGTTCGTGACGCTGCGGCACGGCGCCCGCTGCGGCAACGGATTGCACCACAACGCACAGGAAGCTGCTGGCGGCGTCACCCTAATACCTACCGGGCATGAAAAACGGGCCCGAAGGCCCGTTGTGCAAGAAGCTCAGCAGAGGTTTGTGCTCAAGCCTGCGGAGCAAGCTCCGACACTCCACCCATGTAGGGACGGAGAACGGCCGGAACCTCGACGGTTCCATCCGCACGCTGATAGTTTTCCAGCACGGCCACCAGGGTGCGGCCTACGGCCAGGCCCGAGCCGTTCAAGGTGTGCAGCAGCTCGTTCTTGCCCTGGGCGTTCTTGAAGCGGGCTTGCAGGCGGCGGGCCTGGAAGGCTTCGCAGTTGCTCACCGAGCTGATCTCGCGGTAGGTGTTTTGCGCGGGCAGCCACACCTCCAAGTCGTAGGTCTTGGCAGCGCCAAAGCCCATGTCGCCGGTGCACAGGCTCATCACGCGGTAAGGCAAGCCCAGCTTTTGCAGCACGGCTTCGGCGTGCCGGGTCATTTCTTCCAGCGCTTCGTAGCTCTTTTCAGGGTGCACGATCTGCACCATCTCGACCTTGTCGAACTGGTGCTGGCGGATCATGCCACGCGTGTCACGGCCATAGCTGCCCGCTTCAGAGCGAAAGCACGGTGTGTGGGCCGTGAGCTTGATGGGCAGCTGGTCTTCGGCCACCACCACATCGCGCACAAAGTTGGTCAGCGGCACTTCGCTGGTGGGGATGAGGTACAGCGCCGCGTTGTCGGGCACGGGCTCGCCGTCTTGTCCGCCCTTTTTGGCGGCGAACAGGTCGCCTTCAAACTTGGGCAACTGGCCCGTGCCTTTGAGCGAATCGGCATTCACAGCGTAGGGCACATAGCACTCGGTATAGCCGTGCTCTTGCGTCTGCACGTCCAGCATGAACTGGCTGAGCGCGCGGTGCAGGCGGGCGATGGTGCCCTTCATGACAGTGAACCGCGAGCCCGAGAGCTTGACGCCCATGTCAAAGTCCAGGCCCAGTGGGGTGCCCACATCCACGTGGTCCTTCACTTCAAAGTCGAAGCTGGCAGGCGTGCCCCAGCGGCGCACTTCCACGTTGCCATGCTCGTCGCTACCCAAGGGCACGGATTCGTGCGGCAAGTTGGGCACGGCCACCAGCATGGCCAGCAGCTCGGCCTGAATCTGTTCCAGGCGGGCGGCGGACTGCTCCAGCTCCACCTTGCCTGCGGCGACCTGGGCCTTGACGGCCTCGGCACCGTCCTTGTCGCCACGGCTCATCAGCATGCCCACCTGCTTGGACAGCTGATTACGCTGGGCTTGCAGCTCTTCGGTGCGGGTCTGCAGCGTCTTGCGTTCGGATTCCAGTGCCTGGAACGCTTCCACGTTCAGGAAGGCCTGGGGCTTTTTGCGGGTTTCCAGACGCGCGATCGCGGTGTCGAGGTCTTTGCGGAGGAGGAGGATGTCAAGCATGTGAGGATTTTAAAGGGGCGCTCGGCGCTGGGCTCAGGCCAGCGTTGTCGGATCAAAATTCGCACCGCACAGGATCAACGCCACGGTCTCCTGCGGCTGGCTCTTGTAGGCGCCGGTTTGCAGCGCGGCCAGGCCCAGCGCGGCAGCGGGTTCCACGGCCAGTTTCAGCTCTTTCCACAGCCACAACTGGGCGGCGCGGATGGCTTCGTCGGGCAGCAGCAAGGCATCGTGCACGTGGCGCTGGCTCACCTCCCAGCCGATGGCACCGATGCGTTTGGCCCCCAGGGAATCTGCGGCCACGCCACCCACCGCCACGTCCACGGGCTGGCCCGCAGCGCGCGCGGCATGCAGCGTAGGCGCTCCCTCGGGCTCGAGGGCCACCACATGGGCGCGGCTCTCGACCCACGCGGCCACGCCGCCGATCAGGCCACCGCCGCCCACGCTGACCAGTACCGTGTCGGGCAGGCGGCCGGCTTGTTCTTCCAGCTCCAGCGCCAGGGTGCCTGCTCCGGCCACCACCTCGGGCTGGTCGTAGGCATGGGCTTGCAATGCGCCGGTGGCTTGCTGGCGCGCCACGCAGGCCTCAAACGCTTCGGAGTAAGCCGCACCGGTGACCACCACTTCGGCACCCAGCGCACGCAGGCGGGCGCGCTTGGCCTCGGGCGAGACCTCGGGCACAAAGACTTCACAGCGCACACCCAGGGCCTGCGCTGCGGCCGCCACGGCAATGCCTGCGTTGCCGCCTGAGGCAATGATCACGCCGCTGTCGGGCACCGGGTTGGCCAGCAGGCGGTACAGCATGCCGCGGGCCTTGAAGCTGCCGCCCACTTGCAGGTGCTCCAGCTTGAGCCAGACCTCTGCACAGTCCACGCCCAACGCCTGCCCGGGCAGGCGCAACAGGGGCGTGGTGCGCAAAAAATGGGGGTGAAGCGCCAGGCGCTGGCGGGCGGCAGAGATGGCAGCACGGTCAATCATCAAAGAAGGCTCCGGTCATGAAAGGTGGGCAGAGTGTAGAACCCCTCCTTCACACCAAGACCGAGCCCCAAGCCTGCGCCTGAGCGGCGCCGAACCCGCCTTAACGGGCCGCACCCGCATGCCGATACCATGTGTGCAGGGTTGGGCGCGTGCACAGCCCACAGGAGGTGGTGATGTTTTTTGTGTTCGGCCCTTCGGGCCAGATCTACCGGGGCGGCCCTGAAAACCTGAGCCAGATCGCAGCGGTGCGGCCCGTGGGCCGACCGCAGGCGCTGCGTACTCGCAGTATGGACGCCGAGGCCAACGCAGCCCCTGCGCCAGCCCCCTTGGCGCGCGAACACGCGCCCGTGGTGAACCTGCGGCTGCACGACGCCGTGGCCGCTTACATCCAGACCGGGCAGGGGCCCCAGCGGCGGCGCGAGCCGCTGACGCTGGTGAGCGATGTGATGAGCCACGGGGCGTTGAGCGTGGCGCCGTCCATGCGCGTGAACGACGCCTGGCAAACGCTGGCCGAACACCGCGTGGCGCAGGCCCCCGTGGTCGACGAGCTGGGCCGCGTGGTGGGCCTGCTGTTGCGGGCCGACATGGCGCCGCTGGACTTGCTGCCCGAGCCGGGGGCCGTGAAGGAGGCGATTGAGCTGGCGCGCCGCCCGGTCTCCGAAGTCATGCTCACCCCCGTGCCTGCCGTAGCGGCAGACACCGCCTTGCGCCGGGTGGCGGGTGTGTTGCTGTCTACCGGCCTGCCGGGTTTGCCTGTGACCGACGAGGCGGGCGTGCTGGCCGGGTTCATCTCGCGCACCGACATCCTGCGCGCCGTGGCGGCAGACCCGCCGCTGGATTTGTGGAGCGGGCCTGCGCCTGACCACTCCTAAGTCAAAAATGACTCTAGCGCCCTACCAGAAAGCGCTAGCAGCTATTAAATAAATAGCAAACACCTCAATGCGCTGCCGGGCCCGTCTCTGGCATGCGCTGAGTGATCTCCAGCCCCGTGGCCGCGTCGATCTTCAGGCCCTTGGGCAGCGGGAACTTGATGGTTTCTTCAATGCCCGACATGCTGCGCACCGACACCGCGCCCAGCGCCTTGATGCGGTCGATGACCTGTTGCACCAGGATTTCTGGTGCCGACGCCCCTGCCGTCAGGCCCACGCGGGCCGCGCCCGCAAACCACTCGGTGCGCAGTTCTTCGGCGCTGTCGACCATGTAAGCCTGGGTGCCCAGGCGCGCCGCCAGCTCACGCAGGCGGTTGCTGTTGGAGCTGGTGGGGCTGCCCACCACAATCACCACATCCACCTGCGGACTCAGCACCTTCACCGCGTCCTGGCGGTTTTGCGTGGCGTAGCAGATGTCTTGCTGCTTGGGCTCGCGCACGCTCGGAAAGCGCGCGCGCACCGCTGCCGTGATCTCGGCGGCATCGTCCACGCTCAATGTGGTCTGGGTCACCACGGCCAGCTTGGCCGTCTGCGCGGGCTGCACGCGGGCAACGTCTTCCACGTCTTCCACCAAGTGAATGCCGTGGTCCAGCTGGCCCATGGTGCCTTCGACCTCGGGGTGCCCCTTGTGGCCGATCATGATGAACTCGTAGCCCTCTTTGGCGAGCTTGGCCACCTCGACGTGCACCTTGGTCACCAGGGGGCAGGTGGCGTCAAAAATGCTGAAGCCGCGCTGCTCGGCTTCCAATTGCACCGCACGGCTCACACCGTGGGCGCTGAAGACCAGCGTGGCGCCGGGCGGCACGTCCGACAACTCTTCGATGAAGATGGCGCCCTTGGCCTTGAGGTCGTTCACCACATAGGTGTTGTGCACGATTTCGTGGCGCACATAGATGGGCGCGCCAAATTTCTGGATGGCACGCTCAACGATCTCGATGGCGCGGTCCACGCCCGCGCAAAAGCCGCGCGGCTCGGCCAGCAAAATCTCCTGGGGGCTGATCATTACAAAATCCCGATCAATTGCACTTCAAACGTGACCGGCTGGCCTGCCAGCGGGTGGTTGAAGTCAAACAGCACGGCGCCGTCTTCTCGCACTTGCTGCACGGCGCCGGCATAGCTGCCCAGGCCGTCGGGGGTGGGGAACTGCACCACATCGCCCACGTTGTACTTCTCATCCGGGTCGCCCAGCTCGCTCAGCAGCTTGCGCGCCACCCATTGCTGCATGTCGGCATTGCGCTCACCAAAGGCCTCGCCCGCAGGCAGCTCAAACGTGGTGCGCGTGCCTTCGGGCAGGCCCAGCAGGCGCTGCTCCATGGCGGGCGACAGCTCGCCTGTGCCCAGCGACAGCGTGGCGGGCTTGTCGGTGAAGGTGTTGATCACATCACCGGCAGGGCCTGCCAGGCGGTAATGCAAGGTGAGAAAGGAACC
The DNA here is from genome assembly GCF_003663825.1 of Acidovorax sp. 106. Taxonomy (NCBI): domain Bacteria; kingdom Pseudomonadati; phylum Pseudomonadota; class Betaproteobacteria; order Burkholderiales; family Comamonadaceae; genus Acidovorax; species Acidovorax sp. 106. The sequence continues at coordinate 3,158,708 of NZ_RCCC01000001.1, read as the reverse complement.
GGGCTGAACGGTTGGAACGGCGGGAAGTGGGGCGGCTGTAGTGGTCATGAAAGTCCCGATAAACTGCCCCGATTGTAGAAAACCGGGCAAACCCCTACTGATCTCCGACTGGGCTGTGCGCCCAGCCACCCGACCAGCCCGCCCTCCCCCACCTCAGCAACAGACCCGCGCCATGGCCATCAAAGACCTGCCCACCGACGCCCAGCCGCGCGAAAAACTGCTGGCCCGTGGCCCCGCCGCTCTGGCCGATGCCGAGCTGCTGGCCATCTTGCTGCGCACCGGCATCGTGGGCAAAGGCGTGCTGCAAATGGCGCAGGAGCTGCTGGATCCGCCTGCCCTAGACCCGGATACGGGCCACCTCACCGGCGGCTTTGGCGGTATTGCCGGGCTGCTGAACACCAGCGCGGCCGACCTGGAACGCATCAAGGGCCTGGGCCCTGCCAAGCGCGCCGAGCTGGTCGCCGTGCTCGAACTCGCCCGCCGGGCCCTGGCCCAGCAACTGCGCGAGCGCGAGGTGTTCGACTCGCCCAACGCCGTCAAGCACTACCTGCAACTGCATCTGGCCGCCAAGGGGCACGAGGTGTTTGCGGTGCTGTTTCTGGACGCGCAAAACCGCCTGCTGGCGCTGGAGGAGCTGTTTCGCGGCACGCTCACGCAAACCAGCGTCTACCCCCGCGAAGTGGTGCTGCGCGCCCTGCACCACCAGGCCGCCGCCGTGGTGCTGGCCCACAACCACCCCAGCGGCAGCGTGCAGCCCAGCCGGGCCGACGAGGCGCTGACGCAGACCCTCAAAACCACGCTGGCGCTGGTGGATGTGCGTGTGCTGGACCACGTCATCGTGGCGCCGGGCCAGGCCTTGTCGATGGCAGAACAGGGGCTGGTGTGACGCAGCCCACCCCGCCACGGCAGCCGCCCGCAGCCCCCACGGCGCCAGAGCTGGGTGGCGCCCTGGCCGCCGCTTTGACACGCGCGGCGCAGCCCGCCGGACCTGCCAAAGAACCCACAAAACAAGCCGCGAAGACGCCAGCATCCCCCTCTCGCGCAGCGCGCCGGTCGGCCGCCGCAGCCCGCACGGCGGCGCTGCAAGCCTGGCGCCAAACACCGCCGCGCGCACCGTTGCCTAACACCCCAGGCGCGCAAGGCACAACACAGCCCACCAAGGCCCGGCGCACGCCCGCCGCCCCGCGCCGCCCCAGCGTGCGCCTGCACGATTTGCACGACCTGGCCACCGTGGCCCGACAACTGCGCGAAGAGCAACAGCGCGCTGAAGCCGAGGCGCAGGCCCGCCGCGAAGCTGCGGCCCGACAAGCGGCCGAACGCACCCTGTTCAGCCGCGCCGTAGGGCCCATCACGCCCCTGCCCCAGCCCAACCTGGCGCAACTGGAGCCGCAGCTGCCCCCGCCCCTGCCGGTGCAGCACTGGCTGGACGAAGAACGGGTGCTGATGGAATCCATCAGCGATGACTTTGACGTGAGCACCTTGCTCGACACCGATGACCAGCTGAGCTTTCGCCGCACGGGCATCGGGGTGGAGATCACGCGCCGCCTGCGGTCAGGCCACTGGAGCATTCAGCGCCAGCTGGACCTGCACGGCCTGCGCGTGGATGAGGCCCGCGAGGCCCTGGGCGACTTCATTCGCCATGCCCACAAGCTGGGCGTGCGCTGCGTGCGCGTGGTGCACGGCAAGGGCCTGGGCTCGCCCGGCAAAAGCCCAGTGCTCAAAGGGCGCGTGCAGGGCTGGCTGGTGCAAAAGAAGGAAGTGCTGGCCTTTGTGCAGGCCCGCCCCATGGATGGCGGCGCCGGGGCGCTGCTGGTGCTGCTGCAGCCTGCGGGCGGGCGCAACACCTGAGGCCCTGAATTTTTATTGAAACAGGCTATAGCGCTTTAACCACAAGCGCTAGCAGCTATATATTTAATAGCAAAAGCAAAGCCACCCCATAGATGCCTACGGGGTGGCTCCCATCCGATACCTCAGCAGCCGCCCGCCCATCAGGCGGACGGCCGACCGGCTTACTTGGACAAATCCACGGCGTACTTGGAAGTGCCCTTGCCACTGCCATCGTCCGCCGCCACCAGGCTCACATTGGCCAGGCCTGCAGCCTGCGCCACGGCCAGCCCGTTAGCGCCCGAGCTGAACACCACCGGCCCGGCCACGCTCACCTTGGCAAAGCGCCAGCTCTTGGCGGCGCCGTTGGCGGTGCGCGTCACGGCGGGGTTCTTGCGGATGTACTCGATCACCACGTCGCGGTTGGCATCGGGCGAGGCCCAGATCGTGCCCGAGCCGTCGAGCTTGTCGATGAAGCTCTTGCCGCTGGTGGCGCGGTAGTTGTTGGTGGCGATCACGAACTCCTGCGCGGGGTCCATGGCCTTGCCCAGGTAGGTCAGGTTCTTGATGCGGCTGCCCTTGGCCTGCGTCACGTCAATGGCGTACTGCACATCGGCCGTGGTGAACATGTCGAAGTTGTAGCCGGGGAAGGTGCTGATGAGCGCCTGCTCGGTGGTCTTGGCCGGGTCGATCTGGTTGAAGCGCTGGGCAGCGGCTTCCAGCCAGTTCTTGATGTCGGCGCCGTTCACCTTCACCGCGTACACGGTGTTGGGGTACAGGTACAAGTCGGCCGCGTTGTTGATGGCCAGTGGGCCCACCGCCACGTCGGTGTAGTCCGCCCCGCCCTGGAAGCCGCTCTTGAACGGCGCACTGACCGACAGCACCGGCAATGCGGCGTACTGCGGCAGATTGGCCTTGATGTAGGTGGCCACGTAAGTCTGCTGGGCCTGGTTGACGATCTGGATCGCGCCTGGGTCACCCACATCGGCAAACAGCGTGCTCATGCGGAAGTCGGTCTGACCGATGGGTGTCTTCACATACTTGATCGCAGCCTGGTGCTGCGTCTCGATCAGTGGGGCAATGGTGGCGTCCGCATCCACATAGACCGTGGCGCCTGCGGCGTTCTTGCTCTGGATGTTGCGCAGCTCGCTCTTGCTGGCGGTCTTGTTGACCACCCACTTGCTGCCATCCCATTGCAGCGCCAGTTGCACCACGCCCAGGGCCTTGCCCCACGAGCTGGCCATCACAGCGGGCACGCCATTGATGGTGCCCGCCTTGTGGTCCACGCCTGGCAGGTTGAAGCTGGGGGTGGCTGCCGTGTCAGGGAACACACCGTGCTGGTGGCCCATCACCATCGCATCGATACCCGCAACCTTCGACAGGTGCAGGCCGGGGTTCTCCATGGTGGGCGAGTAGGCCGCGCTATCGAGCCCGCCGTGCAGCAGCGCCACGACGATGTCAGCGCCCTTGGCGCGCAGCTCGGGCACGTACTTGGTGGCCGACTCGACCGCGCCTTCGGTGTAGACCTTGCCTTCGAGGTAGCGCTTGTCCCAGTTCATGATGCCAGGGGTCGTGAAGCCGATCACGCCGATCTTGATGGGCAGCTTCACCTCATTGCCGTCAGTGCCTTTGGCCACCACCGTGCGCTCCAGCAGCGTGTAGGGCTGCACCAGCGGCTTCTTGGTCTTGCTGCTATACACGTTGGCCAGAACAGCGGGGTAGCCCGCGCCTGCGCATTTCTTGGTGGCGTCCACACCGTCCACATCCAGCCCACCGCCCAGCACCTGGTTCAAAAAGGGCAGGCCGTAGTTGAACTCGTGGTTGCCCAGCGTACCCGCGTCAAAGCCCAGGGCGCCCATGGCCTTGTACATCGACAGTTGTTGCGTGCAGGGGATGGGGCTGATGGTGGCCTCGTAGTCGGCCAGCGCGGTGCCCTGGATGGTGTCGCCGTTGTCCACCAGCAAGGTGTTGGCAAACTCTTTGCGCGCGGCACGCACCAGCGTCGCGGTGCGCTCAAAGCCATAGCTCTTGTCCTCGGCCAGCTTGAAGTAGTCGTAGCTGCGCACGTTGAAGTGCAGGTCGGTCGTCTCCAGCACTGCCAGGGTGGCCGTGGCACCGGCGTTGGACGGGCCACCATCGCTGCCACCGCAGGCAGTGAGCAGGGCCGCAGATGTGGCGATGGCCACCACGCCCAGCGCGGCGGTGCGGCGCGACAAGTGCCCAGGGTGCCCGTGCTGGGCGGGGTGAGCAGAGCGGAACACAAAGGTCTTTATCGACATGGGGAACCCAGGAAGAAACAAAACCACGAGTGTGTAAAGACAGTTTGACAGCGCTGTGACGCTGCTGGCACCCAAGCCAGCCAGCGCACAGCCCGTTACGCGCCGACACCGCAGCCCAGTCCAACTGCGCTATGGTGTGGTTCATTTTTCGGCACTAGGAGTATTGGTATGAGACACACCCTCTGGATGGTGGCCTGCAGCACCGTGGCCGCTGGTTTGATGGCAGGCTGCGCAGGCCACGGCGCAGGCGCCAACCCCACCCCGACCGCACCCGGCGCCCCGCCCGTGGGCGGGCAGTGCAATGCAGCGCCCGCGCAGTCGTTTGTGGGCAAGGACAGCACCGCCAGCGTGGTCGAAGCGGCACGCGTGCAATCCGGCGCCCACATGGCGCGGGTGCTGCGGCCCGGCCAGCTGATCACCAAGGAATACAACGAGCAGCGCCTGAACCTGCTGGTGGACGACAGCGGCCGCATCACCGCCGTGCGCTGCGGCTGAGCGGGGTTGCTGCGGGGCAAGGGCTGGCGGGTCAGTGACGGACCTGCGTCGCGCAGATCGCCAGGCCCTGCTCAGTCCGCCAAAAACAATTCCTGCAGGTCGCTCAAAAAGTCAAAGCCCCGCTCGGTGGGGCGTACCTGCACGCCCTCGCGCACGATCAAGCCCTTGCGCTCTGCGGCCTCCAGCCCCTTGGCAATGGCGCTGATCGGCAAGCCAGTGCGTTCGGTGAACTCGGGCAGCGCAAACCCACCACGCAGGCGCAGCGCGTTGAGCATGTATTCAAACGGCAAATCTGCCCGGCGCACATCGTCGTCCTGCGCCACGGCGTGGCCGGCCAGGGCGTTGTCCATGTAGCGGGCCGGGTCACGAAAACGCACCTGCCGCACCACCCGGTGCGCAAAGCTGAGCTTGCTGTGCGCGCCCGCACCAATGCCCAGGTAGTCGCCAAACTGCCAGTAGTTGGTGTTGTGAAAGCACGGGTGGCCCTCACGGGCATAGGCCGAAATCTCGTACCGCGACAGCCCTGCAGCGCCCGTCATCTCGGTGATGCGGTCGAGCATGGCGTAGGCCAGGTCGTCCTCAGGGATGGCGGGCGGGAACTTGGCGAAGTAGGTGTTGGGCTCGATGGTCAGGTGGTAGATGGAGATGTGCGGCGGCGCCAGTTGCAGCGCCTGCTGCATGTCCTGCTCCATCTGCGCCAGAGTCTGGCCCGGCAGCGCGTACATGATGTCGAGATTGAAGGTGTCGAACGCGCTGGCAGCCTCTTGCACCGCCGCCAGGGCTTGCGAGCGGTCGTGCACACGGCCCAGGGCCTTCAGGTGCGCGTCGTTGAAGCTCTGCACCCCGATGGACAGGCGCGTGACGCCCGCGCTGCGGTAGGCACGAAACCGGTCCTTCTCAAACGTGCCGGGGTTGGCCTCCATGGTGATCTCGCAGTCAGCCTCCAGCCGCAAGCGGGCGCGGATGTCGCTGAGCAGGCGATCTATCGCCTGCGGTGCGAAAAGGCTGGGCGTGCCGCCCCCGATAAAGATGCTGTGCACCGAGCGGCCCCAGATCAGCGGCAGCGCGGCCTCCAGGTCGGCCATGAGCGCGTCGATGTAGCGCTGCTCTGGCACCTCACCCGCCGCATGACCACCGCGCGCTTCGTGCGAATTGAAGTCGCAATAAGGGCACTTCTTCAGGCACCAGGGCAGATGCACGTACAGCGACAGCGGCGGCAGGCTGGTCAGCTGCAGCAGGCCGGGGCGCATGTAGTGCTGGATGTCGCGCACCACGGCGGGGGCGTCGTCGGTGTGCGGGGCAATAGGGATATGGGTCACAGGCAGGCTCTTCTCACCACTCAATGTTCAAAACCAGCGCTCACGCATCAAGCTCAGCATCTGCACGGCGGAGCGGCCACGGTGGCTGTTAGCGTTCTTCACCTCCACGGGCAGCTCAGCAAAGGTCTTGCCAAATTCAGGGATGAACATGATCGGGTCGAACCCAAAGCCATTGCTGCCACGCGGTTCGGTGGTGATCTCGCCCACCACGCGGCCCACGGCAATCAGCGGCTCGGGGTCTTGCGGGCTGCGTACGGCCACCAGGGTGCTGACCATGGCGGCGCGGCGGTTGGCCACGCCCTGCAGTTGCTCCAGCAATGCGCGCACGTTGTTGGCATCGCTTTTTTCGTAGCCGAACTGGGTGCAGTAGTAGGCCGTATCGACGCCCGGCAGGCCGCCAAAGGCGTCCACACACATGCCTGCATCGTCGGCCAGCGCGGGCAGGCCTGTGTGCTGCGAGGCGAAGCGCGCCTTGGTCAGCGCGTTCTCGACAAAGGTGCGAAAGGGTTCTTCGGCCTCGCCCACACCCAGGTCGCCCTGGCGCACCAGTTCCACGCCCAGCGGGGCGAACATGGCCTGCAGCTCGGCGAGCTTGCCCTGGTTGTTGGATGCCAATACGAGTTTCATAGTCAAATCAGGCCTTAGCGCTTATTTACCAAGCGCTAGAAGCTATCAAATAAATAGCAAATAAATTAAACGGCCAGTGCTTGCTGCTGCCGTTGGATCAGCTCGGCAATGCCCTTTTCGGCCAGCGCCAGCAGTTGGTCCATTTCCTTGCGGGTAAAGGCCACGCCTTCGGCCGTGCCCTGCACTTCCACGTAGTGGCCCGCACCGGTCATCACCACGTTCATGTCGGTGTCGCAGCCCACGTCTTCCACATACTCCAGATCGAGCAGCGGCGTGCCTTGCACGATGCCCACCGAGATGGCGGCCACGGGCTCGCGCAGGGGTGACTGGGTGATCTTGCCCGCTGCGATCAGCGTGTTCACCGCGTCTTGCGCAGCCACCCACGCGCCGGTGATGGCGGCGGTGCGGGTGCCGCCATCGGCCTGGATCACATCGCAGTCGAGCTGGATGGTGCGCTCGCCCAGCAGCTTCAAGTCAAACACCGCGCGCAGCGAGCGGCCGATGAGGCGCTGGATCTCTTGCGTGCGGCCGTTTTGCTTGCCGCGTGCGGCCTCGCGGTCGCTGCGGGTGTGGGTGGCGCGGGGCAGCATGCCGTATTCGGCCGTCACCCAGCCCTCACCACTGCCGCGCTTGTGCGGGGGCACGCGCTCTTCCACCGAGGCAGTGCACAGCACCTTGGTGTTGCCAAACTCGATGAGCACCGAGCCCTCGGCGTGCATGGTGTAGTGGCGGGTGATGCGCACGGGGCGCAGCTGGTCGGCGGCGCGTTGGCCGGAGCGTTGGAAGGTGGTCATGGCACAAGCGATGGCATCGCAAAAGAAAAGACAGGAAAAGACAGGAGCAGGCAAGGCTGCAATGGAGCGCCAAGGGCGGACCAGGGCCGCCAATAGACACCAGTAGCCACCAATAGCCCCGGTGCAAAAGGGTCAGCGCCCCTCAACCCCTGCGGGCAGCAGAGCGGCGGATGGCTTCGTTGATTTCAGCGATCGAGCGCTCGATGGCGGCGTCGTCCAGGTCATCGACCAAGCCATCCAGCGGCCCTGCCTGGATGGTGGAGGCGAACACATCGTCGCTGATGCTGTCGGTGGACACGCCCTGGGTCGATTCAAACGCATCGGGCGTTTCCCATTCCAGCGCCACCACCGTCACGTTGTCGCTGCTTTCGCCTGCCTTGCGCAGCGCTTCTTCGACCAGGTCGGGCACGGCATGCGACACCGCCTGGCGGGCCATTTGCTTGGCGATTTCTTCGTCGCTCAAGGTTCCCCACAGGCCATCCGAGCACAGCAGAATGCGGTCGCCCTGCTCCAGGTACACCGGGCCGGTGATGTCGTAGATGGGCTTGGTCGGCGAGCCCAGGCAGGTGAACAACACGTTGCGGTTGATGCGGTCCAGCCCAGGGGGCGGCGCGTTGCGCAGCTCCAGGTACGAGTGGTCGCGCGTGCGGGTCAGCAGCTCACCATCGCGCACCATGTACAGGCGCGAGTCGCCGCAATGGATCCACGAGGCAGAGCCGCCCTGCAGCACCGCAGCCACCAGCGTGGTGCGCGGCGTGTCGATCATGCCCTTCTCGGAGGCGTACCGCAGAATCTGGTGGTGGGCCGCCAGCAGTGCGCCCGACAGGAATTCCTGCACATCCTGAATCTGGGGCTTGGCTTGGCGCTGGAACAGGGCCGACACGGTTTGCAGCGCGATTTGCGCAGCCACTTCCCCCTCGGGGTGGCCGCCCATGCCGTCGGCCAAAACAAACAGGCCCGATTCGCGCGTGTAGCAATAGCCCATGCGGTCTTCGTTCTTTTCGCGGCCACCACGGCGGCTGATCTGGAAAACCGAAAATTTCATAGCGACTCACGCAAACAGGGATGCACGCAGGCATCGTCAATGAAGATGTGCCTTGCCCCAACCCGCTTTGCGTGGGTCGCCTTCATTTGGGCTTGGCTCCGATGCCGGTGGCTTCACCCACCTTTTGCACGTTCTTTTTGGTGTCAGACACCAGGGTGTCCAGCTGCAGGCGCATTTTTTCCGCCACCGTGAGCTTGGTGTAACGGCGCTCGCCCTCGCGGCTCAGTTCCTTTTGCAAGGCAAACACAGACTGCGGGCGCGACAAGGGGTCCAGCGCCATGCACCACTCCACCACCTCGATCAGGTTGTCAGAGTACACGCCACGCAGCTTGGTCAATGCCAGAGACAGGCGGTCTTTTTCGATGCGCTGCGGCGCCTCGTTGGGCGGAAAACCTTGCATGCAGGCGTAGATGCAGGCGCCAATGGCGTAGATGTCCGTCCATGGCCCCATGGAGGAGTCACGCCGGTACATCTCGGGGGCCGCAAAGCCGGGGGTGTACATCGGGCGGATGAAGTTGCCCTCTTTGCTCAGCACTTCGCGTGCCGCGCCAAAGTCAATCAACACGGCCTTGTTGTCGTCGGTGATGAAGATATTGGCGGGCTTGATATCGAGGTGCAGCATCTTGTGCTGGTGCACGATGCGCAAGCCGCGCAGCACCTCGTCAAACAGCGAGCGGATGGTGGACTCGCGAAAGACCTTCTGCGTCTTCAAATCGCGTGCGGTGATGATGAAATCCTGCAGGGTCGCGCCCTCCAGATAATTCATCACCATGTAGACGGTTTCGTTTTCTCGAAAGAAGTTGAGCACGCTGACCACCGAGGCGTGCGAGATCTGAGCCAGCGAGCGCCCTTCTTCAAAGAAGCTTTTGAGCCCCAGTCGGTACAGCGAGAGCTTTTCGGAGGGTACCTTGGGCAGCAACTCGCCCGGGCCGCGCGTGGCCAGAGACGATGGCAGGTATTCCTTGATAGCGACCTGTTGGCCCTCAGGGTCCATGGCGAGGTACACCACACCAAAGCCCCCCGAGGAGACCCTGCGAACCACGCGGTACCCACCAAGAACGGTGTCTGGCGGCAATGGAGCCGGCTTGATTTTTGACATATTTTGCGAAGATGACTCGGGGGTAAGGCGGAACCCGGATAATCGCCGGATCGCAAGCAACCATCAAAAAGTCCAATGCCAGTTTACAGCATGACCGGATACGCCAGTGCACAGCAAGGCGCGTCTGCCGCTGGCGCTGAAACCGAGGGCCGCGCCCCCCAAAATCGCAGGCTGGGCCTGGAGATCCGTTCGGTCAACAGCCGCTTTCTGGACCTGTCCTTTCGCCTGCCCGACGACCTGCGCGCGCTGGAGCCCACACTGCGCAGCCTGCTCACAGCCCGCCTCAAGCGCGGCAAGGTCGAAGTGCGCGCGGCCATCGAAAACGAAGACAGCAACACCCTGCAAGACCCGCCAGCGCGCCTGCTGCAGCGCCTCAACACCTTGCAAGATTCCGTCAAGGCCTGGCTGCCAGGCGCCGCGCCGCTGAGCGTGGCAGATGCCCTGCGCCTGTGCGCCAACGCCAACACCGGATCGGAAGACTGGAGCGAAGCCGTGCCAGCGCTGGCCGAAGAAGCCCTCACCGCCCTGTTGTCTGCCCGCGAGCGCGAAGGCAAGCGCCTGGCCGCCATGGTGCTGGACCGCGCCAAACAGCTGCGCGCGCTGGCCCAGCAAGCCGTGCCGCTGGTGCCCCAACTGGTGGAGCAGCAACGCCAGCGCTTCATGGAGCGCTGGAAAGAAGCCATGGCTTTGACCGACGGCTCCACCCTGCCCGAAGCAGCCCGCGACCGTGCGTTGACCGAAGCCACCGCCTTTGCCATCCGCATTGATGTGGCAGAAGAAATCACGCGACTGGAATCGCACCTGGACGAGATCGAGCGCCTCTTGAAAAAGGGCGGAGAAGTCGGCAAGCGCCTGGACTTTCTCATCCAGGAATTGCACCGCGAAGCCAACACCATGGGCTCCAAATCTGCAGCACTGGACCTGACCCGCATCAGCGTGGACATGAAGGTGCTGATCGAGCAGATGCGCGAACAAGTGCAAAATATCGAGTAACACTCATTTTTTGATAGCGCTTAGCGCTTACCAGCTATGGACTATCCCGGAAATTTATTCGTTGTTGCAGCCCCCAGCGGGGCGGGCAAATCCAGCCTTGTCAAAGCCCTTCTGGAGCTAGACTCCCACGTTCACCTATCGATCTCTCATACCACCCGCGCGCCCCGCGGACAGGAAAAGCATGGTCGCAACTACTACTTTGCATCTCAGTCCGAATTTGACGCCATGGTGCAGGGCAACGCTTTCGTAGAGTGGGCGCATGTGCACGGTAACCGCTACGGCACGTCCAAAAAAGCCATCGAAGATCGGATTGCCCAAGGAGCTGACGTGATCCTGGAAATCGACTTTCAAGGCGCACTCCAAGTCAAACAGGCCTTTGCCAATGCGGTACTGGTGTTCATCCTGCCCCCGAGCTGGGAAGAATTGCGCTCCCGCCTGGAACGACGCGGCGAAGACTCGCCAGAAACCATCGAGTTGCGACTGAAAAATGCAGCCACCGAGATGGAACAGGTCAACAAATTCGACTTCGTTATAATCAACGAGTTGTTTGAGCGCGCGCTTTTCGACCTGAAAGCCGTAGTTCACGCCCAGCGACTCAAGTACGCCGCACAGCGCCGCGCCCGTGCTGACACCTTCAAGTCGCTCAATATCACCTGAATCCCCGGAGTAAAACGATGGCACGCATCACCGTAGAAGACTGTCTGGAAAAGATCCCCAACCGCTTCCAGCTTGTGTTGGCCGCCACGTACCGCGCACGCATGCTGAGCCAAGGCCACGCCCCTCGCATCGAAAGCCGCAACAAGCCTGCCGTGACAGCCCTGCGCGAAATCGCCGAAGGCAAAGTCGGCCTGGAAATGCTCAAGAAGGTTCCCGGTTGAGCTTGGTCAGGCAATGCCCTCCGAAAAGCACCGCTCTGCGGTGCTTTTTTTTGCGTCCCCGTCGGCCCTCGCGCTCCCACGCTACATTTAAGGCATGAACGCGGTGCTCAATTCAACTTCTGCAACGCAGACCCGACCTGGCGACAGCCAAACCCCTGCCAGCCAAACCGCTGCAGCCGCTAACGCAGCTGCAGCCAGCTTTGCTGCGCTGACAGAAAACCTGGACTACCTGGATGCCAGCAGCATTGAGCAGGTACGCCAGGCTTATCGCTTTGCAGATGAGGCCCACCTGGGCCAGTTACGCAACAGCGGCGAGCCCTACATCACCCACCCCATCGCAGTGGCCGCCCAATGCGCCACCTGGAAGCTGGATGCCCAAGCCCTGATGGCGGCACTGCTCCACGACGCCATGGAAGATTGCGGCGTGACCAAGGCCGACCTGATCGACCGCTTTGGCGCGCCAGTGGCCGAACTGGTGGACGGGCTGACCAAGCTGGACAAGCTGCAGTTCAACACCCGCGAAGAAAACCAGGCCGAGTCTTTTCGCAAAATGCTGCTGGCCATGGCACGCGACGTACGTGTCATCCTCATCAAGCTGGCCGACCGCACGCACAACATGCGCACGCTATCGGATATGCCGCGCAGCAAATGGGGGCGCATTTCCTCCGAGACCCTCGAAATCTATGCCCCCATCGCGCACCGCCTGGGGCTGAACCAGACTTATCGGGAGTTGCAAGACCTGTCTTTCAGGCACCTGCACCCTTGGCGCTACGCCACGCTGTCCAAAGCCGTGAACAAATCACGCAACCGGCGACGCGATCTGGTGCAAAAAGTGCAAACAGAAGTCGATGCCGCCTTCAATCGCATCGGCATGAAGGTCCGTCTCGCGGGCCGCGAGAAAACGCTGTACGCCATCTACCAAAAGATGGACCTCAAGCACCTGAGCTTTGCGCAGGTCACAGACATCTACGGCTTTCGCGTGATCGTGCCCACGGTGACTGACTGTTATACCGCCCTGGGGGTTTTGCACCAGATGTACAAGCCGGTGCCAGGTAAGTTCAAGGACCACATTGCGATTGCCAAGCTCAATGGCTACCAGTCCTTGCACACCACCCTGGTAGGCCCATCCGGGGTGAACATTGAGTTCCAGATGCGAACCGACGAAATGCATGTGATTGCAGAGGCTGGTGTGGCTGCGCATTGGCTGTACAAGGCACAAGACGCAGAGGGCACATCGGCCGAGCGCCTGGGCACCAAGTGGCTGCAATCGCTGCTGGATATTCAGAATGAAACCCGGGACGCGGCCGAATTCTGGGACCACGTCAAAGTGGATCTGTTCCCAGACGCCGTGTACGTCTTCACCCCCAAGAGCCAAATCATGGCCCTACCCCGTGGCGCGACCTTGGTGGATTTTGCTTACGCCATCCACAGCAACGTGGGCGACCGCACGACAGCAGCCAAGATCAACAATGAGCAGGTTCCCCTGCGCACCGAGCTCAAGAACGGCGACGTGGTGGAAATCATCACAGCCCCCGTGTCCACACCAAACCCCGCTTGGCTGGGGTTTGTGCGCACGGGGCGTGCACGCTCCAAGATTCGCCACTACCTCAAAACCCTGGCCCAAACCGAGTCCGAGGGCCTGGGCGAAAAGCTGCTCACCCAGGCTATTCGGGCAGAGGGCCTGGAGCAACTGCCGCCGGATGAAGGCGACACACATGTCCTATGGGAGAGACTGCTGCGATTCACGGGCAACCGCAATCGCAGTGAGCTGATGACAGACCTGGGACTGGGCAAGCGCATCGCAGGCATCGTGGCCAAACGGCTGGTGGTGCTGCTGAGCGAAACCGGGCATCGCCCTGACGCACTGCTGCTCACCCGAGAACGCTACACCTCGCACGAGACGCTGTCACAGGGGGCCGTCACACTGGATGGCAGTGAAAATGCGTCCGTGCAGTACGCGCCTTGCTGCCGCCCTGTGCCCGGGGATCGCATCGTGGGCTACCTAGGACGCGGCGAAGGGCTGGTTGTACACAACGCCCACTGCAGTGTGGCCAAGCGGCTGCAACACAAAGACAGTGAACGCTTTATCGCAGTGGACTGGGCCGATGAACCAACACGGATGTTTGAAACCGGCGTGGTGGTCACCGTTGCCAATGGCAAGGGCGTGCTGGCTCGCATAGCGCAGGAACTCGCCAACTCCGAAGCGGACATCACCCATGTGGACATGGACGATGAAGTCGCCCTGGACACCACGGACCTGCGCTTCATCGTCGCCGTCAGAGACCAGGCCCACCTGGAAGCCGCCTTGCGCAACCTCCGCCGCACCCAGGCCGTCCTCCGTGCTTCGCGGATCACTCCGCAAGCCACCTGACAACCACAAGCACCTCAAGCCATCCACCAATCCAGGATGGCTTGGGTCTCAACTGGGCAATGCAGGCTTTGGATAAATCACGGACAAAACCTCCAACGACCTCACCCCGCCCGGCGTAGGCAAAGGCACCTCATCGCCCACACGCGCCTTGAGCAGCGCACGCGCTACTGGAGAAATCCAACTGACTTGGCCTGCATGGCTGTCGGCCTCGTCAATCCCCATGATAGTGATGGTGCGATCGATGCCCTCATCGTCGCCATAGGTGACCGTTGCGCCAAAGAAGACTTGGTCACTGCCAGCATGCAAACTGGGATCGACCACCTCGGCAATCTCCAGTCGCTTGGTCAAAAATCGAATGCGCCGGTCTATCTCGCGTAGGCGCTTTTTGCCATACAGGTAGTCCCCATTCTCCGAGCGGTCGCCATTGCTGGCCGCCCAGTGCACCGTCTCAACCATCTTGGGCCGCTCGCTGTCGATGAGGTCCAGTAGCTCAGAACGCAAACGGGCATATCCCGCGGGGGTGATGTAGTTTTTTCCACCGGCTGGGATGGGCGGCAGAGCGACTTCATCACCCTCATCTCCATCAGACTCTTTGGTAAAGGCTTTACTCATAGCGCGCTCATCCCCAAAAAGAATCAAGCGATCAGACAAATGAAAAAGCCTGCAACTTTTCAGTTGCAGGCTTTAAACATTGGTGCGGCTGGCAGGAATCGAACCCACGACCCCTTGGTTCGTAGCCAAGTACTCTATCCAGCTGAGCTACAGCCGCTAAGCTTTGAATTATAGCATAAATTTTTATAACTCTAAAAATTTATGCAACTTGTTTTTGCCAACTTAACGAAGACATCAACTTCATCGCATGCCTCAGATTGTAATGCACTCTGATGGGTATTTTCCCCAAAACCTCAACTTTTCATAAAAAAGTAAGAGAACAAACAACCGCTGGCTTTGGTAGGGCGTGACAGACTTGAACTGTCGACCAAAGGATTATGAGTCCTCTGCTCTAACCAACTGAGCTAACGCCCCGGTACCAACCCGCTCTCGCGGAAGCCCCGGATTGTAAGGTGTTTATTTGCGGTAGCTGAGCGCGTTGGAAACCAACTTGGAGGTGATGTCCACGATCTGAATCATCTTGTCATACGGCATGCGCGTAGGCCCGATCACCCCCAGAGTGCCAACCACTTTGCCATCGACTTCGTAGGGCGCACTTACAACAGACAGCTCTTCAAATGGTACCACTTGGCTCTCACCGCCAATATAGATACGCACACCCTCCGCCTGGCTGGAGATGTCGAGCAACCGCAGTATCTGCGTCTTTTGCTCAAAAAGGTCGAAGGCCCTGCGCAGGTTGCCCATGTCGCTAGAGAAGTCACTGACGGACAGCAGGTTGCGCTCACCAGAAATCACGACTTCATCTTGCGCTTGTGAAAGCACCTCAGAGCTGACAGTCACCGCCGCTTGCATCAATGCGGCGATTTCCCCCCGCAGCAAATCCACCTCTGACTTGAGGCGCTCGCGCACCTGCTCCATTGCAAGCCCCGCATAGTGGGCATTGAGAAAATTGGCGGCCTCTATCAACTGTGACTGGGAATAGTCGGCGTCCGTAAAGATCACGCGGTTCTGAACATCACCTTCAGGGGAGACAATGATGACCAGAAAGCGTCGCTCAGAGAGCCGCAAGAACTCAATGTGCCGAAACACCGAGGTACGGCGCGGAGCCATGACCACGCCTACAAACTGAGACAAGTTTGAGAGCAGATGGGCTGCATTGGCAATGACCTTTTGCGGCTGCTCTGGCCTCAGTTGTGGCGTATCCAGTCCATCGCGCTGAACCGTGAGCATCGTGTCCACAAAAAGCCGATAGCCCCGAGCGGTCGGAATACGCCCGGCGGAGGTGTGCGGGCTGGCGATCAGTCCCAGCTCTTCCAGATCCGACATCACATTGCGGATCGTGGCTGGCGAAAGATCCAGCCCAGACGCACGTGAAAGGGTGCGCGAGCCTACGGGCTGCCCATCAGCGATATAGCGCTCGACAAGCGCTTTGAGCAACAACTTGGCACGGTCATCGAGCATTGTTTGATTTTAATGATGTAATTTCCAAATGACCCCGAAACTCCGTCGCGTCGCCTTGATTGGCAAATACCAAGCCTCTGCAGCGTCCGGCATGACTGACAGCAGCTTGCAGGCTCTGGAAGAAATTGCCAGCTTCATGACCCATATGGGCTGTGAAGTCATGCTGGAGGCTGAGACCGCTGCGAACACAGGTCTGCGGCAATATGCGTCCATAGAGGTTGATGCGATTGCCAACTGTGATGTCGGGCTGGTCGTTGGAGGTGACGGCACCATGCTTGGGATTGCCAGAAGGCTTGCTCGGCACGGTACGCCGCTGATTGGGATTAACCAAGGTCGATTGGGTTTTATCACCGATATCCCTTTCGATGCCTATCAAACCACACTGGGGCCCATGTTGCGAGGTGAATATGAAGAAGATTCCCGGCCATTGATGCACGCCAGAGTCATGCGCAACGATGAAATGGTTTTCGAAGCCTTTGCCATGAACGATGTGGTGGTAAACCGAGGCGGAACCTCTGGCATGGTGGAGTTGCGCGTGGAAGTGGGAGGCAGATTCGTATCCAATCAGCGTGCTGACGGCTTGATCATTGCATCACCTACGGGGTCCACAGCGTACTCTTTGTCTGCTGGCGGCCCCATGCTTCACCCCTCCATTCCGGGCTGGGTGCTGGTTCCTATTGCCCCCCACACATTGTCCAATCGCCCCATTGTTCTATCTGACGCGACCGAGGTGGCGGTGGAAGTGGTGAGCGGACGCGATGTCAGCGCCAATTTTGATATGCAATCGCTGGCCTCGCTTCAGCACGGAGATCGCATCCTTGTGCGCAGGTCGGAACATTGCGTGCGCTTTTTGCATCCGGTCGGCTGGAACTACTTTGCGACATTGAGGAAAAAGCTCCGCTGGAATGAGGGAGGGTCCTGACCATGTCACTCAAGCGGATGGTGCTGCGCGATTTTGTCATCGTGGAATCGCTTGAACTGGAGTTGCAAGAGGGATTTACCGTTCTGACAGGGGAGACCGGTGCAGGCAAATCTATCTTGGTGGATGCTTTGCAAATCGCCCTAGGCTCGCGGGCAGATGCCAGCGTAGTACGAGAGCGCGCTACCAAGGCGGACATCTGTGCTGAGTTTGACGTACCAGACCATTTGCGGCCGTGGCTGGAGCATTTAGGCATTGATGCCGACAGCACCGTTTTATTGCGGCGCACGGTGGATACCCACGGTCGAAGTCGCGCCTGGATGAACGGCACACCCGTCACAGCCACCCAATTGCGGGCTTTGGGGGAGCAGTTGCTGGACATCCACGGGCAGCACGCGTGGCAGAGTTTGACCCGCCCCGAGTCTGTCCGTGGACTGCTGGACGCCTATGCCAACACAGATCCCAGTTTGACGGCAGCGCTCTGGGCACAGTGGCGGCAAGATCAAAAAGCTGCACAACAAGCGCACGAAGCGCAGGCTACGCTGCAACAGGAACGCGACCGCCTTCAGTGGCAAATTTCAGAACTGGACAAGCTCGCCCCGCAGCCCGATGAATGGGATGAGCTGGAGTCAACGCACAAACGCCTGTCCAACGCCCATGCATTGATCGAAGCCGCGCAGTCGGCTATTGACCTCTTGGAAGACGAAGATTCCGGTGTGCTGGCAGCGCTTTCCAGGTCTCATCTTCTGCTACAAAATCAAGAGCATATCGAGGCCGATTTCAGCAGCATGGCCGACATACTGGCATCCAGCTTGGCCCAAGCTAGCGATGTTGCACACTCATTGCAAAGCTATTTACGGCGCACTGAGATTGATCCCACACGATTGGCAGAGCTGGATGCACGGATTTCGCAATGGCTCCAACTGGCCCGCAGGCACAAGCGCCCCCCGCGCGACCTACCGGCTCTGCTCAAGGACTGGAAAACTTCGCTTGCACAGCTGGACGCCTCCAGTGATCTCGCCGCTCTTATGGCCAAAGCGGATGCCAGCAGCAAGGCCTTTCACGCTGCGGCCAGGGCCTTGTCAGGGCAAAGAACCAAGGCGGCACCACGGCTGTCGTTGGCGATCACCAAGGCCATGCAAGGGCTGGGCATGCAAGGCGGCAAATTTGAGGTGGAGTTGCGCAAATTGCACGAGCCGGCATCGCATGGCTTGGACGAAGTGTCCTTTCTCGTCGCAGGTCATCCTGGCATGGCACCCAAACCCATTGGAAAGGTCGCGTCTGGCGGGGAGCTATCGCGCATCTCACTGGCTATTGCCGTGACCACCAGCCAGTTGGGTAAAGCCCCCACTTTGATCTTCGATGAAGTGGATTCCGGAGTGGGCGGCGCCGTCGCCGAGACTGTGGGTCGCCTGATGCAAAAGCTGGGCGCGGATAGGCAGGTCTTGGCAGTCACCCATCTGCCACAAGTGGCCGCATACGCCCACCAGCATTTGCAGGTCTCCAAGCTGCGATCCAGCACAGGCACCACCAGCACGGTGAGGCACGTTACCAAAGCAGCGCGAACTGCTGAGATTGCGCGCATGCTCGGGGGCGAGCGCTCCACGGCAACCAGCTTGGCCCATGCCGCGGAAATGCTGCAAGCGGCCAACAGCGAATGTGGGGAAACCCATGGCGCTTGAAATCGTCTTGATCACCGGAATGTCGGGTTCTGGAAAGTCGGTGGCACTCCATGCCATGGAAGATGCAGGCTACTACTGCGTCGACAATTTGCCTCCCGAACTGCTGACCGCATTTGTTGCTCTGGAGCATCAGCACCACGGCAACAGAGTGGCGATTGCAATGGATGTGCGCAGCGCCACCTCGTTGCCCCAGGTCCCCAAAGAACTCAACCGACTAAAGTCCCAAGGGGTCGTCGTTCAGTCCCTGTTCTTGGATGCAACCACAGGCACTTTGGTACGCCGGTTTTCAGAGACAAGGCGACGGCACCCTCTCTCCCACGACGAAACCCAACAGGGACGCCAAGCACTGGTGCAAATCATTGAGTTGGAGCGGGAGCTGCTGGCCGACCTGCGCGAACAAGCCCATGTCATCGACACCAGCAACATCCGCGCCTCCCAATTGCAAAGCTATGTCAAGGGGCTGTTGTCCGTAGCGCCGGGGGGCATGACGCTGGTGTTCCAGTCATTTGCCTTCAAACGGGGCATTCCGGTGGACGCTGACTATGTGTTTGACGTGCGCATGCTGCCGAACCCCCACTACGAGAATGCATTGCGAGACCTCACCGGGTTGGACGCGCCTGTAGCTGATTTTTTGCAGCAGCAGCCGGACGTATCCACCATGCGCCAACACATCGAGCAATTTTTGACCCACTGGCTGGACGTTTTGGAACAAAACCACAGGAGCTATGTCACTGTGGCCATTGGATGCACCGGAGGCCAACACCGTTCGGTGTACCTGGTAGAGCAACTGGCGCAGATCTTCGAAACACGCTGGAAGGTTCTGCGGCGGCACCGAGAGCTGGATGGACGCTGAAGTGCCGCACGCCGAGAGCAGTTAGACCAAAGCGTCCAACATCTTGCGAATCGGCGCAGGCAAACCGGACTTGGACCACTGCGCCTTCGTCAACCACTGCCCGTCTCCATTGGGGCAGGAGCCTATCGGTACCTGAGCCACAACGGGGTGCAAGTGCAGATCCCTATGCGTCAAAACGTGCAGAAATGCATCCACTTCCCGAGTCCGATCTACAGAGCTCAGTGACGAAGCCAACGCCCACAAAGCATCACAGTCCGAAAATGCAGGCACACATTGCAGGCCTGCCCAGATGCCTTTGGGAGGGCGTGTTTCCAACCAGACGGCACCATCATCCCGTAGCACAACCAAAAGCCACCAAGACTCAGAACGGCGCGAGAGCTTGCGTGTCTTGACAGGGTACTTCTCTGGCTCGCCCGATTTTTGTGCGGCGCACAGGTCCATCAAGGGGCAGATCAGGCACTGAGGATTCTTAGGCACACAGAGGGTGGCACCCAAGTCCATCATTCCCTGCGTGTAGCGCGGCATGCTCACCGAAAGCTCATCCACCGGCAGCAAAGATTCTGCGTGGTCCCATAGAGCCCGCTCGTTTTTGGCAACGGACAAATCCGCATCAAATCCCAGCAGCCGCGTGAGAACCCTGCGGACATTGGCATCCAGAATGGGGGCGCGCTGTGAAAAACAAAAAGCCGCGATGGCACCGGCCGTAGACCGACCAATCCCAGGGAGATCGGCCAGCAATGCAACCGTACCGGGGAAGAGACCGCCGTACTCAGCGACCACCCGTTGGGCACAGCGATGCAGATTGCGTGCGCGGCTGTAGTATCCCAGGCCACTCCACAGGCCCAGAACTTCATCCAGAGAAGCCGACGCCAACGCTCTCACATCTGGAAAACGCGCCAAAAATCGGGCGTAATAGTCGAGGACTGTCACCACCTGGGTTTGCTGCAGCATGATCTCTGAGAGCCAAACCCGGTAAGGATCTCTGGTTTGCTGCCAAGGCAAATGACTGCGCCCGTGCTCAACCTGCCACTGCACAACACGCGTGGCCACTGAATCAGCAACCACGGTCATGCGATCAAGAAGTCCAGTGAAGCGTCTTGATGCTCTTCTTGTGGCAACGAAATCAATTGAGCAGTGAGTTCCTGCAGCCGGTGCTCAAGCTGAATCAACTCATCCTCGCCCGCCTCAATTTCGGCAATGCGCTCAACCAGTCCGCTGGCAGCTTGCTGAATGCGGTCCACCGCCTCAATGCGGCGGGAGAAACTGCGCCGACGCTCCCTTAATTGAGCGTCGAGCTGTGCTGTCGCGGACTTGCTCCACAACTCCAGATCGTTGGCTGCCGATTCGTACACGGTACGCAAACGCGTTCCAAGTGCGCGCACCAAGCGCTCGGAAAACTCTGGTTGGGCCAGCTTCAGCGCATTGCTCACACCAAGGTACTGCAAATGGCTTTGCTCAATTTGGGCCAAGTCGTGCAAAAAGTGCTCAAGCTGAGGTGGCGGTGGCACTTGCAAAGAGAACCCGAACTCCGCATTCAATTGCCTAAATGTGCCGCCCAGCATCGCCTGGATCTCGGTACCGGAAGCCTGGGCTTTGTCCAAGGTGCCGCGCAATCTGTCAAAGGTTTCCAGATAGATCTTGCGCACCCCGAGCTTCAAGCCCTTTTGCTGGAGCAACTGCGACAACTCCGTCAACTCGGTCTTCAGCGCCTTGGATCCGAGCTGATGAAACACCTCACGCAACAGCTTGAGGTGCACGGCACGCACAGCCTGGATCTTCGCAGTGCTGAGATCAAACTCCTGCTGCTCCTGCTCGATGCGATGCCGCATGCTCTCAATGACCGAGATATTCTTGCCGCGCAAGCTACGCAGCTCCGCCATCTGGTCATCCAGATCACGGCGCCGGATGTTGATGACACGCGATGTTTCAGAGCGGAGATTGGCAACGCCCGTGGCCACAGCGGCACGCAAAATGGCTTGCCGTCGCCCCATCACGCCTTGCGCAAGTGCCTCTTCCAATGCAGGAAGTCCACTGGACTCCAGCAACAGGTCGTCACAGGCAATTTTTGCGACCAATCCTTTTTGGGCTGAGACGGGCACCACCTGATCCAACGGAATGCCCAGCATCTCTGCAGAAGTCCGGCATTGGCGATCCAGTTGTGCCTGCACCTGCTCTGGCGAATTCAAGGCATCCCACAAGGTGTCGATCTTGTTCAGAACAACAAGCCGCGCATCCATGCTGTCAGTGGATGTGGCCAGATGCTCTCGCCAAATAGAGAGGTCCGAGCGGGTCACCCCAGTATCCGCACTAAGGATGAACACCACCGCATGCGCCTGCGGAATCAGGTTCACCGTCAGCTCTGGCTCTGCCCCAACCGCATTAAGTCCGGGCGTATCCAGGATAACCAGCCCTTGTTTAAGCAACGGATGCGGAATGTTGATCAACGCATGGCGCCACATGGGCACTTCCACCATGCCTTCAGCGTCTGGCACAGGGTTTTCTTCGGCAAGATCGTCGTGCCAAAAGCCCAAGGCCCTGGCATTGTCGAGACTCACCCGCCGAATTTCCGCGACTTTTTCGAGGGCTTTCGCAATCTGATCCGCGTCATTCACATCCAGCGGAATCTCAACCCAACGATCATGCTTAAGACGCCACTCTGCCAAGCCTTGCATCTGCAGACGCGTCTCAATAGGAAGTAGTCGCAAACTTGGAGCGAATGCGGGGTCGTAACCCAACTCGGTGGGGCACATCGTCGTGCGCCCAGCGCTGGCAGGCATGATGCGCCGACCATAGTCGGCAAAGAAAATGGAGTTGATCAACTCCGACTTGCCACGCGAAAACTCGGCTACGAAGGCCACCATGACTTTGTCAGTCCGGACCTGATTTTCCAAGCGCTGAAGCCGCTCCTGCACAGCAGCATCCATAAGATCATGGCCAGACATCCACTCAGCGAGCTGCTTGAGCTGCTGCGCAAATGCACGTCGCCATGCACCATGCTGGTCGAACTGTTCGTTGAATGAGGGTCCCACTTTGCTCCCGGAATGCGATAGTCGGTCTGCAAGCAGACATGAACAAAATATAGCACCGACCGCTCTGCCTACATAACGCGGCCGATGATCAGCCCATCAAGCTGTTACAACTATCGTTGGCAAACAGGACAATAAAAGCTGCTGCGTTGCCCCTGGCGCACCATTTTAATGGGCGTGGCGCACACATGGCAGGGCGCTTGGGCACGTCCATACACCTGAGCCGCCGTCTGAAAATGGCCACTGGCGCCATCTGCGCTAGAAAAGTCCTTCAGGCTACTTCCTCCCATTTGCACAGCCCTCTCCAGCACATCGCAAATACTCTGGTGCAAGCGCTTGACCCGGGCAATCGTTAACGCAGAAGACCGTACTGTTGGGCGTATGCCTGCCAAAAAAAGGGCTTCTGACGCATAAATATTGCCTACCCCCACCACCAAGCGCCCTGCAAGCAGCAGTTGCTTGATTGGCAAACGGCTCGACCGCACGCCTTGCACAAACGCATCAATGACAAAGGCGCCTCCCAGAGGCTCCATGCCCAAACCTCCGAGCAACTTGACCGCGACAGGATCACCCTCGTCCACTGCGTAAACCACAGCGCCAAAACGCCGTGGGTCATGCAAGCGCAGCGTTCCGCGGGAAGTCACCAAATCCCAGTGGTCATGCTTGCCCGCTTCGGGCAAATACGACGCAAAGCGCAAACTCCCCGACATTCCCAAGTGAACCAGCAGCATCCCCCGATCTAGGTCCAGCAACAGGTACTTGCCACGGCGCCGAACCCCCACCACGAATCGACCAATCACCGCGTGCGGCTCACACCCCAAGGGCCAACGCAAGGGTTTCCCCATTCGCATGGAGAGTACCTGAGCACCCGCAATGGCGTCCGCAAAGCTGCGTCGAGTGACCTCAACCTCTGGCAACTCAGGCATATGCAGTCTCTTCGAGCAAGGGGGCGTACATGTGGATTATTATGATTCGATGGAGCATATTCATCGCTTTCGCTTGATCCCCCTGACCACTGTTTTGGCGCTTGCCGCGACTTGCAGTTGGGCTCAACCAGTACAAACAGCCAAACAAAAAACAGCCACGACCGACGTCGCAGAGGAAGGTATGCCGGCAGACGGTAACCTTTTCTACGAAGTTTTGCTTGGAGAAGTCACCACACGCACGGGCGACCCAGGTGCAGGCTATGCCTTGATGCTGGACGCCGCCCGGCGCAGCCACAGCAGCCAGCTGTATCAACGGGCCGCTGACATTGCCTTGCAATCACGCTCTGGCGAATATGCGTTGGCAGCAGCCAAGGCATGGCAAGAAGACCATCCCCAATCCCGGGAGGCCAATCGCTATGTGCTCCAGATTCTGATTGCCCTCAACAGAGTCAGCGAAACTGCGGCGCCATTGCAGCAACTCATCCAGCACGCGCCTGCACCCAGCAAAGTCGGCATTTTGAGCGCCATCCCACAGATGTATGGGCGCGTGAGCGATAAAGCCGCGGCAGCCAGAGCAGTGCAAGAAGCACTCAAAGCCGAAATAGCCAACCCGTCCACTGGGGCTGCGGCCTGGATTACCGTGGGGCGCATGCGCTTGGCAGCTGGCGACCAAGCCGGATCACTGGAGAGCATCGCGAAGGCGCAGGCCATCGACCCCGCTTATGAGGGTTTGGCCAGACTCGCGTTGGAGCTTCTGGATGAAGGTCGTAACGAAGCAAAGCCTTTTGTTACACACTTTCTACAACAGCAGCCAGCCCCTGAAATCCGGATGCTCTATGCACGGGTTCTGCTTGCCCAATCCCAATTTACAGAAGCATCGGACCAACTGCATCGGGTCACACAGGACAAGCCCGATATGGCCGAGGCATGGCTTGTGCTCGCCAGCCTGCAGGTGCAGGATCAAAAGCTGGCGCTGGCAGCCGAATCCTTGCGCAAGTTCATGGACATCGCCCAAGCTGCGGGTGATACCGAGATCAACCAGCGGATCATGACCCAAGCCTATGTGCTGGCAGCGCAAATTGCAGAAAAGCAAGGCGACCTGAAGGCGGCACAGGGCTGGTTGGATCGCATCGAAAGTCCCAACGATTCTTTCAGCGTGCAACGCCAACGCGCGTCCATTCTGGCCAAGCAAGGGCGCATGAATGAAGCAAGGGCCTTGCTGAAAGAGCTGCCAGGCAGCAACGCAGAAGAGCAACGGATGAAACTGTTGGCCGAAGTGCAATTGCTCAAAGAGCACAACCAAAACGAAGAAGCTTTTCAACTGCAGGGCAAAGCACTGAACGAGTCACCAGAAGACAACGACTTGGCCTATGACCAAGCCATGCTGGCAGAAAAGACGGGGCGACTGGATGTCATGGAAAAGCTGCTGCGCCAAGTCATCGCACGGCAGCCCGACTACCACCATGCCTACAACGCTCTGGGCTATTCGCTTGCAGACCGAGGGGTGCGGTTGAACGAAGCCAAGCAGCTCATTCAAAAAGCCCTTGACCTCGCCCCCGGTGACCCATTCATCACAGACAGCTTGGCGTGGGCGGAATTCCGCTTGGGCAACAAGGCCCAGGCACAGCAACTGCTGCAATCTGCCTTTTCCAAAAAGCCCGATGCTGAAATAGCAGCCCACCTGGGAGAAGTGCTCTGGAGCCAGGGCAATACAGAGAAAGCCAAAGCCATCTGGAAAGAGGGCTTGCGACTGAACCCCGACAACCAGACGCTCAAAGAAACGCTCAAGCGCCTCGGGGTTTCATTTTGATGCGTGGTGCGCGCTATTTGACATGTGATGCACCGCAATCCTCCCTGCGCAGAGGGATGCTTCTGAGTATCTCAAGCACCCTGCTGGGAGGGCTTATGGGCTGCGCACTCCCCCCTCGCCCCAGCAATGCAGAGGCTCCATACTGGTCGGGGCGCATTGCGCTACAGGTAGAAGGCGACACACCCCAATCGTTTGCCGCCTTGTTTGAACTGGAAGGCGAAGAAAGCCAAGGCCAGCTCACGCTGCTCAGCCCCCTGGGCACTACGCTGGGGCAATTGCGCTGGGATGCAGGCACCGCAACCTTGCAAACCGGTCAACAAATTCAGCGCTCCGACTCGCTGGACGCCCTGGTGGTCCAACTGACTGGTGCAGCATTGCCAGTCAAAGCCATTTTTCATTGGCTGAAGGGCTCCCAAGCAGAGGCAGCCGGCTGGACTTCTGACTTGAGTGCGGCCCACCAAGGTCGCATCACGGCGCAGCGGGTCCTCCCCGAGCCCAAGGCGACGCTGCGCATCTCGCTGTCCCACTAAGCCAGACTCATCACCAACGTATGCAAGCGCTTTACGACGTTCCCGCCCCTGCAAAGCTGAATCTGTTTTTGCATATCACCGGCCGCAGAGAGGACGGATATCACCTCCTTCAGTCAGTCTTCATGCTGCTGGACTGGTGCGACACGCTCCACTTTGAACTGCGGCCCGACGGGAGACTCAGCCGCGAGGATCTCGACACCGAGCTGCCTGCCATGGACCTGACCCTGCGAGCAGCCCACGCACTGCAAGAGGCCACGGGCTGCCGCGCAGGCGCGCACATTGGAGTGCAAAAAAGCATTCCAGCGCAAGCAGGCATGGGCGGCGGCTCGTCAGATGCAGCAACCACCCTGATCGCCCTCAACCGCCTCTGGAAGCTGAACCTTCCCCGCCCAGCCCTGGAGCGCATCGGCCTGACATTAGGCGCAGACGTTCCATTTTTTTTGCGCGGGCATAACGCCTGGGTGGAAGGAATTGGTGAGACAATCCAGCCCCTTGAGCTAGGACAACAACCACCACCAACGCAGTTTGTGGTGGTCAAACCTCAGGCTGGATTGGAGACAAAAGCAATTTTTTCTTCACCCTTTCTGAAGCGTGATTCAAGTCATGCTATAATCTTAGGCTTTGCTGCAGCACACTACGATTTTGGTCGTAACGACTTGCAGCCAGTCGCAGAAAGTTTGTGCCCCGATGTGAAAAAAGCCATAAATTGGCTGAAGTCCAAAGGAATGCATGCTAGAATGACGGGCTCGGGTAGTGCAGTGTTTGCACAAATGCCGCGCGATGTCAATTTTCAGGACGCTCCCAGCGAATGGAAAATTAAAACATGCGGCAATCTGATGATTCATCCTCTGGCAGGGTGGGTTTCAGAGTGAAATTAAGGTTGATTGCCTTCGGCAGTTGACCCGTGTAGGGGAGTCGCCAAGCTGGTTAAGGCACCGGATTTTGATTCCGGCATGCGAAGGTTCGAATCCTTCTTCCCCTGCCAAATTCTCGTTTACGCATACAGGCTTTTTTTCAGACTGCTGGGATGCTCATGCAAGCCAACCAACCCGACTTCATGGTTTTCACCGGCAATGCCAATCCTGGCATGGCAGCTGAAATTGCAAAACACCTTGGCACCCAATTGGGCGCAGCCGATGTGGGCCGATTCTCTGACGGTGAAGTCACCGTCGAAATCAAGCAAAACGTTCGTGCACGCGATGTGTTCGTGGTTCAGTCCACTTGCGCGCCAACGAACGACAACCTCATGGAATTGCTGATCATGGTGGATGCGCTCAAGCGCGCATCGGCCGAACGCATCAGTGCCGTGATTCCCTATTTTGGCTACGCCCGCCAAGACCGCCGTCCCCGCTCCACACGCGTGCCCATCACCGCCAAGGTGGTGGCCAACATGTTGCAGGCCGTCGGTGTGGCCCGTGTGCTGACGATGGATCTGCACGCGGACCAGATTCAAGGGTTCTTCGATATTCCCGTAGACAACATCTACGCATCGCCTGTGCTGCTGGGTGACCTGCGCCAAAAGAACTACGAAGACCTGATTGTGGTCTCCCCCGACGTGGGCGGTGTGGTGCGTGCTCGCGCATTGGCCAAGCAACTGGGTTGCGATCTGGCCATCATCGACAAGCGTCGCCCCAAGGCCAACGTTTCGGAAGTGATGCACGTGATCGGTGAGATCGAAGGCCGCAACTGCGTCATCATGGACGACATGATCGACACGGCTGGCACGCTGGTCAAAGCCGCCGAAGTGCTCAAGGAGCGCGGCGCCAAGAAGGTGTACGCCTACTGTACCCACCCCATTTTCTCGGGTCCTGCCATCGAACGCATTTCCAAGGGCTCGGCCCTGGATGAGATCGTGGTGACCAACACCATCCCATTGAGCGAAACCGCCAAGGGATGTTCCAAGATTCGCCAATTGTCCGTGGCACCGCTGATTGCAGAGACGATCCAGCGCATTGCCAAGGGCGAGTCGGTGATGAGCCTGTTCTCGGACCAAGACAACGCCTGATGACCAGCGGGCTTCCCTCAAGGGAAGCCGCTTTTTCATCGACGCTGCAACAAGCCTCCTTCGGGAGGCTTGTCCGTTCGGGAACAACCCAGTAGATCTGCCATACGCAATACGCAGGCAGATCTTTTTTAACAGGGAACGACTGGTCGCGGTCGACCCTTTCCAGGAGCTAACTATGAACTTCGTCGCTTTTGAGCGCGCCAAGCAAGGTACGGGTGCGAGCCGCCGTCTGCGCAATTCGGGCAAGACGCCTGGCATCGTGTACGGCGGTGCTGCGGAACCCCAACTGATCGAGATCGACCACAACGCTCTGTGGCACGCCCTCAAGAAGGAAGCCTTCCACTCCAGCGTGCTGGACATGGAAGTGGCTGGCAAGACTGCCAAGGTGGTGCTGCGCGACGTGCAATACCACCCTTACAAGCAACTGGTTCTGCACATCGACTTCCAGCGCGTGGACGACAAGACCAAGCTGCACCTGAAGGTGCCACTGCACTTCAGCGGTGCAGAAGAGTCCCCTGCCGTCAAGGTGGACAAGTGCATGGTCAACCCCATCGTGAACGAACTCGATGTGACCTGCATGCCTTCGGACCTGCCAGAGTTCATCGCTGTCGATCTGTCCAAGCTGGAAAAGGGCGTGTCCCTGAACCTCAAGGACATCAAGCTGCCCAAGGGCGTGAGCGCTGTGATCCGTGGCAACAAGCAAAACCCTGTGCTCGTGTCGGTAGTGCCTCCAGTGGTGGTGGAAGACACCCCAGCGGAAGCCGCTCCTGCTGCTGACGCCAAGGGCAAGGGCAAGGGCAAGAAGTAAGCTCAGGCTTACATTGACTCCCCTGCCGCCGCCCTCTTATAGAGGATTGGCAGCCCAAACGGCCCACCCATGTGGGCCGTTTTTTTTTTCTGCTCCACAGATAATCGCCGACATGATCAAGCTGTTTGTAGGCCTGGGCAATCCCGGGCCAGACTATGAGGCCACGCGCCACAACGCCGGGTTCTGGTGGATTGATGCACTGGCACGCGAGTTGAAAGTGCACTTGGTGCCTGAGCGCAGCTACTACGGGCTGGCGGGCCGCGCCACGGTGCACGGGCAAAGCGTCTGGCTACTGCAACCGCAGACCTTCATGAACCTCTCCGGCAAATCGGTCGCATCGCTGGCGCGCTTCTTCAAGATCCAGCCGGATGAGATTTTGGTGGTGCACGACGAGCTGGACCTCCCACCAGGCCAGGTCAAGCTCAAGCGCGGCGGCAGCCACGCAGGCCACAACGGATTGAGAGACATCCATGCCCAACTGGGCTCGCCCGACTACTGGCGCTTGCGTATCGGCATCGGCCACCCGGGCGACAAAGCCGAAGTCCCCCATTGGGTGCTCAAAAAACCAGCCCCCGACCAGCGCACGCTGATTGAAGACAGCATTGCTCACTCGCTCAAGGCCCACCCCGCCCTGCTGGCAGGCGACATGGACAAAGCCACCTTGCTGGTGCACACCACCAAGCCCCCGCGCCCCAAACCGCCTCGGCCTGCCGAAACGCTCTGACTCTTCAAAAAACTGCTATGTTTTATATAGCTGCTAGCGCTTGATTGATAAGCGCTAGAGGCCAAATTGGGTCATAAATTCTCCAACAAACGGTGGCATATCCCCAGCCGCCCCGCTGGGATGACGAGCCCAAGCGCACTATCGCCCCAAGCATTGCGGGGCCATGCAGACCCCACCGCCTCAGGATGCAGCAGCCTGCAGGCGCTGAAATTTCTGCCACAAGGTCTCACGGCTTTCCACATGCTGCGGGTTCACCGGGATGCAGGCCACCGGGCAAATCTGCACGCACTGCGGCTCGTCAAAATGCCCCACGCACTCGGTGCATTTGCTGGGCTCGATCTCATAGATCTCCTGGCCCAGGTAAATCGCATCGTTGGGGCATTCGGGCTCACACACATCGCAGTTGATGCATTCGTCGGTGATCATCAGCGCCATGCGAGGCTCCCGCAGGCGCCGAGGGCCGCCTGAATACGAAGGGACAGGGCCATGGATAGGGCCACCGAAGAGGGCAAGGCAAACGTCATGGCCGTGATTATCCCGCGACCATGGCACAAAGCTTGCACGCCTGGGCACAACCCACTGCCCGCAGAAGGGGCGCTTTGCCGCTATGCTTTGTCCGCACATGCATTGATACATCCCCTCTTGCCCCGCCACTGACACCTCCCCATGGGACTGTTTCTCCTCAAACGATTGACCACGTTGCTCGCCACCTTGCTCGGCGCATCTGCGGTGGTGTTCCTGGTGCTGGAAATCCTGCCGGGCAACGCCGCGCAAATGCTGATGGGACCGGATGCGTCACCCGAGGCCGTGGCCACCTTGGCCAGCAAATTGGGGCTGGACCAACCCGCACTGCAGCGCTATGGGCAATGGATTGGCGGCCTGGTGGGGGGCAACATGGGCGAAAGCTATGCCTACAGCTCGCCGGTGCTGGACCTGGTGCTGGAGCGGCTGGCCCTCACCGTGCCGCTCGCCCTCATGGCCATGGTGATCACCACCGTGCTCGCTTTGCTGGCAGGTGTCTATGCCGCCTCGCGCCACAACCGCTGGGGCGATGTAGGCGTGATGGCACTGGCCCAGGTGGGCATCGCCATCCCCAACTTCTGGTTTGCCATCCTGCTGATCCTGCTGTTCTCGGTCAAGCTGCAGTGGTTTGCGGCCGGCGGTTTTCCGGGCTGGACCGAGGACAGCGGCGGCGGTCCGCTGCAGGCGCTTCAGGCGTTGCTGCTGCCAGCCATTGCCCTGGCCGTGGTGCAAGCGGCCATCCTGGCCCGCATCACCCGCTCAGCCGTGCTGGAGGTGCTGCGCGAAGACTTTGTGCGCACCGCCCGCGCCAAGGGCCTGTCGCAACGGGCCGCACTGTGGGGCCATGTGCTGCGCAACGCCATGATCCCGGTGGTCACCGTCATGGGGCTGCAATTTGCCTCGTTGCTGGCGGGCACCATCGTGGTGGAAAACGTGTTCTACCTGCCGGGGCTGGGGCGGTTGATTTTCCAGTCCATCGCCAACCGCGACCTCATCGTGGTGCGCAACTGCGTCATGCTGCTGGCGGCCATGGTGATCGTGGTGAACTTCGTGGTGGACATCCTTTACGCGGTGATCGACCCCCGCGTGAAGGCCAGCGACATCTAAGAGGCTGAGAGTCTTTTGCCTATGCCCGCCTTGCACGTCAAAACACCGCTGCTCGTCGTTGCAAATGCGCGCCATAGCCCGCGCTATGGCTGTGCTTTGCGCCTCGATCAGCGGCGTTTTGACGCACCTTTCGGGCACTGGCAAAAAACTCTCAGCCTCTGAACCTGCCCCATGGCCAAAGACACCTCCACACTCGCTTCGCCGCAGGCCGCAGGCCCACAGCCCGCGCCCGCTGCCTTGCGCCCGCCCACCTGGGCGCAGCGCGCACTGCGCCACCGCAGCTTTGTGCTGGGTGCCGTGCTCACGCTGTTCATGCTCGGCACCGCCGCGCTGTCCCTGGTCTGGACACCCTGGTCGCCCTATGAGGTGGACATGGCCAGCAAGCTGCAGGCCCCTTCGGGCGCGCACTGGCTGGGCACCGATGCATTTGGGCGCGACATCGTCTCGCTCATCATGGTGGGCGCGCGCAACTCCATCCTGGTCGGCGTGATTGCGGTGGGCATCGGCATGGGCATCGGCACCGCGCTGGGCCTGCTGGCCGCTGCACGGCGCGGCTGGGTAGAAGAAGCCATCATGCGCATGGCCGACTTCACCTTCGCCTTCCCTGCCTTGCTCCTGGCCATCATGCTCACAGCCGTGTTTGGCGCGGGCATCGTCAACTCCATCATTGCCATCGGCATCTTCTACATCCCGACCTTCGCGCGGGTCACCCGGGCGTCGGCCAATGCCGTGTGGTCGCGCGAGTACATCCTGGCAGCCCGTGCCTGCGGCAAGGGGCCCTGGCGCATCACGCTCGAGCATGTGCTGCCCAACATCCTGTCGGCACTGATTGTTCAGGCCACCATCCAGTTTGCGCTGGCCATCCTGGCCGAGGCCGCTTTGTCGTACCTGGGCTTGGGCACGCAGCCACCCGAGCCCTCGTGGGGCCGCATGCTGAGCGAGGCCCAGACCCTCATGTTCCAGGCCCCCATGCTGGCCGTCTGGCCCGGCGTGGCCATTGCCTTGGCCGTGCTGGGGCTGAACCTGCTGGGCGACGGCCTGCGCGATCTGATGGACCCACGCCTGGCCAGAAAAAGATGACACCCCCTGAGTCGCTTCGCGCCTTCCCCCTCTCTCTACGCGCTGCGCGCTACGGGTGGGGGACGCAGCCAGCGCACACAAGCCATACGCCGCCTGCGCGGGTTGGCGGCCCTTGCGCGGTTGCCCTGTCTTGGGCCGCGCCAGTTTCATGTATCGGGGTTACTGACATGAAAGCACCGCAACCGATGAAAACCCGCAGCCATGCCTTTGCTTGAAGTCTCCAACCTCCGCGTCCGCCTGCAGACCCACCGGGGTCCGGCCGATGCCGTGCGCGGCGTGAACTTTGCGCTGGGGCGTGGCGAGACGCTGGGGCTGATTGGCGAGTCGGGTTGCGGCAAATCGCTCACCGCCATGGCGCTCATGGGTTTGCTGCCTGACAGCGCAGAAGTCTCGGGCAGCATCCAGTTTGACGGGCAGGAACTGGTGGGCCGCAGCGATGCGCAGATGTGCCAGTTGCGCGGCCACCGCATCGGCATGGTGTTCCAGGAGCCCATGACCGCGCTCAACCCTGTGCACACCATAGGCCGCCAGGTGGCTGAGCCCTTGCGCAGGCACCTGGGCCTGGATGCCAGCACAGCGCGGCAGCAAGCCATTGCCCTGCTCGACCGCGTAGGCATCCCCAGCGCGGCGCAGCGCTTTGACGCCTACCCACACCAGTTCTCTGGCGGCCAGCGCCAGCGCATCACCATCGCCATGGCACTGGCCTGCGGGCCAGACCTGCTGATTGCCGACGAGCCCACCACCGCGCTGGATGTGACCATCCAGCAGCAGATTCTGGACCTCATCAGCGACCTGGTGGCCGAGCGCCACATGGCGCTCATCCTCATCTCGCACGACCTGGGCGTGATCTCGCAGAACGTGGACCGCATGCTGGTGATGTACGGCGGCAGCGTGGTCGAGAGCGGCCCCACCGCCTCGGTGTTTGCGGCCATGGCCCACCCCTACACGCGCGGCCTGCTGGCCGCACGCCCGCAGATGGGCGCGCAGCGGGCACCCATGGCGCGGCTCGCCACCATCGCAGGCACAGTGCCTGAGCTGGTGGATTTGCCTACGGGCTGCACCTTTGCAGGCCGCTGTGCCTTCACTGCGCAGGCCTGCCACAGCACCCGCCCTCAAGCCACCGTGGTCGCCCACGATGCAGAGGGCGTGCACGAGGTGCGCTGCCTGCGCCCCGAAGCCATGCAGGCCCCCACTGCAGCCCAAGCCACCGCCACCTCAGCCGCCGCATGACCACGCCTCAGACCTCCTCGGCCTCACCAGCCCCCGACGCGCCTCTGTTGGAAGTGACCGACCTGGTGCGTGAATACACCCTGCCCCGCGAGCACCTGCTGCGCCCACCGGGCAAGGTACAGGCCCTCAAAGGCGTGAGCTTCTCCATGCCCAGCGGCCGCAGCCTGGGCATCGTGGGCGAGTCAGGGTCGGGCAAATCCACGCTGGCCCGCACGGTGATGGCGCTGGACGCCCCTACCTCCGGCAGCGTGCACCTGCTGGGCCGCAACCTGCACCAGTTGGCCCCGGCAGCGCTGCGCCAGGCCAGGCGGGATTTTCAGATGGTGTTCCAAGACCCCTACGGCTCGCTGGACCCGCGCCAGACGGTAGAGCGCATCGTGAGCGAACCCCTGCAAGCCCAAGGCGAAACCACCCGTGCCATGCAGCGCGAGCAAGCCGCCGAGGTGCTGGCCCAAGTGGGCCTGCGCACCAACGACCTGGACAAGTACCCGCATGAATTCTCAGGCGGGCAGCGCCAGCGCATTGCCATTGCGCGGGCCCTTATCACCCGGCCCCGACTCATCGTGGCAGACGAGCCGGTCAGCGCCCTGGATGTGTCGGTGCAAGCCCAGGTGCTCAACCTGCTGCAGGATTTGCAGCAAACCTTTGGCGTGAGCTACCTGCTCATCAGCCACGACCTGGCCGTGGTCAACCACCTGTGCGATGAGGTCGTGGTGCTCTACCAGGGGCAGATTGTGGAACGCGGTGCACCGGCGCAACTGTTCCACCACGCGCAGCACCCCTACACCCAGGCCCTGGTGGCCGCTGTGCCCCAGGTGCAGCCGGGGCGGGCGCGTGCAAGGCGGCTGGCAGCAGCGGCGGCGCGCGCCAACAGTGCTGTCCCCACGCCTGCGGCGTGATTCGCTCAGACGGTCCCCGCAGGGCAGTCGATGGTGTACAAAGCGCTCTGTCTCCCGCCCCGCTGCCACGCACCGGTGCGCGGGCGGCTGCAGGTTTTTGTCTGGTCTTAGTCTGGAGTTTGCGAACATGCTGAACCGCCGATCCGTTCTCGCCACTGGCGCCTTGGCCGCCATCCCCCTCGCCACCCCCGTGGGTGCACTGGCCCAGGGCCGCAAAGATGCCGTGGTGCTGGCCATGACCCTGGAGCCCCCGGGCTTGGACCCCACGGCCGGTGCAGCGTCCGCCATTGCAGAGATCGTGCAATACAACGTGTTCGAGACGCTCACCAAGATCAACGCTGACGGCACGGTGGCGCCCCTGCTGGCCGAAAGCTGGGAGGTCTCGCCCGACCTCAAGACCTATACCTTCAAGCTGCGCCGTGGCGTGAAGTTCCAAAACGGCGAGCCCTTCAACGCCGCTGCAGTGAAGTTTTCGTACGACCGCGCAGGCGGCGACAAGAGCACCAACAAAGACAAGCGCACCTTTGCCAACCTGACCACCCAAGTGGTGGACGAGCACACCCTGGTCGTACTGAACAAGGACATCGACCCCGACCTGCTGTTTGCGCTGGGCCAGGCCACCTCCATCATCGTGGAGCCCAAAAGCGCCGACACCAACGCCACCAAGCCCGTGGGCACCGGCCCCTACCAGCTGGGGGCCTGGAACAAGGGCTCGTCTGTGGTGCTGACGGCGTGGGATGGCTTTCGCGCCCCGGCCACCATCAAGATCCGCCGCGCCACCTTTCGCTTCATCTCGGACCCCGCCGCCCAGGTGGCCGCACTGCTGGCGGGCGATGTGGACCTGTTCCCCCGCGTCACACCGCGCAGCGTGGCGCAGTTCAAAGCCAACCCGCGCTTTCAGTTGCTGGTCTGTGGCTCGCGGGCCAAGACCATTTTGGCCATCAACAACGCCAAGACGCCGCTTCAGGATGTGCGCGTGCGCCGCGCCATCGCTGCGGCCATTGACCGCAAGGCCGTGATCGAAGGCGCGGGCGATGGCTACGGCGCCCCCATCGGCAGCCACTATGTGCCCGGTGCGTTTGGCTATGTGGACACCACGGGCGTCAACCCGTTCGACATTGAAAAGTCCAAGAAGCTGCTGGCCGAGGCAGGCGTCAAGACCCCGCTGGAGCTGACCCTCACCTTGCCCCCCACGCCCTATGCACGCCAGGGCGGTGAGGTCATCGTGGCCCAGTTGGCCAAAGTGGGCATCGTGGCCAAGACGCAAAACGTGGAATGGGCGCAGTGGCTCAGCGGCACTTACGGCAACAAGAACTACGACCTGACCATCATTTCGCATGTCGAGCCGTTCGACCTGGTCAACTTCACCAAGCCCGACTACTACTGGGGCTACCAGTCGCCCAAGTTCAACGAGCTGTTCAACCAGATCAAAAACGCCGCCCGCCCGCAAGACCGGGCCCGCCTGCTAGGCGACGCGCAAAAGCTGCTGGCCGAGGACGCGGTGCACGCCTTTCTGTACCAGCCGCAGTGGATCACCGTGGCGAACAAAAACCTCAAGGGGTTGTGGAAGGACATGCCGGTGTTTGTGAACGACCTCTCCGCCCTCTCTTGGTCATGATGCCCATGCTGCCTCTGCGGCAGCGGATTACTCCTTAAATGATAGCTTCCAGCGCTTTATTCATAGGCGCTAGCAGCCATTTTCATTGATAGAACCCCACCCCCCGCCATGACCGCACTGCACGACCTGCCCGCCCACGACCTGCTTGCCGCCTACCGCCAGCGCACGCTGTCCCCCGTGGAGGTCACGCAGGCCGTGCTGGCGCACATGGAGCGCTGGGAGCCCCATATCCGCGCCACCTACCTGCTGCGGCCTGAGCACGCGCTGGCGCAGGCCCGCCAAAGCGAAGCCCGGTGGCAGCACGGCGAGCCCCAGGGCCTGCTCGACGGCGTGCCCGTCACCATCAAAGAAAACATCGCAACCCAGGGCGACCCCACGCCGCTGGGCACCGCCGCTGTGCCGCTGGTGCCTGCGCTGGCCGATGCGCCCCCGGCAGCCCGCCTGCGCGAGGCCGGCGCCGTGATGGTGGCCAAGACCACCATGCCCGACTACGGCATGCTGTCCTCAGGGTTGTCCAGCTTTCACCCCCTCTCGCGCAACCCTTGGGACGTGAGCAAGGGCCCCGGCGGCTCCAGCGCCGGGGGCGGCGCTGCCGCAGCGGCGGGCTACGGACCGCTGCACATCGGCACCGACATCGGTGGCTCGCTGCGCTTGCCTGCCAGCTGGTGCGGCATCTTCAGCCTCAAGCCCAGCTTAGGGCGCATTCCCATCGACCCGCCCTACACCGGCCGCGCAGCAGGCCCCATGACCCGCACCGTGCAAGACGCCGCACTGATGATGCGGGTGCTGAGCCAGCCGGATGCACGCGACAGCATGAGCCTGCCTGCGCAGACCATTGCCTGGGACGACTTCGACCAGGGCGTGCAGCGCCTGCGGGGCCTGCACCTGGGCCTGCTGCTGGATGCGGGATGTGGCCTGCCGGTAGAGGACGAAGTGCGCGCCGCGGTGGAGCACGCTGCTCGCCTGTTCGAGCAAGCCGGTGCCCGCGTGACGCTGATGCAACCCTTCATGACCCAGACCATGCTCGACGGCATGGACCACTTCTGGCGCATGCGCTCGCACATGGACCTGCAAGCCCTGCCCGATGCGCAGCGCGCCAAGGTGCTGCCCTACATCCGCGCCTGGGCCGAGAGTGCGGCGGGCATGACGGGCACGCAGGTGTTCCAGGCCAGCCAGCAGTTCCACCAAACGCGCGTAGTCACCGTCAGGGCGTGCAGCGCGTTCGACTATGTCCTCTCACCCGTGGCCCCCATGCCTGCCTTTGCGGCCGAACTGCCCTCGCCCACCAACGACCCGCTGCGCCCGCTGGAGCACATTGGCTTCACGGTGCCGTTCAACATGTCCGAGCAGCCTGCAGCGTCGGTCAACTGCGGCTACACCGCCAGCGGCCTTCCCATCGGGCTGCAAATTGCGGGGGCACGCTTTGACGACCTGGGCGTACTGCAGGTGGCACGGGCCTTTGAGCTGATCCGCGACCGGCAGAGGCCTTGGCCGCAACCCTCACTTCTTGATTGACCGCGCCTCAAACCGCTCACACTGAGCCTGTCGAAGCGCCGCGCACGGTTTCGACAAGCTCAACCCGAACGGATATTTCAAGTTCAAAGCGGCCACAAAAGCCTGCCCACAAAAAAAGCCCCGGCCACCACACAGGTGACCGGGGCTTTTTTATGCCGTGGCGCGGCCCCTGCGGGCACGCTTGGCAGGGTGAGCGCTGCTCTTACTGCATGAAGTTAGGCAAATCCATGACCTTGCCATTGAGCTTGGCCTGACCACCTTCCATCTTCAGCGAGCTGGTCAGGTTGTCGCCCTCTTGGCGCACGTAGCCTGCCGCCTGGGCCATGCCGATCAAGCCGTCCATGTCTTCAGCCTTGAACTCTTCCTGGCCTGCAGCCTTGGCCAACTGGGGCAGCCATGCCTTGGGCAGGCGCACATCGGCGTGCAAGGTCGAGTTCTTGAGCAGCACAGGGCCCCAACCGGCCTGGG
The DNA here is from genome assembly GCF_003663825.1 of Acidovorax sp. 106. Classification (NCBI taxonomy): domain Bacteria; kingdom Pseudomonadati; phylum Pseudomonadota; class Betaproteobacteria; order Burkholderiales; family Comamonadaceae; genus Acidovorax; species Acidovorax sp. 106. The sequence continues at coordinate 3,121,189 of NZ_RCCC01000001.1, read as the reverse complement.
TCACTTCATCTGCGCTCGGGGCGCGGGTCACCTCGCCGCCGTACGACAGCTCGCCTTGTTGCCCGCCCAGCGTGGCAAAGAACTTCATCGAATACGCAGGCAACGCGGCCGTGAGGCGCTGGGCGTTGTCGGTCAGCAGCTTCACCAGCTTGCCGCCCTGCTCCTCATTGGCCATGGTCATGGCCTTGAACCCGTCCTTGCTGTAACTCTCGACCATCAGCATCTGCAGGCTCTTGACCACGTCGGCATCGATGCGCTGGAGCTTCTCTTCAAAGCCAATCGACTCAAAGTCCACCGGGCCAATCAGGCCCTTGCCCTTGATCGACGTGCTCACGCTCATCAGTTTGTCAGCACGGTCAATGGTGGTGGTGCCCGTCAGGTCTTTCAGAGACATCAGCGGCTTGGCAGCGCCGTCCTTGGGGGTGCTGGTCGCATCAATTTGCGCAAAGCGCATGTTGCCCTTGCCAGGGGCCAGCATCCACAGGCCATCGATGATCTGGTTCTCGAAGTCGCCCGTCATGCCCTTGATCGACATGGCAAAGCGCTCGCCCGACCCACCCAGGTCTTCGTCCGCAGACTTGTTGATCCCCGAGAACGCCATCTCAGGCCACTGGAGGTTGCCCTTGACGCGGGTGCGGTCGCCATTGATCGAGAACTCGGTCTTCATTTCTTGCCAGCGCAGCGTCACCTCTTCGTCCCCCACCTCGCCCGCAGGCACCAGCAGCGTGGCATCGTGGCCGCCCATCAGGCCGTGCACGGTGGTGAGCGTGGGGGCAGTCACCTTGGCAAAGTCCTTGGTGGCTTTTTCGTCCAGGCCTTCCAGGGCAAAGCGCATGTCCACAACGGCGGCGGCCAGGCGGGCACCGGCCAGCGGGCCATGGCGCACAGCGCTGCTCACGACCACGCGCACAGGCTCGGCGGGCTTGCTGGCGTCTGCATCGGCGGGCGGTGTCCATTGCAGTACCAGCTTGGCCTGCGACGAGAAAAAGCCCTTTTGGTAGTCCTGCGACACCACGGCCTCAGCGCCCAGCACCTTGCGCACTTCCTCCAGCGCCTCGTTGTAGCTGGCCTGTGCACGTTGGCCCATGTACCAAGTGGCGCCACCATAGGCCACCACGGCCAGCGCCACGGCGGCGCCCAAAGCTGTTTTTTTGCTCATTTTGAATCTGTGAATTGGGTTACCCACCCCCTCGGATGGTGCGCGGGAGAATAACAGCGCCCCTGCACTCCCAAGCCAAGCCCCTACGCCCCATATGCAAGCAGATGTGCATTTGTAGGCACACCCGCCTAAAAATTGAGCTGGCACAGCCGCCACAAGGCCCACGCCCGCCACACACCGGCCAGCGCAGCCTTTTTGCGCTGCCGCGTTGACTCTGCGGGAATATCCGCTATCTTTGGGCGAGACCTCCCCGGTGGCCAACCCCCTCCTTTTTCACGTCTTCACTGAACCACTTCATGGACCTTCTCCTCATGGCGATCCTCATCGCCTCCGGCACCTACATGCTCAACGCCAAAGAGCAACGCAAGCGCATCGCCATTTTGGGCATGCACCTGAGCCACTACCAGATTGAAAAGCTCATGGAAGCCCTGACCGAAGGCTACATGCGCGCCCTGGGCGAGAGCAGCGCCGAGCGGCGCGACCAAGTCTGGTCGCTGCTGAGCACCACCGAGCGCCAGCTCAGCGAGCAGTTCAGCCAGTTTGCCGCCGATTTCGCCAAGGTCAGCGAAGAGGATGCACGCGTGAGCCGCTTGCCCATCGCCCTGCCCTTTGCCGACAAGCTGCTGCCTGCCGTCACCTTTGACATGCGCCAGGCCCTGGCCATCCATGCCAAAGGCATCGCCCATGTGGTGCAAGACACCGCGCACCTGGCCACCAAAGACCGCGCCTTCATGATGACGGCCGAGCTGTTTTTGATGCAGCACACCTGCCACTGGTACTGCAAGTCCAAAACCATCGCCTCGGCCCGCATGATGGCGCGCCACCAAACGCCGCACACGCAACTGGTGGACTCGGTCTCTGACACCACCCGGCGCGCCTACCTGGCGCTGATCCAGGGCGCATAACCACACCGCCCAGGCACACCGCCAGGCCCCAACGGATGCAAGCCCCCTCTGCGCCATTGACCGACAGCCTGGGCAACCCACTCACGCTGCAGCGTGCAGACCGCGTGGATGCGGTGAACGACTTTGTCGAAGGCTTCATCGCCTGCGAAGCGCGGGCCGTGAACGTGCTGCAGGCCGCAGACGACCCCAGCGCCATGGTGCAGGCCTGCTGCGCCGCACTGCACATGTTTGCCGAATCGGCCGACGCACCGCGCAACGCCCGCCCCTTCATCACCCAGGCGCTGGCCAGTGCGCCCCAGGCCAGCGAGCGCGAGCAACGCTTTGTGGCCGCAGTCGCAGCCTGGGTAGACGGCGATATGCCCCGCGCCATTGCACTGCACCAAGAGCAAGCCCGCCTGCACCCGCGCGACCTGGCCTCCATCAAGCTAGGCCAGTACCACTTGTTCAACCGGGGCGACTCGCCCGGCGTGCTGCGCCTGGCGCTGCAAGCCCTACCCGCTGCGGCGGAAGTGCCCTACCTGCACGGCATGCTGGCCTTTGGCTGGGAGCAATGCCACCGCCTGCCTGAAGCCGAGGCCGCCGCCCGCCACGCCATCGCCCTGTGCCGCAAAGAGCCCTGGGCTCACCACGCCCTGGCCCATGTGATGCTGACCCAGGGCCGCATCCGCGAAGGTATCGACTTCATGGCCAGCGTGAGCGACACCTGGACGGGGCTGAACTCCTTCATGGTCACGCACAACTGGTGGCACCAGGCGCTGTTTCTGCTGGAGCAAGACCGGCACGCCGAAGTGCTGGCGCTGTACGACAGCCAAGTCTGGGGCGTGGTCAAGGAATACACGCAAGACCAGATTGGCGCCGTGTCACTACTAGCGCGGCTGGAGCTGGCAGGCGTGGACGTGGGCGCCCGCTGGGTCGACGTGGCCGATCACCTCGCACAACGCGTGGCCGACCATGTGCTGCCCTTTCTGGACCTGCAATACCTCTACGGTCTGGCCCGCGCAGGCCGCACCGAGGCCGCACGCACGCTGCAAAACAACATCGCCGCCCACGCCGCCACCCGCACCGAGGCGCACGAACGCACCGTGTGGCAACAGGCTTGTGTGCCCGCCGCGCAGGGCCTGCTGGCCCATGCGCAAGGCGACTGGGCGACGGCGGCACAGCAGCTGGGCGTGGCCCTGCCCCGGCTGGTGGAGATTGGCGGCAGCCATGCGCAGCGGGATTTGTTTCACCAGATTTGGCTGGATGCGCTGCAGCGCAACGGGCAGTGGGCGGCGGTGCAGAACGTGTTGCAGCCGGTGGTGAATGGGCAGCCGGAGTCTGTGAGGCTGGCGCGGCAGGTGGGGGTGGTGAATAGGGTGTTGGGGTTGCCCGAACGCACGCAGTTCAAGAGTGAGAGCAAGTATTCTGTTAGAGGCATGTTTTAGTGATGCAGGTGTCTACGACTTACGATCCAGACTTTGACCCAGATCCCAGCACATGGAGATCTATCGACGCCCACGACCGAGTCCGGCTGGTCATCAGTCACCACGCGCAAAACAGGATCAGTGTTTCCGACAACCGCATGCATGCACTTCTTCATGTGAACATCGAAAACATGCTGCTACAGGGAAAAGGCCCCGTAACGAGGGCGCTTGAAAAGCTTCGGGCAGAAGGCCATCCGAGACACAAAGTAATCCATATCCTTGCAACCGTCTGGCTCGCGTATCCAGTGGGGTCAATTGGTGGATCTGCAAACTTGACTCATCAAGAGCAGCAATTGGCGTTCAACGCAGCCATGGAAACCATCACTGGAGAAGGATGGCTACAACTGCACAAGCATCTACGAAGCAAGCTTAAAAAAGACCTTCAATGAGCGGCGCGGTGCCAGCGGTCCAACATCCCCGACGTCACTGCACAGCTCACCGCACCACCAACTTCCTCTGGTCATACACCGGCTGCTCCGGCAAGTCCGTCAGGTGCCGCACATCCGCCCAGTCCAGCACTTCCACGGCATCACCACTCACCCGCACGCGGTTGAGCCCGGCGTTGGGAATATCGCTCTGGCGCGGGCCGTTCAGACCCGTGCCGCGCGCGGTGCGCCAGATCATGTCCAGCACCCCGCCATGGGTGACCACCATGACCTTTTGGCCCTGGTATTGCTGGGCGATACGGTAGACGGCGCCCATCACGCGGGTGTGGAACTGGCGGGTGGTCTCGCCGCCGGGCATGCCGTAGTCGGCTTCAAAGCGCAGCCACTGGTTCCATGCGTCGGCATGCTCGATCTTGACGTCGTCTACGCGCTTGCCGTCCACCACACCAAAGGCTTGCTCGCGCAAGGCGCTGTCGATCAGGGTGTCGATGCGGGCCTGCGGGAAGAGCACCTGCAGGCTGGGCGTGGCGGTCTGCTGGGTGCGGATGAGGTCGCTGCAGACCAGCCGATCCACCACCAGCTTTTCGGCCGCCAAGCGCTCTGCTAGGCGGCGGGCCTGCGCGTGGCCGGTGGCGTTAAGGGGTACATCCACATGCCCCTGAAAGCGCAGCTCCCGGTTCCAGTCGGTTTCGCCATGGCGGATGAGGATGAGTTCGGTCATGGGGTCATTTTTGAAGATACGGCCCCAAATGACAAGCAAAAACAGGGCCTAGCGCTTTATCAATCAGCGCAAGCAGCTATTCAATTGATAGCAAACCTGCGGTCTCATTCCATTTCTAAATCACCCCTGACGTTGTTGCTTCGCCTTGCCGTGCTTCAGCATTGTCTGCGGCTTCGCGCCTAGTCAGGAATGATTTGGAAATGGAATCAGGCTGCGAGGTGTTCAGCGCTGCGATCTGTTCAACGCTGCGCGGTGGCCAGGCGCACCGCCAGGCCCAAAAACACGATGCCTGCAATGCGGTTGAGCCACTGCTGCGCACGGGGCGAGCGCAGCAGCAGCGCACCAAACACGCCCGAGAAACAGGCGATGGCACCAAACACCAGCAACGCCGCCACGATGAACACCAGACCCAGCACCATGAGCTGGCCGCCCATGGGGCCAAGGGCAGGGTCGGCAAACTGCGGCAAAAAGGCCAAAAAGAACACCAGCACCTTGGGGTTGCTGAGGTTCATGACCACGCCGCGCCCGACCATGCGCCACAGGCTGGGGGCGGCCGCGCTGGCAGATGCCGCCGCAGCACCACCCGAATCACCCGCGTCGCCCGAAGGCGCCGGGGCCCGCAGCGCTTGCCAGGCCAGCCACGCCAGGTAGGCGGCCCCCAGCAGCTTGAGCACCGTGAACGCCATGGCCGACGCGGCAAACACCGCCGCCAGCCCCAGCGCCACAGCCGCCGTGTGCACCACCAGGCCTATGCACAGCCCCACGACCACAGCCATGCCCGCACGCCAGCCACGCTGGGCCGATTGCAGGAGCACAAAGAGGTTGTCTGGCCCAGGGGTCAGGCCCAGAAGAATGGAGACGCCGAAAAAGGCCAGCAAGGTATCGGTAGAAGGCATGAATCCATCGCCACGCAAATGGCGCAAAGGTGCAAAAAAGCCAAGGGCGAAAGTGGCGGGCAACCGAAACAAGTCGGCCGACGTGCCACGCCGGGCAGCAACCCGCCATTGTGCCGCTGCAGCCCCGACACAGCGCCGCAACAAGCGCTATCGCACGGGCACCACGATGACCTTGCGGCGGGGCTGGCAACCGGGGCCGTCGTAGGGCGGGCTGTCGCGCTCCCAGCCGGGGCCGGGCGAGGTCTGGGCGCACACCCGCGCGCCATCGACCTTGCTGCGCCAGTAGTACCAGGGTGCGGGGGCCGCCTGCAACGCGGTGGCGGCCAGGCCCGCGCACAGGGCCAGGGCAAACAGGCGAATGCACCAGTGCAGGGGTTTGGGGTGGTTCATGGTGAGCACAGACTCGAGGCACTAGGGAACAGGAGCGGTCACGATCCAGCCTTCCAGCGCATCAAGCCCCGGTGGCAGGCCATACAGCGGGTCGCCCTGCGCGTGCCGGTGCTGCGCCCAGGCGGCTTGCAGCAGGCACAGCGTGGCGTCCAGGCTGTCGCCGCTGGCGTCTGCCACCAGCGCATCGCGTTGGGCGTGGGTGAGCTTGAGGCGCAGGCCCAGGCGGGTCTGCTCCATCTCCAGCGCGTTGACCAAGTCCTTGCGGGCGATAAGGCGGTCGGGCGTTTGCTTGGCACGGTCGTCGCTCTTGTAGCTGCGCCGCTGCAGCACCTCGCGCGCCAGCAGGCCGGGGTAGGCCTCCAACGCTACGCGTCGGGCATCGCCCGTGCTCTCGGCGCCGGGTGGCATCAGGCCGGGCACCCACACCCCGGCATCGAGCAGCAGCGGCAGGCCCGCATGCAGCATGTACGCCACGGGCGGGTTCACCCATTTCATCGAGGGGCTGGAGCCCGCAGGGCCGTCGGTGGCGCGGTGGGCAAACTTGCCACCCACGGGCCGGGCATTGCAAAAGCCCGCAAAGGCCTCGCGAATCTGCGCGCGCGTGAGGCTGCGGTAGTGCTGCATGCAGGAGCGCCAATCGGTGGGCCAGTGCAGCGTCTCGACCAGCTCGCGCGGCAAGCCAAAGGGCAGATCGAAGCCGCCCACCCAAGGCCTGGGCTGGCCCAGCCACTGGGCAAAGGCGGGCAAGGTCTCGATGCGCTCCAGCGCCAGCAATTGCACACGCACACCATCACTGCGGCCCAAGGCCAGCACGATGGGTTTGCGGCGGCTGGGGCTGCTGGAGAAATCGCAGCCGACTAACATGCCTATTCCTTTCAGACTCTGAACTACCCACGGGACGCAACCTATGCTACTGGCACGACAAACGCCAGCGCCCCCGCGGAAGGGCCGCCCCGCTGGGGGCGTCCCCCACCCAACTCGCGCAGCGAGGCGAGAGAGGGGGAAGGCGCGCAGCGCCTCAGGGGGTGCATCTTGTCATCCTAAAGCCAGCGCCGTGACGCCGGCCGCAATGCACACGGCCCCGCACACCCTCGCCAGCCGGTCGCCCTCGCCCAGCAAATGCCCGCCAATGAGCGCAGCAAACAGCATGGACACCTCGCGCGCCGGGGCCACGTGCGACAGGGGTGCCTGCTGCATGGCATACAGCACCAGCACGTAGGCCACAGGGCTCACCACGGCCACCAGCAGGGCAAAGCGCCATTGCGCAAGCCACAGCGTGCGGGCCGTGGGCAAATCGCGCAGCACCACGGGGGCCAGCAGGCCCACGCGCACAAAGTTGCCCATGTAGTCGATGAGGATGGGCGACATCAGCAGCACCTTGACCGCGTAGCCGTCCACCACCGTGTAGCTGGCGATAAAGGCCCCGGTGAGCAGGCCATAGCGCAGCCCCGTATGCACGCGCTCACGCGCAGCGGGGTCGTGCGCCGCGCGCAGCAGGCCGGGGCCACCGGCAATCAAAAACACCCCGCCCACCACACCGGCAATGCCCAAAGCCCCCAGGGCCGAGATCTGCTCGCCCAGCAGCGTGATGGCCACCAGCGAAGACAAGAGCGGCCCCGAGCCCCGCGCCAGTGGGTACACCACCGTGAGATCGGCCACGCGGTAGCCGCGCAGCAAGATGACGTAATACAGCACATGCAGCACGCCACTGACCACCACAAAGCCCCACTCCACCACACCCCACAGCGGCACAGCATCACGCCCCAGCCACCAGCCCAGCGGCGCCCAGAACAGCATCATCAGCACCGAGGTGAAGAACGCAAACCGCGAATCGCCCCCCGCTTTCTTGGCGGCAATGTTCCAGCAGGCATGGATGAGCCCTGCCAGGATGATGAGGGCGAAGGCGTTGAGGGTCACGGGTGAAAAAAGGACAGGCTTGAATGCAAAAAGCCGCAGCGCCTGGGGGCTGCGGCTGGAGTTGTGTCGGTTAAGCAGTGACGAAAAGTGGGGCGATTTGCGTAGCGAGCGACCTCAGCCCGGGTTGAGGAACGCAGCCGCACTCCCGTGCGGCGAGTACCGCAGGCCCGGGATCAGGCCGCGCAGTAGCAAAGCGCCCCGCTTTTCAGGCCCTTCCGATGATGGAGGCCGTGGCCATCAGCTCTTCGAGCAGCGCAAAAGAGACCTTGCCCGACACCGCATACGGGTCCAGCTCGGGCTTTTCGGAGTACTTGAGCAAGATGGAATGGTTGATCTTGTTCAAATTGACCTGCCCCATGGTCCAGCCACCAAAGCGGCGCTCGGCAATTTCTTCGTAGTGCAGCAGCTCCACGTCTTTGTGGCGCGGGTCGCGCTGGATGTGGCCGTAAAGCTCGCTGACGGCCGAGCGGCCGCCTTCGATGGCTTGCAGGAACACACCACCGCCGTAGCACAGCACGCCGGTGATACCGCTGCCAGGGTTGTGCTGGCGCGACTGGGTGAGGATGGCCTCGATGGCGGCGGGCGATGTATCGACCGCGCGGCTGGCGTAAAGCAGACGTACCAACATGGTCAGTTCTTTCCGGGGATGAGAGAGAGGAATTCACGGCGCAGGGCGCTGTCCTTGAGGAACACGCCGCGCATGACGGAGTTGATCATCTTGCTGTCCATGTCACGCACGCCGCGCCAGGACATGCAGAAATGGCTGGCTTCCATAACGATAGCCAGGCCGTCGGGCTGGGTCTTTTCCATGATGAGGTCTGCCAGTTGCACGACGGCCTCTTCCTGGATTTGGGGGCGGCCCATGATCCAGTCGACCAAGCGCGCGTACTTGGACAGGCCGATCACGTTGGTGTGCTCGTTGGGCATGACGCCGATCCAGATCTTGCCGATGACGGGGCAGAAGTGGTGGCTGCAGGCGCTGCGCACGGTGAGCGGGCCGACGATCATCAGCTCGTTGAGGTGCTCTGCGTTCGGAAACTCGGTGATGGGCGGCTGCGCCACATAGCGGCCCTTGAAGACCTCGTTGAGGTACATCTTGGCTACGCGGCGTGCGGTGTTGTTGGTGTTGTGGTCGCCCACGGTGTCAATCACCATGCTGTCGAGCACGCCCTGCATCTTGACCTCCACCTCGTCCAGCAGCTTTTCCAGCTCGCCGGGTTCGATGAATTCAGCAATGTTGTCGTTGGCATTGAAGCGTTTGCGAGAGGCGTTGATCCGCTCGCGGATCTTCACGGAAACGGGGGTGCCTTCTTCATCCGGCAGGTGGGTCGTCATAGCAGCGGCGGGTTGACTGGACATGGACACATCCTACCAGCGATCCCACGCCCCGCACCATCAAGGGTTTTAACGCCCTAGCGCTTATCAGACAAGCGCCACAAGCTATAAAAATAATAGCAAACCCAATTACCTCTACGGCGTCTGACCGAAGACTGCGTCAGTAGCGATTGCCGGTGATCCACAGCGCCAGCCGCATCAGGCCAAAGGCCACGCGGTCCAACACGCGCTGGCGCAGGGGGCGACCAGCGTAGCGGGCCGGGTCCATGCGCCGCCCGGCGTGCTGCATGGCGTGCACCAATCGCTGGCGCAAGTCGGTGGCAAAGGCGGCGTCTTCCACCACCACGTTGGCCTCGCGGGCCAGCAGCAGGCTCAGGGGGTCGAGGTTGGACGAGCCCACCGTGGCCCAGGGCTTGTCGCCCTGCGCATCGACCACGGCCACCTTGGCGTGCAAGAAGCTGGGTTCGTACTCGTGGATTTCCACGCCCGCCTCCAGCAGCGTGCCGTACACGGGGCGCGCCGCGTGGTACTGCATGAAGTATTCGTAGCGCCCCTGCAGCAGCAGGCGCACACGCACGCCCCGGCGGGCGGCCATCAGCAGGGCCTTGCGCAGCTTGCGCCCCGGCATGAAGTAGGCGTTGGCGATGATGACCTCGTGCCGGGCTGCGCCAATGGCGCGCAGGTAGGCTTTTTCAATGCGGCTGCGGTTGCGCACGTTGTCGCGCAGCACCAGGGCTGCGCGCACGGGGGGCGAGCCCTGCCCTGGCCCGGCAGTTTGCTGCGCATGATGCTGGGCACTGGCCGTGCGCAGCGCCAGCAGGGCTTCGGGCAGGCGGCGTTTGCGCACGTCGCGCACGGCCTGCATGCGCCACCACAGCTGCTCCATGGCGTCGCTGGCCTGCGCCACCAGGCTGCCCGTGGCGCGCACGGCAAAGTCAAAGCGCGGGGCGTCGAGCGTGCCGTGGTTGGGGTCGTGAAAATCGTCCAGCACATTGATGCCGCCACAAAACAGCACCCGCCCATCGACCACACACAGCTTGCGGTGCAGGCGCCGCCAGCGGTGGGGCAGCAGCAGGCCCAAGGTGCCCAGGGGTGAGTACACGCGCCACTGCACCCCGGCGGCGCTCAGGCGCGCCGCCCAGGGCTCGGGCAGGCGCCCAGTGCCCACGCCATCTACCACCAGTTGGGTGCGCACGCCCCGCTGCGCTGCGCGGATCAATGCTTCGCCCACACTGGCGCCTGCGCCGGTGAAGTCGAAGATGTAGGTTTCAAACTGGATGTCGCTGAGCGCGGCGTCCATGGCCTGCTCCAGCGCAGGAAACAACTCCTGCGCCCCCTGGTACAGCTGCACGTCGTGGTCGCGTGCGAACTCTGGCGTCTGGGTCATAGCCTGGGCGGAGATAAAGACAGGGCCACGTGGTCAGAGCTTGAATTCAGCAATCAACGGCAGGTGGTCTGACATGCGCCACCAGATGCGGCCACGCGGCACATGCAGGCCCAGGGGCGTGAGCCCCCGCACATAGACGTGGTCCAGCTGCGCCAGCGGCAACCGCGCCGGATAGGTGTAGGCCCGGGGGGCATCGAACTCGTGCAGCCCGTACCCGGCCAGGATGCGCTTGAGCTGGGGCCCCCAGTCGTTGAAGTCGCCCGCCACCACCACGGGTTCGCTGCGGGGAACCTCGCGCTCGATGAACTGCTGCAGCCGCTCGACCTGCCGCACGCGGCTGCCGGGAATCAGCCCCAGGTGCACCACGATGGCATGCAGCGGCCGACCCTGCACCTGCACCTGCACATGCAGCAGCCCGCGCTGCTCAAAGCGGTGGTCGGAGATGTCTTCATGCTGGTGGCCCACCACGGGCCAGCGCGTCAGCAGCGCGTTGCCGTGCTCGCCATGCTTGGTCACGGCATTGGTGCGGTACACGGCCTCATAGCCCTCAGGGGCGAGAAAGTCGGCCTGCGGCAACTCGGGCCAGTGGTGAAAGTAGGCCTGCTCGCGCCGGTGCAGCTTGCGCACTTCCTGCAGGCAGACCAGGTCGGCGTCCAGTTGCTCCACGGCCAGGCCGAGGTTGTGGATTTCCAGCCTGCGCGCGGGCCCCAGGCCTTGCACGCCTTTGTGAATGTTGTACGTGGCTACGCGCAAGATATCGGTGTGATCCATGGCGCTGATTGTGTCGCAACGGCGCCGCACAGAGCGCATCAACGGGCTTTCCCCCATCCGCAAAGCCTCCAAAGTGGGCATACACTAGCCGCAATTCACCCACAGGCCGTGTGCTTAAACACAACCCAGTGGCTGCGCCATGAGAGAGCGGGGGAAACAAAGCCTTTGGCTCGTGCCCTTCGCAGTCGCAGAGGTGAACGCGCGATTTCAGCGGACCGTTATTTGCGAGACAGCACCCCCGATGGCCACAGGCAAAGATCAGGACCCTCAGGACAGCCAAGCACTGGTGATCGACAGCAATGCCACGTCACGCAGCATCTTGGTAGCCCAGCTGCGCGAGTATGGGGTGACCAAGATCGTGCAATGCAGCCGCGTGCGAGATGCCCGCAACCGACTCGAGCACACCATCTTTGACTACGTGCTGTGCGAGCAATATTTCACTGAATCCAACCATTCGGGCCAGACCCTGCTGGATGACCTGCGCCGTGCGCAGCTACTGCCCTTTTCCACCGTGTTTTTCATGGTGACTGCGGAGGCGTCCTACGCAGCCGTGGCCGAGGCGGCCGAGTCGGCGCTGGACGGCTACCTGCTCAAGCCCTTCACCCCCAGCGCCCTGTTTGAGCGACTGAGCCTGGCGCGGCTGCGCAAAGTTCACCTCAAACCCATCTTCGACGCCATTGAGCAAGACGACTTCAAGCTGGCCGCCAGCCTGTGCGCAGAGCGCTTTGAGGCGCGCCAGCCGTATTGGCTGTATGCCGCGCGCATTGGCACCGAGCTGCTGCTGCGACTGGGCCGCCACGCCGAAGCCCGCACCCTGTTCGAGGCCGTGATAGCAGCGCGTGCCCTGCCCTGGGCCAAGTTGGGGGTGGCGCGTGCACAGATTGAGTCGGGCCAGGCCCAGCGGGCCATCACCACCCTGCAAGGGCTGATTGGCGAAGACGCATCGTTTGCCGATGCCTACGACGTGCTGGGCCGCGCGCAAGTGGAGCTCGGGCACTTCAGCGAGGCCATCGAAACCTACCGCACAGCGAGCGAACTGACCCCAGACTCGGTGGTGCGCCTGCAAAAGTTGGGAATGATGTCGTACTACATGGGCGAGCGGGCCACCGCCACCCGGGTGCTGTCGCGGGCGGCCATTCTGGGGCTGGACTCCAAGCTGTTTGACTGCCAGTCACTGGTGCTGCTCACGTTCGCCTACTTCGCCGACAACGACCGCAAGGGCATTGAGCGCTGCATGGCGGACTTCGCGCGCCTGCTCGAGCGCCACGAAAACACCAACAGCCCGCGCATCCTGCGGTTTGTCGAAATTTCCCGCACCCTGCAGCTCATCCAGCAGCGCCAGTTCTCCCAGGCCGTGGCCTCGGTCAAGCAGATGGCGCTGGAAATCATGGAGAGCAGTTTCGACTTTGAAGCGGCCTGCAACCTGGGCAGCCTGCTGGCCGTGCTGGCCACCACGTCGATTGAGCTGGACGAGGGGCCGATGTGGGTGAATGCCATTGGCATGCGCTACGCCAACACGCGCGGCCTCTGCGAGTTGATGGCCAATGCCTGCAACCTGTATACCCCCTATGCAGACAGCGTGCGCGAGTGTCTGCAGCACATCAACAAAAGGGCCGAAATGGCCATGGCCCGCGCCCTGTCCGGCGATGCAGCAGGAGCGGTTCGCAGCCTGATCCGGCACGGGGGCGAGACGCTGAACTCCAAACTGGTGGACATGTCGCAGCAGGTGTTGCTGCGACACCGCGAGCGCATTGAAGAAAGCGACGCCCTGCAAGCTGACATCGACGCACTGCGAACACGTTGCGGTACCGCACCGACCCGCGCTGCGCTGGGGCAAGACAGCGAACGGCACCCAGGCGGCGTGGTCATCCGCACGCGCTCATCGTCTGGCGATGCCGAAGGCGCGGCGCGGCCACGCACGGACAGCGCGCCCCCCACCCCGGCCCCAGCGGAAGATCCCGCAGCGCAGTGGAGCGAGGCGGACCCGCTGGACAAGCTCAGGCTGCGCCCCGGTTGAAGCGGGGGCCAGGCCGTGTCACCGCACCTGGGCTGCAAAGCGCGGCAGCCACAGGCAAGCCTCTGCGTTGGAGGCTGAAAAACACAAGTCGGCAGCCTCCCGCCAGGGCAGCCACTGCCAACGCACATGTTCACGCGGATTGAGTCGCACCGGCGTTCCGTCCGGCACACACAGGCCAAACACCCGCTCGCGGTTGCGCTGCACTCCAGGCGCATAGCGGTGCAACCACTGGGGCCAGATGTCGTAGTGGTTCTCCAGCTGCCAGTCGGTCAATCTGCAGCCGGGGGCCCCAACCTCCATGCCCGTTTCTTCCAGTACCTCGCGCGCCGCCGTCTCGTGCCAAGGCTCGTCCCAACGGTCTTTGCTGCCGGTGACCGACTGCCAGTGCTCCACACCCACCTCAGTGCCCGTGCGTTGAACCATCAATACGTCCAGCATGGGGGTGTAGATCACCACCAAGACCGATTCAGGGATCTTGAACGAATCCTGGGCGGGCGCAGCGGGCGTGGCGGCCATGGGGGCAGGCAGTTCTCTACAAACCATTGAGGCTACAGCATCAGCGCTGGCTCTTCACCGCCACGGGCGGGGGCAGCTCCTTGGCCTGCAGCATGCGCACCTGGGCCACCAGCTTGTTGTGCGAGTCCAGGAAGGCTGCCGCAATCACCTTGCCTTCGTTGGTGTTGCTCCAGCCCGCGCCAGCCCCACCACCCAGGCGGCCAAACAGAACACCGGCTGCGCCGAGGTCCGTGGTGCGGGCAGAGCCCGTGGCAGCGGCCACTTGTTCGGTGGTCTCGTTGTCGGTCAGCAGCAGCGCCGTCTGCGCCTCCTTGAGCTTGACCTGCTCTGCCAGCCCGATCAGCCCGGCAATGTCGCGCAGCACCGGAATCATGGCGATCACCCCCGCAATGCTGCGACCCGCATCCTGCTCACTGAACGTCAGGCTGGGGATGAGGGTGTACTGGGCCTCGTAACCGCGCCCTTTGGCCACGGTGGACTTTTGCCGCAGGATGCCCGCGTCTTTCAGCTCTTGCTCCTGCACCGTGGCGCGCAGGCCCGCCGAGCGGTCTACCACGCGAAAGCAGCCGCTTTGCTGGGCGATCAGCCGAATCAGCGGAACGGGCGACGCAGGCAGGTGGTAGCTGCTGGAGACGGTGTAGCCGTTAGGGTTCTCTGCCAGGGCCAGCGTCGCCACTGGGGCGTCGCACTGCGTGAGCGACTTGTCTGCCCCCTTGGCGCCGGCAGGGCCTGCAGACCCAGAAACCACCGAGCCGCCCTCGCCCAGCTCGGTTTTTTTCTCGCCACAGCCGCCCAGAGCCAGGGCTGCGGCCAACACCACCAGACTGACACCCACAGGGCGGCGCAGTACGTTTTTTTTCATCTCTTACTCCCTGAATCGAAAAGGTAGGCTCCAACGAAAAAGCGGCCCAGACCAACGCCTGTGCCGCTTGGGTTCCTGCTACTGCATGCAACAGGCCTTGGTTTGTGTCCTATCAGCTGGCTTTGGCAGCGTCCAGGTTACGCAAGCGAATGTGCAGCTCGCGCAACTGCTTTTCATCCACGGGCGAAGGGGCCTGGGTCAGCAAGTCCTGAGCGCGTTGGGTCTTGGGGAAGGCAATCACGTCACGGATCGACTCAGCACCAGTCATCAACGTGATCAGACGGTCCAGGCCAAATGCCAAGCCACCGTGGGGAGGCGCGCCGTACTGCAGCGCATCCAGCAGGTAGCCAAACTTGGCGCGTTGGTCTTCCGGACCGATGTTGAGCGCAGCAAACACCTTGGCCTGCACGTCGGCACGGTGGATACGCACCGAGCCACCGCCGAGCTCCCAGCCGTTGAGCACCATGTCGTACGCCTTGGCAATGCACTTGCCTGGATCGGTGTCCATCAGGTCCTCGTGGCCATCCTTGGGGCTGGTGAAGGGGTGGTGCACGGCTGTCCAGCGGTTTTCTTCCTCGTCATGTTCAAACATCGGGAAGTCCACCACCCACAGCGGCGCCCAGCGGTTTTCGAACAGGCCATTCTTCTTGCCGAATTCGCTGTGGCCGATCTTGATGCGCAGCGCGCCAATGGCGTCGTTGACGATCTTTTCCTTGTCGGCACCGAAGAACAGCAAATCACCGTCTTGTGCGCCCGAGCGCTTGAGCACTTCGGCCAGCGCAGCGTCGTGGATATTTTTGACGATGGGCGACTGCAGGCCATCGCGACCCTTGGCCAGCTCGTTGACGCGGATATAGGCCAAGCCCTTGGCACCGTAGATCTTGACGAATTCGGTGTAGGCATCGATCTCACCACGGCTGATGCCGCCGCCTTCGACCGAGCCACCTGGCACGCGCAGGGCCACCACACGGCCGCCCTTCATGTTGGCGGCCCCCGAGAACACCTTGAAGTCCACGTCCTTCATCACGTCGGTCAGCTCGGTGAATTCGAGCTTCACGCGCAGGTCGGGCTTGTCCGAGCCAAAGCGGTAGGCCGCGTCCTGGTACGTCATGATCGGGAACTCGCCCAGGTCCACGCCCAACTGGGTCTGGAACACCTCGGTGATCATGCGCTGGAAGATGGCGCGGATTTCTTCTTCGTTCAGGAACGAGGTCTCGCAGTCGATCTGGGTGAACTCGGGCTGGCGGTCAGCGCGCAGGTCTTCGTCGCGGAAGCACTTGGTGATCTGGTAGTAGCGGTCATAGCCAGCCACCATCAGCATCTGCTTGTACAGCTGGGGCGACTGGGGCAGCGCAAAGAACTGGCCATCGTGCACGCGGCTGGGCACCAGATAGTCGCGCGCGCCTTCGGGCGTGCTCTTGCCCAGCATGGGCGTTTCGATATCGATGAAACCTTCCTTGTCCAGGAAGTTGCGCACCTGGATCGCGGTCTTGTAGCGCAGCATCATGTTGCGCTGCATGTGCGGGCGGCGCAGGTCCATCACGCGGTGCGTGAGGCGGGTGGTCTCCGACAGGTTCTCGTCATCCATCTGGAACGGAGGCGTGACCGAAGGGTTCAACACATTCAGTTCATGGCACAGCACTTCGATCTTGCCGCTCTTGAGGCTGTCGTTGGTCGTACCTTCTGGGCGGGCGCGCACCAGGCCCTTGACCTGCACGCAAAACTCATTGCGCACGCCTTCGGCGGTCTTGAACATCTCGGCACGGTCAGGGTCGCACACCACCTGCACATAGCCTTCGCGGTCGCGCAGGTCAATGAAGATCACACCACCGTGGTCGCGGCGGCGGTTCACCCAACCCGACAGGGTCACGGTTTCGCCCATCAGGGCTTCGGTCACAAGACCGCAATAGTGGGAGCGCATGGCCATGGCATTACTTCCGGCGCCGCTGTGGCGCAATGAATGAAAAGAAAATTATTTGAGAGGCAACTGATTGGGATCGGCTGGCGCAACGACCCCCATCGAGACGATGTACTTGAGCGCGGCATCCACGCTCATGTCGAGTTCCACACAATCGCTCTTGCGCAGCATGACGAAGTAACCGCCCGTGGGATTGGGGGTGGTGGGCACATACACGCTCACAAACTCGTCGCGCAAATAGGCCGCGACTTCACCATTGGGCGCCCCTGTGATGAACGCAATCGTCCAGACCCCTTCGCGCGGCCACTGCACGAGCACGGCGGTGCGAAAGGCGTTGCCGCTTTCTGAAAACAGGGTGTCAGAAACCTGCTTGACGCTGGAGTAGATGGAGCGCACCACCGGAATGCGGTGCACCAGGGCATCGCCCCATTGCACCAGTTTGCGTCCTGCAAAGTTGCTGGCAACAGCCCCCACCACCAACAGGATCAACAGCGTCAGCAGCACGCCAAACCCAGGGATGTGAATCCCCAGAAGCTTGTCTGGCTGCCACGCACCGGGCAGGATTTGCAGCGTCTGGTCCAGCGTGCTGACGATCCAGTTCAGCACCCACGCGGTGATGACGCCGGGCACGATGACCAGCAATCCGGTGAACAGCCATTTACGCAAGGCGGACATGGTGGCCTGTCAGGTCGAAGAAGAGGAGCCACCGCCGCCCGCCGAAGGGGCAGGAGCAGATGCGGGGGCAGACGCTGGGGCGCTGGCAGCAGGAGCTGCGGCATCGGACTTGGATTCGGTCGCAGGGGCGGGGGCGGAATTGCCACCGCTGCCGCCACGAAAATCCGTCACATACCAGCCTGATCCCTTGAGCTGAAAGCCCGCGGCAGTGACTTGCTTGGAGAAGGCTTCTGCTCCGCAAGCGGGGCAAGTGGTCAACGGCGCATCGGAGATTTTTTGCAGCACATCCTTGGCATGGCCGCAGGAGCCGCATTTGTAGGCGTAGATAGGCATGTCAGAGCGTTGAGGGAAAGTGCAAAACCTTCAATTATAGGCGGCACCTACATGACGCCTATTGCAAGTTTGCCAGCATTCATTCGCCCGGGACGCTGGTGGTGGATGGGAGCGCTGCTCACCCTGCAATGGACTCCATCAGGCGGCGGTGCCTTCGTAGTGGTGCACGTGGCCTTTGTGATCTTTCATCCACTGCGGGGCCAGGGAACCTGCGAACATGCCCAGCAGTGCTGCGAGCAAGCCCGCCAACTGCTGAGGGAACTCGGCCGCGAGTGCAGGGCTTGCCACAAACAATAACCACACACCCAATCCCAGCACCACAGCAGCCAAAGCCCCCTGAGTGGTGGCGCGCTTCCAGTACAGGCCGAACACCAAAGGCACAAACGCCCCCACCAAAGGCACCTGATAGGCGCCAGACACCATTTCATAGATCGAGGTGCCCTGCATGGTGATGGCATAGGCCAGCACGCAAGCTGTAAACACCAGAACAGAGATGCGCATGGCCTTGAGGGTGGCAGCATCGCTCATGCCTGGGCGTATGTTGCGCAGGATGTTTTCCACAAAAGTGGTGGAAGGCGCCAGCAGCGTAGCCGAAGCCGTGGACATGATGGCGGACAGCAGGGCACCGAAAAACGCCACCTGCAAGATCACGGGCATGCGCTCCATCACCAAGGTGGGCAACACCTTTTGAGGATCATCCTTGAGCAACGCAGGCGCCGCGTCGGGCATGATGAGGATGGCTGCCGTCACCACAAACATGGGAATGAAAGCGAACAGCAGGTAAAGCACGCCGCCAATGACCGGGCCTTTGCGAGCGGTGCTGGCGCTGTTGGACGACATCACCCGTTGAAAAACGTCTTGTTGAGGAATGGAGCCCAGCATCATGGTGATCGCTGCAGCGATAAAGAACGTCCACTCTTTCGCCCCTCCGGTGGGAAAGAACTGGAACTTGCCTTCTCGCGCGGCGAAATCGATCACCTTGCCTGCGCCGCCCGCCAGATCGGCCGCATACCACGCAATGGCAATCAAGCCCACAGCAATGACAATCATCTGAACAAAGTCGGTGAGCGCCACAGACCACATGCCGCCATACAGTGTGTAGATGAGCACCACCACGGTGCCAATCACCATGCCCAACGTCAATGACACGGCCCCTTGCGTCAGCAGGTTGAACACCAGCCCCAAAGCCGTGATCTGTGCGGCCACCCAGCCCAGGTAGCTGAACAAAATGATGCCCGAGCACACCACTTCAATCACTCGGCCGTACCGCTGACGGTAGTAGTCACCCAGCGTAATCAGGTTCTTCTGGTACAGCTTGTACGCAAAAAAGAGCCCCACCAGCACCAGGCACATCGACGCGCCAAAGGGGTCTTCGACCACGGCACCCAAACCGCCATCGACAAACCGGGCAGAGACCCCTAGCACCGTCTCGGAGCCAAACCAGGTGGCAAACGTGGTGGCAATCACCACGGCCAGCGGCAAACTTCGCCCGGCCACCGCGTAATCGGCCGTGTTGTGCACACGCGTAGCGGCATACAAACCGATGGCAATCGAGACCAGCAGGTACAGAACAATGAACGTCATCAGCATGGCGCCGCTCCGAAACTCCGAGATGAATAAAAAATGGCGCCATTGCACTGGCGCCGTGCCCAACATGGGCCCCGCAGCGTGTCAGGGCGGGGGACTCAAAAACCCCTAAGGCGCAGCAAAGGCATCAATTGCATGACCAGCAAACCCAAAGCAAAACCCAAGCCTACGCACAGCACGCCCTGCAACAGCCGGTTGGTCTGCCGCTGCGCCTGCAGCAGCTCCCTCAATGCCTCGCCGTCGCCATCGCCACCTTTTCGCAAATACTGGGCCACCAGCCGTGGCAGCTCAGGCAACAGCTTGGCGTAATGCGGGGCCTCGGCACGCACATCGCGCCACAACCTTTGTGGCCCCATTTGCTCCAGCATCCACTTTTCCAGGAAGGGCTTGGCCGTGCTCCACAGGTCTAGTTCAGGGTCCAGCTGGCGCCCCAAGCCTTCGATGTTGAGCAGGGTTTTTTGCAGCAGCACCAGTTGGGGCTGAATTTCAACATGGAACCGGCGTGAAGTCTGGAACAGGCGCATCAGCACCATCCCCAGCGAAATCTCTTTGAGCGGACGATCAAAGTACGGCTCACACACCGCCCGGATGGCGGATTCGAGGTCATTGGCCCGCGTCTCGGGCGGCACCCAGCCGCTTTCAATGTGCAGCTCGGCCACGCGCTTGTAGTCGCGGCGGAAAAACGCCACGAAGTTCTGTGCCAGGTATTCCTTGTCCACCTCAGTGAGCGTGCCAACGATGCCGAAGTCCAGCGAGATGTAGCGCCCGAAGGTTTCAGGCTCCAGGCTGACCTGGATGTTGCCCGGGTGCATGTCGGCGTGGAAGAACCCATCGCGGAACACCTGGGTGAAGAAGATGGTGACGCCATCGCGCGCCAGCTTGGGAATGTCCACCCCTGCATCGCGCAGACGTTCAATCTGGCTGATGGGCACGCCCTTCATGCGCTGCATGACCATCACTTCAGGGTGGCAGAAGTCCCAGAAAATCTCGGGAATCAGCACCAAGTCCAGCCCCTGCATGTTGCGCCGCAGCTGCGCAGCGTTGGCCGCCTCGCGCACCAGGTCCAACTCATCGTGCAGGTAATTGTCAAACTCAGCCACCACCTCACGTGGCTTGAGGCGCTTGCCATCGGCCGACAGGCTTTCGACCCAACCCGCCATCATCCGCATGAGGCTCAGGTCTTTCTCGATCACAGGCAGCATGCCAGGGCGCAGCACCTTGACGGCCACCTCGCGCTGCACGCCATCGCGGTCGATCAGCGTGGCAAAGTGCACCTGCGCAATCGATGCACTGGCCACGGGCACGCGCTCGAACGAGGTAAACACGGTATCGACCGGCTTGCGAAAAGCCCGCTCGATGGTGGCAATGGCCACGTTAGGGTCAAACGGCGGCACCCGGTCTTGCAGCAAGGCCAGTTCGTCGGCGATGTCGGGCGGCAACAGGTCTCGCCGGGTCGAGAGCACCTGGCCAAACTTGACGAAGATGGGGCCTAGCTGCTCCAGCGCCTCACGCAGGCGCTGGCCGCGCGGCGCGTCCAGCTTGCGCCCGAACGACAGCATGCGCGACAACCAGCGCAAGCCGGGCTTTTGAAAGCTGTCCAGAACCAAACCGTCCAGACCGTACCGGAACACCACCCACAAGATGGTGCAGCCGCGCAAAAACCGCTTCATACCGCGGCCCGGTCCACGCCGTCTGGTGCAGATGCGGGCACCACGGCACCCTGGGACACGCGGGCACCTACAAACTGGCGCAGAGCCTGAGCGGCGCGCCGGGCCACATTGCACAGCTGGTGGGCGGGTGCATCGCCCATCAATCGGGCCAGGTCTTCCTCCAGATCCCAGCGCACATGGTCGGCCAGCCAGTTGATCTCAGCCGCCAGTTGCACATCGCCCTCGATGCGAATGGCTGGCTTGTCGCCCCGCAGGGCACCTTGGGCCAAGGCCAGGGGCGACAGCTCGGTCATCTCCAGCCGCAAATCAGGGGTATCGCCCTCGCCTGCCAGGTTGAACAACCCGGCAGGCGTGACCAGCAACGCCATGGAATAGTGGCGCCACTGCACGCGCGCCACGCGGCCCTTTTGGCGGCGCAGGCGCTCCATGGCCTCGGGCTCTTGCATCAGAACGTGGTTGATGAACAGCACGGCGCGCTGATGCACTTCGTGGACCAGCCATTGCGGAGGCTGCGGCCCAGAAGTGACGCGGTCAAAAATGCCATCCAGAAATGAAAAAGGGGACTGTGTTGCCATAGTCCCCGATTATTCCCTGAACTGGGAAGACCCTGCGCGTTTACTGCAGAGCTTGTACGCCAGCCACCAGCCAGCCGCTGTTGCCAGTCTTGCCCTTGGTCATGTTCCAGACTTCACGGAAGGGACTAGGGCCTGCCGACAGTTCTTCACGGATCATGCCGGAGAACTCGACGCTGGCCATGTAGCGGTCGTCCATTTCCTCGATGCCCAGCAACTGCGCTTCGATCATGACCACATCGGTGTGGTTTGGCTCTGCACCGCGCTGCGACTCGCGCTCGGACAGCTGGGTGCGGATTTCTTCGAGCATGCTGTCGGTCATCATCGAGCGCAGCGTAGAAATGTCAGAGCGGTCCCAAGCGGCTTGCAGCGTCACGAAGTTGCGCTTGGCGGCCGACAGAAAACCGTCGGTGTCAAAGCCTTCTGGAACGCCCCAGTTTTGCGTGCCTGCCAGGCCAGAGCCGATCACCACGCCAGCGCCTTGGGCCTGGCGCGAGGCATCAAAGGCCATGCTGCTGCGCTCCCAGGGGCGGGCCGATGCGTCGTTGCCCACATTCTCGGGGCGGTAGGTATTGGGAACCTGGGCCGCTGCCGGTGTGGCAGCCCCAGCGCCCGCGCCTTGGAAGGCGAACGGTGCACCACCTGCTGGGCTGGCAGCACCCGCGCGACGGGAGCGCATGATCATGCCAATCACCGCAAACGCCGCCAAGGCCAGCAGTGCAATCATCAAGAACTGGCCGAACCCGGCACCCAGGCCCAAAGAGCTGGCCAGCCACGCAAGGCCCAAGCCTGCGGCCAAGCCACCCAGCATGGCGCCCCAAGGCTTCTTGGGCGCGGCAGCAGCAGGTGCGGCACCAGCAGGCGCCGCAGGCTTGGCGGCAGCTGCGTTGTTTGTGGCGTTCTGGGCAGGCGCCGCGCCGCCAGACGATTCGCGTTGGGTCACGTTGTTCGATTGCTGTCCAACGGACTTACCGCCCCCCATACGCTTGGCTTCGGCGTCCACATGGACCACCGCCATCAGCGCCACCAAAACCACAGACCACAGTTTCATCATGTCATCTCCGTTGAGTCATTCATCAGCATTAAGCGCACACATTGCGCTCAGCACTTGATTCCAACATGCAAAGCCACTACTCCGCCAGTCATGTTGTGATAGTCCACATGCCCAAAACCGCTTTGCTGCATGAGGGATTTGAGATCTTCCTGGCTTGGGTGCATGCGAATGGACTCGGCCAGGTAGCGGTAGCTGGCGTCGTCGCCCGCCACCAGCTTGCCCAGTTGCGGCAGCACCTTGAAGGAATACCAGTCGTACACCTTCTCCAGCGGCTTGGCGACCTTGGAAAACTCCAGCACCAGCAGCCTGCCGCCGGGCTTGAGCACCCGGCACATTTCCGCCAAGGCACGGTCTTTGTGGGTCATGTTGCGCAGGCCAAAGGCCACGCTCACCACGTCGAAATGCGCATCAGGAAACGGCAGTTGTTCGGCGTCGCACACCAGTGTGGGCAGCACCACGCCTGCATCAATCAGGCGGTTGCGCCCTGTGCGCAGCATGGCCTCGTTGATGTCGGTATGCACCACGCGCCCGGTGCTACCCACCTTTTTGGCAAACGCCAGCGACAGATCGCCCGTGCCCCCGGCAATGTCCAGCACCTGGCTGCCTTCGCGCAGGTTGGCCACCATCACGGTGTAGGCCTTCCAGGCGCGGTGCAGCCCGCCCGACATGAGGTCGTTCATCACGTCGTACTTTGACGCAACCGAATCAAACACACCGCGCACGCGCTGTGCTTTTTCCGTTTCGTCAACCGACTCAAATCCAAAGTGGGTGTTGCTCATGGCGTTCATGCTAGGCGCCTGCGCGCCTGCCGTACAGCGACAACCCCGCACTGATATGGGGCATCTGTCGCAGAGTTAATATCAAAAAGGGGGCTAACGCTTTCAGAATAAGCGCTAGCAGCTACGATTTTTATAGCATTTTGCACGACCGCGTGGGCCCATCCATGAGCGGACGGGCCGCACTTCAGTGGCTACCGCAGGCGTGGCCGTCCCCTTTGGCGGCCATGGGCGCGTCACGCTCCACCCCAGCAGCGGCCAGGCGCTCGGCATATTGGTGCCACAGGGCGTCCTGCTGCTGGCCCAGCTCATAGAGATAGTCCCAGCTGAAAATGCCGCTGTCGTGGCCGTCCGAGAACGTGGGCTTGACGGCGTAGTTGCCCACGGGCTCCAGGTTCACCAGCGTTACCTCGCGCTTGCCGGTTTGCAGCACTTCCTGGCCGGGTCCGTGGCCCTGCACTTCGGCCGAGGGGGAGTAAACACGCATCAGCTCAAACGGAATACGGAACGCGGCACCGTCCGAAAAAGCCACCTCCAGCACGCGAGAGGCCTCGTGGACCGTGAGCGCGGTGGGCGCCGGGGCGCCTGCTTTCAAACCTGCCATGCAATCACCTGTCAAAAAATGGAAGCAGGCCTGCGCCCGCCAAAAACTGTGGGTACCAACATTCAAGCGACGGACAGTGCGGCATCCAGGCGCGCACGCAGTGCAGATTCCAGCGCGGGCAGCAGCGCCCGCACAGCCGCCTCCTGCTGCGCAGGGCCTGGGCGCTGGGCTGCCGCCCAGACCGGCGCAGGGAAATGGCTATCCCAGTCAAAGCGCGCAATCACGTGCCAGTGCAGGTGCGGCACCGTGTTGCCCAAGGCCGCCAGGTTGATTTTGGAGGGCGCCAGATGCTGGCGCAGGCACTGCTCCACCACCGTCACCGCCTCCATGCAGTGGCTGCGATCGGCGGCCGACAGATCAGAAAACTCGGCCACATGCGCCGTCCACACCACGCGGTAGAAGGCCGGAAAACCCGCCTCCTGCGCACGGATCACGCGCAGCTTCTCGCCACGCCAGACCAGCGCACCGCCATCGGCATCGCACAGGGGGCACGGCCGGCCTTCGCTCATACCAGCACCCGCTCAATACCGCCCGCATTGGCACGCTGCACGTACTCGGGCATCCAGTTCTCGCCCAGCATCTCGCGCGCCATTTCAACCACGATGTAGTCGGCTTCGAGCAAACCGTTTTGCAGGTCGTCCTGGTAGCGGTTCAGGCCCTGCAGGCAGCTGGGGCAGCTGGTCAGGATTTTGACGTTGTCCTGCGCGCCCACAGCCCCGCTGGCGCGCAGCTGGGCTTCGCCCTTTTTGATTTCTTCTTCCTTGCGAAAGCGCACCTGGGTCGAAATGTCGGGCCGGGTGACCCCCAACGTGCCCGATTCACCGCAGCAGCGCTCGCTCTTGAGCACCTGCTCGCCCACCAGCGCCTTGACGGTTTTCATGGCGTCTTGCTGCTTCATGGGGTTGTGGCAGGGCTCGTGGTACAGGTAGGCACCCTTGCCCTGCAGGGTGATGCCCTTTTCCAGCAGGTATTCGTGGATGTCGATGATGCGGCTGCCCGGGAAGATCTTGTCAAACTCGTAGCCCTGCAGCTGGTCATAGCAGGTGCCGCAGCTCACCACCACGGTTTTGATGTCCAGGTAGTTCAGCGTGTTGGCCACGCGGTGGAAGAGCACCCGGTTGTCGGTGATCATCTTCTCGGCCTTGTCGAACTGGCCGCTGCCGCGCTGCGGGTAGCCGCAGCACAGATACCCGGGCGGCAGCACCGTCTGCACACCGGCGTGCCACAGCATGGCCTGCGTGGCCAACCCCACCTGGCTGAACAGGCGCTCTGACCCACAGCCCGGGAAGTAAAACACCGCCTCCGTCTCGGCCGTGGTGGCCTGCGGGTTGCGGATGATGGGCACGTAGTCCTTGTCCTCAATGTCGAGCAGCGCGCGCGCCGTCTTCTTGGGCAGACCGCCGGGCAGCTTCTTGTTGATGAAGTGGATGACCTGCTCCTTGATCGGAGCCGTGCCCACGCTGGCGGGCGGCTTGGCCGTTTGCTTGCGGCCCACCTTGCGCAGAATGTCCACCGCCATGCGCTGGGCCTTGAAGCCCACGCCCACCATGGCCGAGCGCATCAGCTTGATGGTGTCGGGGTTGGTGGCGTTGAGCATGGTCATGGCCAGTGCGTTGCCAGGGCGGAAGGTCTTCTTGCCCATCTTGCGCAGCAGGTTGCGCATGTTCATGGTCACATCGCCAAAGTCGATCTTGACCGGGCACGGCGTGTAGCACTTGTGGCACACCGTGCAGTGGTCGGCCACGTCTTCAAACTCTTGCCAGTGCTTGATGGACACACCACGGCGCGTCTGCTCTTCGTACAAGAAGGCTTCGACCAGCAGCGAGGTGGCCAAAATCTTGTTGCGAGGGCTGTACAGCAGGCTGGCGCGCGGCACGTGCGTGGCGCACACGGGCTTGCACTTGCCGCAGCGCAGGCAGTCCTTCACGCTATCGGCAATGGCGCCAATGTCGCTTTGCTGCATGATCAGCGACTCGTGCCCCATCAACCCAAAGCTAGGTGTGTACGCATTGGTCAAATCAGCGTGCATGAGCGGAGCATTTGAGGCGTTTTTGGCCTCCAAGGCTTTTCCCTCTAGCGCAGGCAGCTCCTGATTTCGTAGCAGCTTACCTTTATTAAAGCGGCCCTCTGGGTCCACCTTGCGCTTGTATTCGGCAAACGGACGCAATTCGTCGTCGGTCAAAAACTCCAGCTTGGTGATACCAATGCCATGCTCGCCCGAAATCACGCCGTCCAGGCTGCGCGCCAGCACCATGATGCGCGCCACGGCTTCGTGCGCGGTCTGCAGCATCTCGTAGTCGTCGCTGTTGACTGGCAAGTTGGTGTGCACATTGCCGTCACCCGCGTGCATATGCAGCGCCACCCACACGCGGCCCTTGAGCACGCGCTTGTGAATCGCCACGGCCTCGTCCAGGATGGGCTTGAACGCGGCGCCGGTGAAGATGCCTTGCAGCGGCGTGCGCAGCTGGGTCTTCCAGCTGGCCCGCAGGGTGTGGTCTTGCAACTGCGGGAACAGCGTTTCGACGTTGTTCAGCCAGCCTTGCCACAGGGCGCGCACCTCGGCCACCTGGGCAATGGCTTGGCCCACGCGGTCTTCCAGCAGCTCGGCCGCTGGCACGTCCTCGGCAGCGTCTTGCTTGCCCAGCGGCAGGTTGCCCCGCTCGAAAAAGTCGGTCAGCGCATCGCACAGCTTGAGCTTGTTGCGCAGGCTCAGCTCGATGTTGATGCGCTCGATGCCGTCGGTGTACTCGGCCATGCGCGGCAGCGGGATCACCACGTCTTCGTTGATCTTGAAGGCGTTGGTGTGGCGGCTGATGGCAGCTGTCTTCTTGCGGTCGGCCCAGAACTTCTTGCGCGCATCGGCGCTGATGGCAATGAAGCCCTCGCCACTGCGGGTGTTGGCCAGGCGCACCACCTCGCTGGTCACGCGGGCCACTTCGTCGGCGTCGTCACCGGCAATGTCGCCGATCAGCACCATCTTGGGCAGGCCGCCGTTGCCCTTCTTGCTCTTGGTGGCGTAGCCCACCGCCTTGAGGTAGCGGTCGTCCAGATGCTCCAGCCCGGCCAGCAGCACGCCACTGCGCTTTTGCTCGGCGAACATGAAGTCCTTGATCTCGACGATGCTGGGCACGGCGTCTTTGGCATTGCCAAAGAACTCCAGGCACACAGTGCGCGTGTGCTCGGGCATGCGGTGCACCACCCAGCGAGAGCTGGTGATGAGGCCATCGCAGCCTTCTTTTTGAATGCCAGGCAGGCCCGCCAGGAACTTGTCGGTCACGTCCTTGCCCAGGCCTTCCTTGCGGAAGGTGCGGCCCGGAATGCTCAGGCGCTCGGTGCGCACCGGCGTCTTGCCGTCGGCCTCGAAATACTGCAGCTCAAACGTGGCCACTTCCACGTCATGGATCTTGCCCATGTTGTGGTCCAGGCGCGTCACCTCCAGCCACTGGGCGTCGGGCGTCACCATGCGCCAGCTGGCCAGGTTATCGAGCGCCGTACCCCACAGAACGGCCTTTTTGCCGCCTGCGTTCATGGCAATGTTGCCGCCAATGCACGACGCCTCGGCACTGGTCGGGTCTACCGCAAACACAAAGCCCGCGCGCTCGGCCGCATCGGCCACGCGCTGGGTCACCACACCGGCTTCGGTCCACACCGTGCCCACCTCGCGGTCCATGCCCGGCAGGCGGCGCATCTCCACCTCGGTCATGGCTTCGAGCTTTTCGGTGTTGATGACCACGCTCTTCCACGTCAGCGGAATGGCGCCGCCGGTGTAGCCGGTGCCGCCCCCACGCGGAATGATGGTCAGCCCCAGCTCGATACATCCCTTGACCAGCCCGGCCATCTCGACCTCAGAGTCGGGGGTCAGCACCACGAACGGGTACTCCACGCGCCAGTCGGTGGCGTCGGTCACGTGGCTCACGCGCGAGAGGCCGTCGAACTTGATGTTGTCTTTGGCCGTCAGGCGGCCCAGCGTCTTTTGCACCTGGCGGCGCAACTGCGCAGCGTTCTCAAAGGTGGCGTTGAACTCTTGCACCGCACGGCGCGCGGCCACCACCAGCTCGCCTACCAAGCGGTCGCGCTCGGCGTCGTCAGCGGGGGTACGGCGTTTTTCGACTTCGCCCAGGCGGTGGTTCAGTGCATCGACCAGCAGCTTGCGGCGGTCGGGGTTGTCCAGCAAGTCGTCTTGCAGGTAGGGGTTGCGCTGCACCACCCAGATGTCGCCCAGCACTTCGTACAGCATGCGGGCGGATCGACCGGTGCGGCGCTCTTTGCGCAGTTGGTCCAGCAAGTCCCAGGCAGAAGAGCCCAGTAAGCGGATCACGATCTCCCGGTCAGAGAACGAGGTGTAGTTGTACGGGATTTCACGCAAACGGACAGGCTCGGCAGCCTGCGCCTGCAAGGCGGCCAACGCAATCGGAACATTCATGGGGATCAACCTGGGGTGGGCGCCGCGCGCCCATGAGCCTCGGGGGCGTGATTTTATGTCAGCGGCCCCAGGGGCGCGCAAAGCAGCAGGCAGAGCCCCTTTTCTGCAGAAAGAGAGCCCCCAACCTCAATCAAAACAATAGTTAGCCCCAAACCGCTGCCCCACGCGCAGCACCACACCCGCACCGCCCACCACCACCGCGTTCATGCCAAAGGTGATGGCACCTTGCAGGCGCTTATCGCTGCGGTAGGCACTCAGGGCGTCGCCTACCGCCGGACTGCTTTCCGCCGTAATGGGGTCGATATTGGGGATCGGGCAGCGGGTGCAGGGTTTGACGTGGCGCAGGTGCACCGCCCTGTGCGCTCCTGCGTCAATGCGCAGGTCCTCGATGCGGTCTTCGTCGTGCGCATCCACCCCGCCCAACACCAGGTTGGGGCGAAACCGCTCCACCCCCACCGCGCTATGGCCAGCGGCCGCCAGCCGTTCGTTGAGCCCATCCATGGACCCCTCACTCGTCACCAACAGCGAGAAACCATCGGCAAACTGGGTATGCGCCTCCAAATCGCCCGTCCATTGCTTGCTGGACCAGCGCCGGTGATCGGGGTCAAACCGCACCAAGCGGCAAGGCTGGCCCAAAAAATCACTGAACCACTGCGCCGCCACAGCCCCCATGTCCCAGGCGGGCACGGTGTCGTCCCATACCGTGACGGTGGCGGGCGCCTCCACCACGTCCAGCGCCACATGCAGGGCCAGCATGCCGGGGGCCCGCAGCACCAACTCGTCCGATTTGAGCTGCGGGCGAATGAGCGCCATGCGTGGCAGGCTGCGCTGGGTCACAAACTGGCCTTGGGCATCGACCACCATCCAGGCACGATCCAGGTCCAGGCCGGTTTCGGTCAGCAGGGCTTCTTGCACCTCAATACCTGCACAGGACTTCACGGGGTAGACAAACAACCGGGCAATGGTTCCAGTCACATCGGATTCGGTTTCAAATGACGACACGCTGCAGCGCTCCTGAAAAATGGGAACAAAAGGGGCGCACCAGCTCGGTTGCTTCGGTGGCACAGCCAAAAGCACAACCACGGGCGCCCACGGGGCGATTCTGCACTGCACCTGCGGGCTGCCTGCCCCCTCCTACAATGCCGCCCATGGCGCACACCTTTGATATCTGTATCCGTGGGGCTGGCATTGTCGGCCGCACCCTGGCTTTGCTGCTGGCCCGCGAACGCTTGCGCGTGGCCCTGGTCGCGCCCCCTGCCATCCAGCCCCCAGCCAACGACGTGCGGGCCTATGCCCTCAACACCGCTTCGCGCACGCTGCTGGAGTCGCTGCGCAGCTGGCCCGACCCTGAGCACGCCACGGCCGTCACACGCATGCAGGTGCAGGGAGACCAGGGCAGCGCTGTGCACTTCGACGCCGCCACCCAGGGCGCCGATGCCCTGGCCTGGATTGTGGACGTGCCCGCACTGGAGCAGCGTCTGGCCGAAGCCGTGCGCTACCAACCCCAGGTGGAGGTGGTGCCCGCGCCGGTGGACGCCGCCCTGACCATCGTCTGCGAAGGCCGCGCCAGCAGCACGCGGGCCGAGTTTGGCGTGGAATTTGACGTCACCCCCTACACGCAGCACGCCATTGCCACCCGCCTGGCGTGCGAACACCCCCACGGCCAAATCGCAAGACAGTGGTTTTTGCCGCAGGGCATCCTGGCCTTTTTGCCCCTGGATGGGGCCGATGGGCACACCGTGGCCGTGGTGTGGTCGGTCGAGCGCGAGCAAGTGGCCCCACTGCTGGACATGGCACCCGAGGCCTTTGCCGAAGCACTGCAAGCCGCCAGCCAAGGCGCGCTGGGGCAGCTGGAGCTGGCAGCCCCCCGCGCTGCTTGGCCTTTGCAACAAGCCCAGGCGGCACGTTGGTGCGGGCCCATGGCCGAGTCGGGCAAAACCACACGCAGTTGGGTATTGGCGGGCGATGCAGCCCACAACATCCACCCCCTGGCAGGCCAGGGCCTGAACCTGGGCCTGGCCGATGCCCAGGCGCTGGCCACCGTGCTGCATGGGCGCGACTACTGGCGCAGCGTGGCCGACATGCGCCTGCTGCGCCGGTACGAGCGCGAGCGCAAAGCCGCCATGCTACCCATGAGTCTGGCCACCGACGGCCTGCAGCAGCTGTTCTCGCGCCCCGAAAACCCGCTGCAAGCCCTGCGCAACTGGGGCCTTCGTGGCGTGGAGCGCAGTGGCCCGATCAAAAACTGGATTGCCCGCCAAGCCATGGGAACCCACGGGCTTTGAGCACACTCCCACCGAACTGAGCCCCCCAGACACCCCCCCTTTTTTGATTGATCTGCCCATGAAACTCATCTCCCTCTTGCTGGCTGCTGCGGCCCTCACCCTGGGCCTGTCGGCCCAGGCCCAAGAATCAGCCCTTCGCAAAACACTGGCCGAGCGCATTCCGCAAATGGGCAAAATCGATGAGGTGCGCCCCACAGCCATGCAAGGCCTGTACGAAGTGCGCATTGGCACCGACGTGTTCTATTCAGACGCCAAGGGCAACTACCTCATCCAGGGAGAGCTAATCGACACCAAGGCCCGGCGCAACCTGACCGAAGACCGCATCAACAAGCTCACGGCGGTCGAATTCTCGGAGCTGCCCCTGAAAGATGCCTTCACCATCGTGCGCGGCGACGGCAAGCGCAAGGTGGCCGTGTTTGAAGACCCCAACTGCGGTTACTGCAAGCGCTTTGAGCGGGATTTGCAGAACGTGGACAACGTCACTATCTACCTGTTCCTCTACCCTATCCTGAGCCCGGATTCGGCTGAAAAGTCGCGCAACGTCTGGTGCGCCAAAGACCGCGTGGTGGCCTGGCAGGACATGATGGTGCGCGACAAGAACCCCAGCAACGCCAGCTGCGACACGGCCGCCATCCAGCGCAATCTGGCCTTTGGCCGCAAGCACAAGATCACCGGTACCCCCACCCTGATTTTTGCCAACGGCACCCGCGTCCCCGGTGCCGTGGATGCACAAGAGGTCGAAAAGCGCCTGGCCGAAGCCGCCAGCGACACCACCAGCAAGAACTGACACGACTGACGCAAAACGGGAAGTGGCACCTGCCCCGCCGCAGGGCGAACCACTTGCCTGAGCCCTGTTTTGCGCCAACCCTGACCGAGCAGTGCCCGCCCGGAGGGCTCGAATAGAGCCACCGCCGGCATCCCACACGCCCAGCGCCCATCGCAGCAACGCCATGCCAAAAACCACCGCCCCCCACGCACCGGTTCACTACGAGGTGGCTGCAGCCAACCCGCAAGCCCACCTGTATCAGGTAACACTGACCATTGCGCAGCCCCAGGCGCGGCAGACGGTGTCGCTGCCGGTGTGGATTCCGGGCAGCTACCTGGTGCGCGAGTTTGCAAAAAACCTGCAGAACCTGCGAGCCCGCCAGGGCAAGCGTGCGGTGCCGCTGCACCAGGGCGACAAGCACTCCTGGGTGGCGGAATGCCGCGAAGACGCGCCGCTGGTGCTGACCTACGAGGTCTGCGCCTACGACAACTCGGTGCGCACCGCCTGGCTGGACACCGCACGGGGCTTCTTCAATGGCACCAGCCTGTGCCTGCGCGTGCACGGGCAAGAAGCGGCCCACCACAGCCTGTACGTCGCGCCCACACCTGCCACATCAGCGTGGTCGGTGGCCACGGGCCTTGCGCCGCTGAAAACCGACAAAAAGGGCTTTGGCCTGTATGGCGCAGCCCACTACGACGAACTGGTGGACTGCCCCGTGGAGATGGGGGACTTTTGGCAGGGCCACTTCACAGCCTGCGGCGTGGCCCACCGGTTTGTGGTGGCCGGGGCTGCCCCATCGTTTGACGGCGAGCGCCTGCTGGCCGACACGCAAAAAATCTGCGAAACCGCCATTCGGTTCTGGCACGGCAAAGGCAAGGCGCCATTTGGCAGCTACCTGTTCATGCTCAATGCGGTGCACGATGGCTACGGTGGGCTGGAGCACCGCAACTCCACTGCGCTGATCTGCGGGCGGCGTGACCTGCCCCGCCTGGGCGACAAGCGCCAAAGCGATGGCTACACCACCCTGCTCGGGCTCATCAGCCACGAGTACTTTCACACCTGGAACGTCAAGCGCCTGCGGCCTGCCGAGTTTGCGACGTACGACTACGACCAGGAAAACTACACCCAGCTGCTGTGGTTCTTTGAGGGCTTCACCAGCTACTACGACGACCTGCTGCTGCGCCGCGCTGGACTGATCGACGACGCCACCTACCTCAAGCTCATCACCAAGACCATCAACCAAGTGCTGCAAACCCCGGGGCGCAAGGTGCAAACAGTGGCGCAGGCCAGCTTTGACGCCTGGGTGAAGTACTACCGCCAGGACGAAAACACCCCCAACGCCACCGTGAGCTACTACACCAAAGGCTCGCTGGTGGCCCTGTGCCTGGATTTGAAACTGCGCCAAGAAGGCAAGACCACACTGGACGATGTGATGCGCGGGCTGTGGAGCCGCTGCAAGGCAGGCCCCATGGCCGAAGCCGACTTGCTGGCCGTTTTGGAGAAGTTGGCGGGGCGCTCCTACGCCCGCGACCTCCAGCAATGGGTGCACAGCACCGACGAGCTGCCCCTGGCCGAGCTACTGGCCGCCCATGGCGTAGCAGTGAAAAGCGAACCCGCCCAGCTGGCGCAGCGCCTGGGCCTGCGCGTGGCCGAAAACCACAGCGTGCAGATCAAAACTGTGCTGCGCGGCGGCGCCGCCGAAAAGGCAGGCCTGGCCCCCGGCGATGAATGGCTGGGTGTGCAGGTCAAAGGCCAGGGCTGGCGCATCAGCAAGCTCGACGATGTGGGCTTTTACGCCGGCAGCCAGAAGCAGCTGATCGCCGTGGTGGCCCGCGACGGGCGCCTGCTGGAGTTGCCCTTGCAAATGCCAGGCACCTCACCAGCGCCCGCCAAGGGACGCAGCCGCCCGGCAACACCCGACAACGTGGGCCTGACCTGCACCGACGCCACTGCCACTAGCCGCTGGCTGGCAGGCTCCGCCTGACGGCGGCTTGACGATGGCGCGACAGCCCCGTGCAAGCCGCATGGGTATAGTCATTGGCTACCGTTTTGAACAGGCTTTGGCCACAGGTTCTGAGAATCGGTTTTGACACACCAAACCAGGAGACAACATGGCTTACGAAACCATTGAAGTGCGCACCGAAGGCGAGAAGGTCGGCATCATCACACTCAACCGCCCCAAGCAACTCAACGCGCTCAACGATCAGCTCATGAACGAGCTGGGCGAGGCCCTCAAGGCGTTCGATGCCGATGAAAAAATCGGCTGCATGATCGTGACGGGCAGCGAAAAAGCCTTTGCCGCCGGTGCCGACATTGGCGCCATGGCCAAGTACAGCTTTGCCGATGCCTACAAGGGCGACTACATCACCCGCAACTGGGAGGCCATCCGCAGCATCCGCAAGCCCGTGATCGCCGCCGTGAGCGGCTTTGCCCTGGGTGGCGGCTGCGAGCTGGCCATGATGTGCGACTTCATCATCGCCGCTGACAACGCCAAGTTTGGCCAGCCCGAAATCAAGCTGGGCGTGATTCCCGGCGCGGGCGGCACCCAGCGCCTGCCACGCGCCGTGGGCAAATCCAAGGCCATGGACATGGCGCTGACCGGCCGCATGATGGACGCCACCGAGGCCGAGCGCGCTGGCCTGGTCAGCCGCGTGGTGCCGTTTGACAAGCTGATGGACGAAGCGCTGGGCGCCGCTCTGATCATTGCTGACTTCTCGCGCATCGCCGTGATGGCGGCCAAGGAATCGGTCAACCGCTCGTTTGAAGGCACGCTGGCCGACGGGGTCATGTTTGAGCGCCGCCTGTTCCATGCGCTGTTTGCCACCCAAGACCAAAAAGAAGGCATGGACGCCTTCGTGGCAAAACGCAAAGCCAACTTTACCCACCAATGATTTTTTGGTCTATAATTTGAGGCTTCGGTGGTATAGCTCAGTTGGTTAGAGCGCAGCATTCATAATGCTGATGTCCCAGGTTCAAGTCCCGGTACCACCACCAAATCGAAAACCCTGCCTGGCTTGCCTGGCAGGGTTTTTTGTTGCCTGAGCGAGGATGGTGCGCGCCCCGGCACGCACACCGGGCACCGCAACGCTGCCCAACGCTCCTGCCATCAGCAGCCCATTTTTTGGATGTTTTAGGCCTCCAAGGCAATATCCAAAAGCGCAAGCAGCTATAAATTCAATAGCAATTAAGGCACCCCAACCAAGGCTGCCAGCGCCGCAACACCCACCGGCGGCTGGGCCAGCCAGGGCAACACATAAGTGCGCTGCGCCAGGCCCTGGGCGATGCGCTCACACTGGCGCCGCTCGCCCGCCAGGCGCGCCTGCAGCAAAGGGTCGCTGGTGCCCGTGGCGGCCACGCTTTTGTTGATGACCCAGGCCCAGGGCTCGATGTGGGCGCGGCGAAGGTCGTCCTGAAGCGCGGCGGCCTGGCTGACGGGGGTGACCTCGGGCAGCGTGACGATGACCACATGGGTCATGTCCGCATCTTGCAGGCGCATGAGCGGGGTGATGATGTGCTTCGAGTTCGCACTACCTTCGTAGTGCTGCGTCATCTGCCGGTGGTAGGCACCGGTGGCGTCCATCAGCAGCAGGCTGTGGCCTGTGGGTGCCGTGTCCAGCACCACAAAGGCGCTGCGCGCCTCGTTCACCACGCGGCTGAAGGCGTGGAACACGGCCACCTCTTCGGTGCAAGGTGATTGCAGGTCTTCCAGCAGCAGGGCGCGGCCCGCGTCGTCCAAGGCCTTGCCGCGCGTGGCCATGATCTTGTCGATGTAGGCCTGGGTTTCCGCCTGCGGGTCGATGCGCCCCACTTTCAGCCCCGGCAGGCTGCCGTCCAGCTGGCTTTGCACATGGGCTGCCGGGTCGGTGGTGGTGAGGTGCACGCTGTGCCCGCGCTGCACCAGGCCCACCGCCAGCGCGGCGGCGATGGTGTTCTTGCCCACGCCGCCTTTGCCCATCACCATGATGAGGCCGTGCCCTTTGGCGGCCAAGGCGTCGGCCATAGCCGACAGCGGCTCGGCCTGCAGCGAAACACCCGCAACAGCGGCGGGTGCACCCAATGGCACATCGCCCCCACCCAGCAGGCCCCGCAGCGCCGCCAGGCCCACGGTGTCAAAAGCGCGCAGCGGCACCTCGTCGCACGGCAACTGCGCCAGCGCATCGGGCATCTGGTCCATGGCTTGACGGCCCAGTGCCTCGATGGCATCGGCCACGGCGTCCTGCCCCGGCTGGCTGGCATGGAACACGCCGTTGACGGCCAGGCGCTGGTTGGCAAGACCCAGGGCGCGCAGCTCCAGCGCCGTGCGCGCGGCCTCTTGCATGGGGCGGGGGTCGGGGCGGGTGACCAGCACCACGGTAGTCAGCGCCGGGTCGCTCAGCGCGGTCAGGGCTGCGTTGAATCGCGCCTCCTGCATCTTCAGCCCCGAGTGCGGGCCCAGGCACGAGGCGCCCCGGTCGTTGCCCGCCAGAAACCCGGTCCAGGCCTTGGGCAGGCTCAGCAGACGCAGCGTGTGGCCGGTGGGCGCCGTGTCGAACACCACATGGTCGAACACATGGCCGATGTCACTGCCCTCGCTGGCCAGCAGCGCGGCAAATTCGTCGAACGCAGCGATCTCGGTGGTGCAGGCGCCCGAGAGTTGCTCGCGCACCGTCGCGCGTTCGTCGCTGGTGGCCGTGGCCTCCAGCTGCGCCAGCACCCGCTGGCGGTAGGCCTCGGCAGCGGTGTCGGGGTCGATGTTGAGCATGTGCAGCCCCGGCACTCCGGGCACCGCCACTGGCTGGTTGGACAGCGGGACACCCAGCATCTCGTCCAGGTTGGAGGCCGCGTCGGTGCTGACCAGCAGCACTTGCCTGCCCGCATCTGCCAGGGCAATGGCCGCCGCGGTGGACAGCGAAGTCTTGCCCACCCCGCCCTTACCGGTAAAAAACAGAAACCGCGTGGGTTGCGCCAGCAGGCCCAGACGAACCACGGCGGAAGGGGGCGAGGCAGTTGCAGCAGTGTTCATGCAATCAGCATGGCACATGCACCCACCTTTTGTCTGGTGGCCATCACACCCAGGGCTCCCACACCCACCAGCCCATTGACCTGCATCAAGAACCGGGGTGCACTGCGCCGCACACAAGCGGCCCCCCGCTGGCAAGTCATTCCTTGATATTCGCCGCCTTCACGATGGCTGCATACCGGGCGCTTTCGGCCTGCACAAATCGCCCAAACTCGGCAGCAGAGCCCTTGCCCGCCACAGCGCCTCCATCGGCCAGCTTGGCGCGCACGTCATCCAGGCGCAGCACTTCGCCCAGCTCGCGGTTCAGGCGCTCCACCACGGCGGGAGGCGTCTGCACGGGGGCAAACAGGCCCGTCCACGAGACCATGTCAAACCCTTTGAAGCCAGCGGTCTCGGCCACGGTCGGCACGTCGGGCAGAGAAGGCAGGCGATGGTCGTCCGTCAGGGCAATGGCCTTGAGCTTCTTGCTGTGGATGTGCGGCGCCGCCGTCACGCTGATGAGCACGGCCAGGTCCACCTGGTTGCCGATCACATCGGTCACGATCTGGGCGCCGCCCCGGTACGGCACATGCACCATGAAGGTCTTGCTCTGGTCCTTGACGAGTTCCATGGCCAGGTGCAGCACCGTGCCCACACCCGACGTGGCGTAGCTCAGCTGCCCAGGCTTTTCGCGCGCCAGACGAATCACGTCGGCCAGGTTGTTGGCAGGCAGGCCCGGGCGGGCCACGATCACCATGGGGGCCGTGGTGACCAGGCCCACCGGGGCCAGGTCCTTGAGCGTGTCGTAGCGCACCGCCACCGGGTTCACCAGCCGCGCAATGGCGGCGGGGCTGTCGGCCCCCAATACGATGGTGTAGCCGTCCGGCGCGGCCTTGGCGGCCTTCTCCATGCCGATCACTCCCCCAGCCCCCGCCACGTTCTCAATCACCACGCTTTGCTTGAGGCGCTCGCCCAGCTTTTGGGCAATCAGGCGCGCCGTCACATCCACACTGCCCCCAGCGCTGAACGGCACGATGAGCGTGATGGGCTTGGCGGCAGGCCAGGCGGGCTGCGCCTGCGCGGCCACGCCGCAGCCGCCCGCCAGCAAGGCTGCGGCGAGGTGCACCGCCAGGCGCCGGGTGCGGGAAGGCACGGCAGATTGCGACGAAGACAGTGCCGATGGGGGCGACAAACGGGAAGACATCAAGAAACTCCTTCAGAGCGGTGCGGCAGAAAAAGCAGAGGTCTGCGCCAGTTGCTGGTCAAACGCCGCCAGCCACTGCGCATGCCACGCACGGCGCGTGCCATCGTCGATCCAGGCGGCATCCAGGCCGTTGGCGAGAAAGCTGCGCAGGTCGGCCGCGCCAAAACCAAAGTCGCGCACCATCATGGCCCAGGCCTGTGTGGGGTTCACGTGGTGCAGCGTGGGGTCGTCTGTGTTGGGGTGGATACGCAGGCCCGCCGCAGGCATGTGGCGAATGGGGTGGTCCAGCGCCCAGCGCTCGGGGGCCAGGGTGCGCAGGTAATACGAGTTGGTGGGCACCACGGTAAAGACGATGCCCCGGTCAGCGCATTCACGCACCAGGGCCGGGTTGTCGAGCACTGTGTAGCCGTGATCAATGCGGTCCACCTGCAACACATCGATGGCCGTGCGCACGTTGTTCCAGGGCATGCCGAACTCACCTGCATGGGCCGTGGTCTTGAGCCCGCCCCGGCGCGCCAGTGCATAGGCCGGGGCAAACCACTCTGGCGGGTGGTCTACCTCGCGGTAGTCGATGCCAATGCCAATCACCTCTTCGCGCCGATGGACCAGCACCCATTCAACCATCTCGGTGGCGGCCTCGGGCGGGGCCTCGCGGTCGATGGCCGCGATCAAGCGCCCGGTGATGCCGAAGTCGGTCTGGGCATCGGCAATGGCGCGCACGATGCCGCCCAGCGCCTGCGGATAGGCCAACCCCGACTGCTGGGCGGTGCCCGTGGGGTTCCAGAAGAACTCGGCATAGCGCACATGGTGCGCAGCGGCATCCTGAAGGTATTCGTAGGTCAGGCGGTGCAGGTCGTCGGGGCTGCGGATCAGTTCAGCGTCCAGCGCACGCAGCACCCGCAGCACGCCCACGGGCTTTTCGCCCCGGGTGTAGAAGGCCTCGATCTCGGCATCGCTGATGGCCGCGCCCGCCCGGCGGACCAGGTGGGTGAACGTTTCGCGCCGCACGGTGCCCAGCAAATGGCAGTGCAGCTCGACCTTGGGCAGGGCGTGGAGAAAGGTGTACAGCGGGTCTGCGGGCGCGACAAAGGTGGGCATGGCCGCATGCTATGCAGCGCGGGGTGATAACGGAAGTGATTTAATTTGATGGCGCAATAAAAGCAATTGATGAGCAAGCACCCTTCAACCCCCACCGCAGCCGAGCCCCCACCCGCGCACCGCGCCCCCACGCTGCGCCAGTTGCGCAGCTTTCAGGCGGTGGCGCGGGCCATGAGCTTTCGGCAGGCGGCCGAGGCGCTGTCGCTCACACAACCCGCGCTGTCGGCCTCCATCCGCGAGCTGGAGACCGTGCTGGGCACCCCGGTGCTGGAGCGCAGCACGCACCATGTGCGTCTTACCCCGCAAGGCGCGCTGCTGTTGCCGCAGGTCGAGCGGCTCCTCAATGGCTATGAGCAAGGGGTGGATGGGCTGTTTCGCACGCTGCACGATGGCAAGCGCGTCCTGCGCGTGGCCGCCCTGCCCTCGGCCATGCACCTGCTGGCCGAGCCTCTGCGTCAATGGCTGGCGCAGCACCCAGTTGTGGACCTGCGCCTGTACGACCCGCTCAACGACGACCTTCTGGCCGCGCTGCAGCGCGGTGAAGTGGACCTGGCGCTGGGTGTGGCCCTGGACTTGCCGCCGCAGATCGACGCCATCGCCGTGGCGCAAGACGACCTGGTGGCGGTGCTGCCCGTGGGCCACCGGCTGGCACACCGCGCACGCCTGACTTGGCAAGACCTGGCAGGCGAGCGGCTGGCACTGTTTGCGCGCGGCAGCACCTACGAGCTGGCCATGGCCACCTTGCGCCAGAATGGGGCCGATCTGGCGCGTGCCGACCAACTGCTGTACAGCGAGTCGCTCTACAGCCTGGTGCGTTGCGGGCTGGCGGTGGGCGTGATTTCGCGGCTGTACACCCACAACCTGCACGATGGCGCTGTGAAGGTGTGCCCGCTGCAAGCCCCGGTGATCTCACGCAAAGTGGCGCTCATGGTGCATGCCGCCCAGGACGCGCGAGCACCCCTGGTACAAAGCTGCCTGGAGTTCCTCACCCAGGCTCTGCGCAAAGCTTGAACTGGGTGCTTGAACTGGGTGCCTGCCCAACCCATTCAACAGCCTCAGTGGCTGTGCGCCGCCCCGCTCACCAGCGTGACCACCACCATGCCTGCGATCAGCCAGGCAATCTGCGCAATGGTTTCGCGCGCCGTCAGGCGCTTTTGCAGCTGGGGGATCAAATCAGCCAGCGCCACGTACACAAAGCTGCTCGACGCCACGGCCAGGAAGTACGGCAAAAAGTCTTGCAACTGTCCCACCAGAAAATAGCCCACCACCCCACCCAGCGCCGTCACGGCGCCTGCCAGCGACACCTTGACCAGCGCCATGCGGCGGTTGGGGCTGCTTTGGCGCAGCACGACCAGGTCGCCCATGTGGTGCGGCACCTCGTGCGCCAGCACCGACACGGCGGCGATAGCACCCAGGCGGATGTCGGCCATGAAGGCCGAGGCGATCAGGATGCCGTCGCCAAAGCAGTGCACGCTGTCGCCCGTCAGCACCGCCCAGCCACCTGCGCGCGGCGCATGGTGGTGGGCGTGGCCTTGGTGGTGCCCCTCATGGTTTTCATGGGCATGCGCATGGCCATCACCGTGACCGTGGTGGCTGTGCTCATGCCCGTGGTGCCACAGTTCGGCCTTGTCGAGCAGGAAGAAAAACACCACGCCGACCAGCAGCGTGGCAAACAAGTCGTGGGCCCCAGCCTGGCTTTCAAAAGCCTCGGGCAACAAATGCATGAAGGCCGTGGCCAGCAGGGCCCCGGCCGCCAGGCTCAACAAATGTTGCGGGCCCACACTGTCCTGGCTGCCGCCCAGGCCCAACCGCATCAGCAGTGCAGCCGCCCACACGCTGCCAATACCGGCAGCCAGGGTGGCGATCAAGATTGCTATCAAAGTCATAGCTATTAGCGCTTATTTCATTTGCCTTAGAGGCATTTTTTATCAAACGCTTGTGCTGCACCCGAAAAAAAGCCGCCCCGAAAACTTCAGGGCGGCTTCTGGCGGAACACCGGAGAAGCTCAAACCACTCCGTGGGTCTTGAACCAGGCCAGGGCACGCTTGTAGCCGTCTTCCGCCGCTTCCTTGCGGTAGCTGGGGCGGTAGTCGGCATGGAAGGCGTGCGGGGCTTCGGGGTACACCACAAACTCGGAAACCTTGGCTGCAGCAGAACCGCTGGCTAGGGCTGATTTCATCTTATCAACCGTGTCAAGAGGGATGCCGGTATCTTTTTCACCATACAGGCCCAACACCGGCGCCTTGAGGATAGGCGTCAAATCGACCGGGTGCTTGGGCGTCAGGTCACTGGGCTGCCCCACCAGGCGTCCGTACCAAGCCACACCGGCCTTCACAGGGCCATGGGCGGCATACAACCAGGTGATGCGGCCACCCCAACAAAAGCCCGTCACGCCCACACGGGCTGCATCGCCACCGTTGGCGGCGGCCCACTTCACCGCACCATCCAGGTCTCCCATCACTTGCCCGTCGGGCACCTTCGAGACCACCTCGGCCATGAGCTTGGACACTTCGGTGTAGCTGGCCGGATCGCCCTGGCGGGCGTACAGCTGCGGCGCAATGGCCAGGTAGCCGGCCTTGGCAAAGCGGCGGCACACATCGGCAATGTATTCGTGCACGCCAAAAATCTCCTGGATCACCAGGACCACGGGCAACCCCGTTTTGCCCGCCGGTGCAGCGCGGTAGGCGGGCACCTTGAAGCCGTCCACCTCATAAGTCACCTGGCCCGCCACCAGCCCCTCGGCAGACGTGGCAATGGCGGTTTGCGCCATCAAAGGCGCGGCAGCGGCGGCATACCCCAAGCCCAGCGCGGCCTGCAAGGCGGTGCGCCGGGTGGCGCCCGCTTCGGTCGAGCGCCCGGGCAGCAGGGCTTCGGTGTCCAGTTGGTGGTCACGGTTGAGCATCAGATACCTCCAGAGTGCAATCAGAACAAAGGAAACAAAGGCGCAAGCCCTTGCGGGGAAAACCAACACAGCGGCTGGGCCAACCCAGGGCCCATGGGGATGGGCGCGGACACCACCGCACCAACAAGCAGCTCAGCCCCGGCCTGCGCAGCGTGATGGCGCGCAGGTCGGGCTGCCAGCGTCGGCGGCCCATATTAGCCATTTGTGCTTCAGCGCGCTGGCTGCGCCCCCGTATCTATGAGGAACACGCCGAGGTTTGAACGGTAGCCTTCACATTCTTTTATTTCTCTCTTGACAGAAATTACAGAAGCCATGAGACTGCCCACCATGCAACTCACACCCATCGCCCAACAATTCGTCGTCCACTGGGGAGAAATGGGCAGCGCCTGGGGCGTGAACCGCACGGTGGCCCAGTTGCATGCCCTGCTGTTCTTCCATGGCCGCCCGCTCAACGCCGAAGAGATTGCCGACACCCTGGTGGTGGCGCGCTCCAACGTCAGCAACAGCCTCAAAGAGCTGCTGAACTGGCAGCTGATCCGCGTGACCCATGTGCTGGGCGACCGGCGCGACTATTACGAGACCAGCAGCGATGTGTGGGAGCTGTTTCGCACCGTGGTGCGCGAGCGCAAGACACGCGAGTTTGACCCCACCACCCGCATGCTGCGCGAGCTGGTGCGCAAGCCCGAATTTGCCCAGGAGAGCCCCGACGCCCAAGACCGCGTGCGCGAGACCCTGCACCTGATGGAATCGCTGGGCACCTGGGCGGACGAGATGCTGCGCCTGTCGCCTAGCACGCTGGAGAAGGTGCTGCGCATGGGCGCCACCGTGCAAAAGTTTGTGCGCGGCGGCGATGCGCCTGCAGCCCCTGCGCCATCCAACGCCACTGACCGCACGCCCCCCGCCCCTTAGTCACTTCCTGCAAAATTTTTTGACCTTTAATTTCTCTTTTGACAGAAATTTCAGAAAGGATCGAGACCATGACCGCAGCCACCTATCCCGCCACCCTGTACTACGACAGCGCCTGCCCGCTGTGCGACACCGAGATGCACAACCTCATGCTGCGCAACCAGGCCGGGCAGTTGCACTTTGAAGACGTGCAGGCACCCGGCTTCACCTGCCCCGAGGGCGTGACGCGCGAAGCGCTGCTGACCCTGATGCACGCCCGCACCGCCAGCGGGCAATGGCTCAGCGGCGTGGCCGCGTTTGAGGTGGCCTACGCTGCCGTGGGCCTGGGCTGGGTGATGGCCCCCGCCCGCATTCCGCTGCTGCGCGCGGGCATGGACGCGCTGTACCCCGTGATCGCCCGCAACCGCTACCGCGCACCGGCCTGGGTGATACGCATGTTCTTTGGCAAGGCCCTGCGCCGCGCGGCAGAGCGGGCAGCGGCCCAGCAATGCACGGACCAGTGCATGCTGGACAGACTGCAAGAAGGGCACGAAGGGCAACACGGGCGCGACGGCGGAGGCAGCACAGCCCCTGCCACCCCCGTTCGGGCTGAGCCTGTCGAAGCCTCGCGCCGCGCTTCGACAGGCTCAGCGTGAACGGCTCTGTGAGGTCACCATCACTCCCCATCGGAGCCCCGCCATGCATACGCCCTCCACGACATCGCCCGCCACATCCCTCTCCTTTGACCCCCTGCAGGTGCTGCTGACCGGGGCCACCGGCTTCATCGGCCGGGCCATTGCCGCCGCGCTGCGCCGGGCCGGGCACACCGTGCACATGGGCCATTCGCCCAACTCACCACGGCAGCAACACGCTGGCGGCGTGGCCATGGACTTTGCCCGCGACACCGATGCAGCCACCTGGCTGCCGCACCTGCAAGGCATCGACGCCGTGGTCAACGCCGTGGGTGTGCTGCGCAACACCGCCGCCCGCCCCATCGATGCCGTGCACCACCACACCCCCGTGGCGCTGTTTGAGGCCTGCCGACAAGCGGGTGTGCGGCATGTGGTGCAAATATCGGCCCTGGGCGTGCAAACCGGCAGCACCCGCTACGCCCGCACCAAGCGCGCTGCCGACGAGCACCTGCTGGGCCTGGCAGCGGCCACCAACGATTCCACCAGCCCCCTGCGCGGCG
This sequence comes from Acidovorax sp. 106, assembly GCF_003663825.1. Lineage (NCBI taxonomy): Bacteria > Pseudomonadati > Pseudomonadota > Betaproteobacteria > Burkholderiales > Comamonadaceae > Acidovorax > Acidovorax sp. 106. The sequence goes on along the minus strand of NZ_RCCC01000001.1, from coordinate 3,077,542 downwards.
TGGTGCTGCGCCCCAGCGTGGTGTTTGGCCACGGTGGCGCCAGTGCCACCCTGTTCATGCGGCTGGCCCGCCTGCCCGTGCTGGCACTGCCTGGGCCGGTGCTCACCGCACGCGTCCAACCCGTGGCCGTGCACGACCTGGCCGACGCCGTGGTGGCGCTGCTGGGCAGCCACAGCCAAGTGCGCGGCGTGGTGCCCTGCGTGGGGCCAGAAGCGCTGCCCATGGCGGCATTGATTGCCAACCTGCGTGCGCAGTGCGGCCACCCGCCCGCCCATGCGCTGCAGCTGCCTACACCGCTCACCCGCCTGTCGGCCCGGCTGGGCGACTGGGTGCCAGTGTCCCCCTGGTGCAGCGAGACCCTGACCATGCTGGCCACCGACAACGTGGCCGACCCCGCGCCGCTGCAAGCCCTGCTGGGCTACCCCGCCACGCACTACAGCCAACTGGTAGAGCGCGCCTGGGCCCCATCCCCCACCGCCGCAGCGCCTGACGCACTCCATCCCGGAGCCCCCTCATGACCCCATCCGTACACCCCCAAGCCCCACTGCCCACCCCCACAGTCCCCGCTGTCCGGCTGCTGCGTGCCAGCCTGGTGACCGTGTGGCTGGGCACCGCCGTGGTCAGCGCCATCACCCACCGCACGCAAGGCGATGCCCTGCTGCGCCAGGCCGGGCTGAGCGATGACCTGTGGATTCAAGCCCTGATCTGGGGCGGTGCAGCGGCCGACCTGCTGATGGGCCTGGCCCTGTGGCGCTGGCCTGGCCGCTACAGCGCATGGGCAGCCCTCGCGTTGATGGGAGTGATGACCCTCACCGCCACCGTGCTGCTGCCCCACCTGTGGCTCGACCCGCTCGGGTCTCTACTCAAGAACCTGCCGATTGCCGCCATCTTGGTGGTGCTGGCGACACAGCATGAACCCACTCAAACCACTTCAACCGCTTGAACCACTTCAACCGTTCACGCTGAGCTTGTCGAAGCGCAGCGCAGGGCTTCGACAAGCTCAGCCCGAACGGATGTTGTCAATGTCACAGAGACCGATTCAATCAAGCCTTCCCGCACATCGAGAAGAAACCGAACCATGAACACCTACCTCGTTCTCAAGACCCTTCACATCATCTCCAGCGTGTTTCTGGTGGGCACCGGCCTGGGCTCGGCGTTCTACCTGTTCTTTGCCAACCGCAGCGGCAGCGTGGCCGCGCAGGCCGTGGTGGGCCGACTGGTGGTGCGGGCCGACTGGTGGTTTACCACCCCCGCCGTGATCGTGCAGCCGCTCACCGGCATCGCCATGGCCCACATGGCAGGCTGGCCCATCACCACCCCGTGGCTGGCCTTGTCGATTGCGCTGTACCTGCTGGCCGGAGCCTGCTGGCTGCCGGTGGTGGCCCTGCAGATCCGCATGGCCCGCATGGCGCAGGCCGCCCACGCCGCAGGCACCCCGCTGCCCCCGCAATACGTGCGCCTGCAGCGCTGGTGGGAAGGCCTGGGCTACCCCGCCTTCATCGCCATGGCCGTGGTCTTTGCGCTGATGGTGAACAAGCCCGCACTGTGGGGTGGGTGAACGGGATGCCGCTTACCCCAGACACAAGGCACTGAGAGTGGCTAACAAAACCCAGCGAAGCGGTTCTGGCTAGGCGCTGCGTCGCAGGCAGTACGAGCAGTACGACAAGACGCGGCAACAACGCCAGAAGAGTTTTGTTAGCCGCTCTGAATCGGCGTCAACCCACCTGCCACCGTTCACGCTGAGCGTGTCGAAGCGCAGCGCAAGGCTTCGACAAGCTCAGCCCGAACGGATATTGCAGGTTCATACAAGCGACACCGCACCACACATCCAGGGAGGAACCATGTCTGACAGCCCAACCAAGCCCACCGCAAAGCCCATAGCGCCAGCAGAGCCCGACGAGCCTTCGCCGTGGGACTCTGCCGAAGACCCATCGCGCCTGCCATTTGGCAAATTCGGCAAGCTCACTCCCATCGTCTGCGGCATGGTGTTTGGCCTGCTGCTGCGCTTGGCGTTCAGCGGCGCGCCCAGCAGCCGCTGGTCGGCCATGGTGGGGGCCTTCATCTGGCTGGTACCGCTGGCCACCGGGGCCATCACCGTGTACTTGGCAGAACGGCAGCAACGGCGCAGCTGGTCTTACTACGCCTGGGCGCCGGCGCTGGCCACGGCACTGGTCGTGATTGGCTCGTTGCTGATATTGATCGAAGGGCTGATCTGCGCCGTCGTCATCGTGCCGCTGTTCACCTTCATGGGCATGGCGGGCGGGCTGTGCATGGGGCTGGTGTGCCGCCTCACCCGCTGGCCGCGCCACGCGGCTTATGGCTTTGCTGTGCTGCCCCTGGCCGCCGCGCTGGTGCTGCCGCAAGGCGCACCCGCACAGATGGGGCAGGTAGAGCGCAGCCTGTGGATCAACGCCCCCGCCTCGGTGGTGTGGGAGGGCATTACGAACATCCGCAACATCCAGCCGCACGAAGTGAATACCGCCTGGACCTACCGCATCGGCGTGCCCCCACCCGTGGAGGCCGTGACGGTGCAAGAAGGCAGCCAGCGCGTGCGCAAAAGCCGCTGGGCCAAGGGCGTGCACTTTGACGAAATCATCCAGGAATGGGAACCCGGCCGCCACCTGCGCTGGACCTACCGCTTCGGGCCCGACTCCATCCCCGCAGGCGCGCTGGACGACCACGTCGCCATTGGCGGCGCCTACTTTGACCTGAACGACACCGCCTACACCCTGACGCCCGAGGCAGGCGGCACGCGGCTGCACCTGCGCATCAGCTACCGCCTGTCCACCGACTTCAACACCTACGCCAACTGGTGGGCCCAGGCCCTGCTGGACAACTTTGCGCAGACCGTGCTGCAGCTTTACAAGACGCGGCTGGAGGGGTCGGCATAAACGACAAAGCACCTTGGGTTACGGAACACCTTGAGCGGATTTCACTATAAAAAAGATAGCTGCTTGCGCTTATCTTTCAAGCGCTAGCAGCTTTTTCTCCTTCAGCAGCATCAAACCTTGGGGGGCCGCAGTCAACTACTGCTTTTCCTACTGCGGCACGTAGTCCGAAGGGTATTTGAGGGAATCCGCCAGCAGATGCGGCATGCGCATACCCAGATTGATGCCGTGGGGCGGAATCGGCTGGGTGAACCACTTGTCATACAGACGGTGCAGCTCGCGGGTCTGTATCAAGCGGCGCAGTTCGGCATCCACCACCGCCTTGAGTTCGGGGTTATTGCGCTCAAACGCCACCGCGTAAGGTTCGATGTTCATGGGCTTGCCGATGACCTTCAGGTCCTGCGGCTGGGTGTGGCTGGCGCGCAGGCCGTACAGCAACACGTCGTCCATGGCGAAGCCCTCCACCTTGCCGCTCACCACCCAGCCAAAGCCCTCGGCATGGTCCTTGGCGGCCTCAATACGCACACGCACCACTTTCGAGGCCGCCTCACGTGCCAGCGAATCGATGTTGGTGGTGCCCGCCGTGGACGCGACGGTCTTGCCGTCCAGGTCTTCAATGCGCGAATATGGCCTGTCGCTTTGCACCAGGATGCGTGACGAGGCGATGAAATGCGCGATGGTGAATGCAACGCGCTCACGGCGCGCTGCCGTATTGGTGGTCGAGCCACATTCCAGGTCCACCTCGCCCTTTTCAATGGCGTCAAAGCGGCTGCTGGACGTGACCAGACGGTAGGCCACCTTGGTCTCACGCAGCTTGAGATGCCGCCCCAGCGTCTGCGCAATCTGCAAACAAACATCCACGCTGTAACCCATGGGTGTTCCGTTGGCCACATAGGACATCGGTATGGACGATTCCCGGTGGCCGATGACCACCACACCGCTGAGCTGAATGCGTTGAAGCGTTTTACCCGGAAACGATGATGACGCTACCTGTGGTGCCGCTTTTGGTGCGGCCTGTGACAATGCCGCCGACTGGGCAAGCACCTTATCGCAGCCCACTGTGCCGAACGTGAACGCGAGCACGGCCCACCCCACGGTACTGCCCCACTTTTTTCCCAACATCGCAACGGTCATGGTGTTCACCTTCATTCAACACGCTGCACCCCATGCTGGCGAGCAACATGGCAGGAAAGGGAGTCGACCGCCCACCATGCCGACGACAGTGTGGTGGGCTCAGCCCGCAGATTGGAGTTGTCCATACGCATGTCGGGCCAGGGCCGAGGCCAGCACCTCAGAGGGGTTCACCAGCGACACACCTTCCAGCCCTGAGTGCTCAGACAGCGCCAGCGGTATCTCGGTGCATCCCATGATCAGCGTGGATACGCCATGGCGCTCCTGCAGCGCCATCGACACGGCCTCAAAGCGCTGGCGTGCCAAGGGGTAGTTGCCCGCCTTCACCCCGTCGTAGATGCCTTGCATCAGCAGTTCGCGTTCAGCGTCTTCGGGCACAAAGCAGACGATGCGTGCGCGCTCCAGCTCACGCTGGTACAGCCCAGCTTCATAGGCACCGCGTGTCGCCAGCAGCCCCACGCCCTGCACCTGGCGCGCTGCAAGCTCGGCCACCACCTCCTGCACCCCATGCAGTACCACCATCTGCGGAAACCGCTGCTGAAGAATGCCGTGCCACGCATGGGCTGTGTTGCACGCAATCGCCACCACCCGTGCGCCCAGCGCCGCCAACCGGCCCGTGGCCTGCAGCATGGGGTCTGCGGGCTGGTGCGCACCAGGGCGCGTATCGGTGAGCGCAGCCGTGCGGTCGGGGATGGGGACCTGCGCCAGCCAGTGCTCGGGGTAGGCCTGGTCGCGTACCGGAATGCCCAGCGCCTCCATGCGGTCGGTACAGGCCTGCACGAACAGGCGCACAAAGTCAGCCCCGGCGGCAGGTCCCATCCCTCCCAGAATGCCCACCACCTGCGGGGCATGGGAAGGGAGGCTGGGCTGGGGGTGGTTTGCAAACACAAAAGACATGCGCGCTCCGGCTTACTGTGCGGGCTTGTCGCTTTGCGCTACCAGGTTCTCGCGCAACTCCTTGCTCATGGGCAGGTTCAGGTTCTGGCCGCGTGGCGGCACGGGCGACATGAACCACTTGGTGTAGAGCTTTTCAAATTCGCCGGACTTCATCATCCCGCCAATCACGCCGTTGACCAGAGCCTGGAACTGCGGGTCGTCCTTGCGCAGCATGCAGGTGTAAGGCTCGACCTGCAGCGAATCCCCTACCACCGCCCAATCGGCCGGGTTGCGCTGGTTGCCCATCAGGCCAAACAGCAGGATGTCATCCATCGCAAACGCCTCCGCCCGCCCGGTTTCGACCAGCAAAACAGCGTCGTCATGGTCTTTGCCCATCACAAGGTCCATGTCGAGGTTGTTGTCGCGGTTGTATTTGCGGATGACCTGCGCGTTGGTGGTGCCCGAGGTGCTGGCCACCTTCTTCTTAGCCAGGTCGGCGTAGTTCTTGATGCCCGATGCCTTCTTCGTCAGCAGACGCGTACCGGTGTAGAAGTAGTTGATGGCAAATTGCACATCCTTGCCCCGCACCGTGTTGTTGGTGGTCGATCCGCACTCCAGGTCAATGGTGCCGTTGGTGAGCAGCGGAATGCGGTTCTGCGAGGTCACGGCCTGCAACTCCACCTTGATGTTCGGGTTGTTCAGGCGCTTCTTCACCGCGTCCACCACGGCATTGGAGATGTCTACCGCAAAGCCGATGGGTACCCCCGGACCGGACAGGTAGCTGAAGGGCACCGATGACTCACGGTAGGCCAGCGTGATCTTGCCCGAGTCGGCAATCTTCTTGAGGGTGTCGGCATGGGTTGCGGTGCAGGACAGCAGGCCAACCCACACCAGGGCAGCAGACGTGATGGCAGAGAGCTTCATGGGAATCCCTTTGTAAAAATGCAGGCAAACGGGTTGAAGAAAAACAGAACGCAGGGGCACTGTAAAAATTCGCGGTGCCTTTGAACAATTCATTCGCAGGGGTTCGTCATGATCAAAAGTTATGGCACTTTTGCAGTGCACTCCCCGCACCACCGCACACCCACTGCGCACCAATTTGCATCACCACGCACCAACAACGGCACGCCTCCATGCAAGGGGTAGGCCTAGGGCGGCACTGACTTGCGCACATAACTTATTGGCATAGGCGGGTATGGCTTTGGCATTGTTCAAAGCGCGGCCCGCGCCCTACATTGATCCGCAGTCAGTTAACCCCCCACTCCCCCACAAGATGCAGGTATGTGTATTGGGTGCAGGCATCGTCGGCCTGGCCACAGCGTATGAACTCCACCAGCGCGGTTTGCAGGTCACCGTCATCGACCAAGCCCAGCCCGGCACGGGCGCCAGCGGTGGCAATGGCGCGCAGCTGAGCTACAGCTATGTGCAGCCGCTGGCAGACGCCAGCATCTGGCGGCAGTTGCCCCGGCTGCTACTATTGCCCAGTTCTCCGCTCAAGCTGCGCATGCAGTGGGACACCCACCAGTGGCGTTGGGGGCTGGAGTTTCTGCGCGCATGCAACCGGCCAACCTCTGAACGCAGCACTGCGCAGCTACTGGCCTTGGCCGCCCTGAGCCGCCACCATTTCGAGGCCATGATGCGGGCAGAGGCCCTGGACTGCGACTTCTCCCGCACCGGTAAGCTGGTGCTGTACGACACCGCCACCGGCCTGGCCGCTGCGCAACGCCAGATGGACCTGCAGCGCCAGTGGGGCTGCGAACAACAGGCGGTGTCAGCCCAGCGCTGCACAGAGATCGAGCCCGCGCTGCAGCAATACCAGCCGCGCATTGCCGGAGCCATCTACACCCCCAGCGAATGCGCGGCCGACTGCCTTATGGTCTGCCAAGGCTTGCAGGCCGTGCTGGCCGCACGGGGGGTGCGCTTTGTACTGGGTGCCACGGTCCAGGGCTTTGTGCGCCAGGGCACCCGCATTGCTGCGGTGCAGACCAGTGCAGGCGCCATCGAGGCGCAGCAGTTTGTGCTGGCCCTGGGCAGCCGCAGCCACCAGGTGGCGCAGACGCTAGGCTTTCGCCTGCCCGTGTACCCACTCAAGGGCTACAGCATCACACTCGATACCAGCGCTGCACCATCGGCAGTGCCTCGCGTCAATGTGACCGACGCCGCACGCAAGGTGGTATTTGCGCGCATCGGCCAGCGCCTGCGGGTGGCGGGCATGGCCGAACTGGTGGGGCACGATGCGCGCATACCTGCCGCACGCATCCAGAGCCTGCGCGATGCCACACGCGCCGTTTTTCCGGGCTGCCACCAAGGCGGCGACCTGCACGCCTGGACCGGCATGCGCCCCGCCACACCCACCGGGCTGCCGGTGGTGGGCCGTTGGGCGCGGGCGCCCGACAACCTGCTTCTCAACACAGGCCACGGTTCCTTGGGGTTCACGCTGGCGTTTGGCACGGCAGCGCAGGTGGCCGAACTACTGGTGCCCGCCTAAGCCACCCTTCATCACACTCCCGCCCGCTTCAGCTACTACAAGCCCCCACCTCGGCAGGTGGCCCGTTCACTGGTCACTCCACCTCAGGTAGCAGGCCCACCGCTCCCAGCGTCTCGGCCACCGCCTGGCGCATGCACTGCGTCATGGCACTGGCCAGCAGCGAGCTGGGCCGGTTCACGGTGCGCAGCGACTTGATGGGCACGGCAATGTGCGGCGCAAGCGCCAGCACATCCACCTTGCTGCGGTCGGCCGATGCCGCTGTGCACGTGTCGACCACAGCCACCGCATGGCCGTGATGCGCCAATGCCAGCGCTGCGTGATAGGTCTGCACCGTGATCGCCGTCTGCAAGCCCACCCCGGCCTCGCGGCAGGCATGGCTGACCACTGTGCCGATGGGGTCACGCACATCCAGCCGCACCACGGGTGTGTCGGCCAGGTCGGCCAGATGCGCCACCCCGGCCGCCACCAGCGCAGCCCCCAGCATTCCCTTGGGTGCCACACACACCATGCGCCCATCGGCCAGATGCTCTTGCGTCAACGCGGGGTGAGCGATGGCGCTGAACACAAAGCCCACATCCGCCTCCTGCAGCACCAGGGCCGAGACGATCTGGGGCGAGTGCAGCGCGTCGATGGTTACCTGCACATCCGGGTGCTTCTGCCTGAAGAACCGCAATGCACGCGGCAGCACCTCGTAGCTCAGTGCCAGCACGCTCAGAATATGCAGCTCCCCCTCGCGCCGGTCGCTTTTGAGGCTGTTGGCAAGGCGCTGCACATCATCGAGCTGGGTGAACAGGCGCTCAATGTGCGGGTACAGCGTCTGCGCCTCGGTGGTGGGCACCAGCTTGCCCTTGAGCCGGTGGAACAGCGGAAAGCCCAACTGCAGTTCAGCATGCGCCAAGATGCGGCTGACCGCAGGCTGCGTAACGTTGATGAGGCGGGCCGCCGCGCTCACGCTGCCGGTAAGCATCACGGCATTGAAAACTTCTATGTGGCGAAGGCGCATGGGTTGAGAACCAGTTGACTGTCTTTTGGGGGGCGGACAAAGCCCCTTTGGCATGGGATACCAAGCAGAACTTAGAACCAACGATGCAAGGAACAGGCCGGACGTGCAATCCTTGCATCCACCCATTGCGAGACCGCGTAGCTTAGAACCTGTTCAAAGCCGCGCCCGCAACCACCGCAGCAGCAAAAGCCACGCCGCCATGTCCGCACGCCTGCCTGGCAAGCATGCAGGCATCCGGTAGTGCGCTTCGGTACGCGCGGTGATCGCCGCGTTCAAAAATGCTCAGCGTGCGGGTGACGACGATGGGCTGGAGGCTGCCGCTGCGATCTTGTCCTGCGTCTTCGTCTCAAAGTCGCTGGCATCGTGCCGCTCATGCAACTGGCTGGCCAGGTCACCGCGCACCCGGTTCACCATGCGGCCGCGCTGCACGGCGCGGCGCTGGCCCACCTGCTCGGCCCAGCGCAGCACATGGGTGTATTCATGCACCTGCAAAAACTCGCCCGCGTCGTAGGCCTCGCCCTTCACCATCAGCCCATACCAGGGCCAGATCGCCATGTCGGCCACGGTGTACTCATTGCCCGCCACATACTCCGTCACAGCCAGGCGCTGGTTCAGCACATCGAGCTGGCGCTTGGTTTCCATCGCATAGCGGTCAATCGCGTACTCGATCTTGACCGGCGCATAGGCATAAAAATGCCCAAACCCTCCCCCCACAAACGGCGCACTGCCCATCTGCCAGAACAGCCACGACAGGCACTCGGCCCGCGCCGCGCCGTCCTTGGGCAAAAAGGCACCAAACTTCTCAGCCAGATGCATCAGGATGGCCCCGGACTCAAACACCCGCACGGGGTTGGCAGGGTCGGTGCGGTCTTGCAACGCGGGGATCTTGGAGTTGGGGTTGATGCCCACAAACCCGCTGCCAAACTGGTCGCCATCGCCAATGCGGATCAACCACGCGTCGTACTCCGCCCCGCTGTGGCCCAGCGCCAGCAGCTCTTCCAACATGATCGTGACCTTCACGCCATTGGGCGTACCCATCGAATAGAGCTGCAGCGGGTGCTTGCCCACAGGCAGCTCTTTATCGTGCGTAGCCCCGGCAATAGGTCGGTTGATGCTGGCGAACTGACCGCCGTTTTCTTTGTTCCATTGCCAGATGGCTGGGGGGGTGTAGGGGGTGGGGTTGGACATGCAAGGGCTCCGGGCTGAAAGTTGGAGGTTAGCGGGGTAGCGAACAGTTAGCCGGATGAGTCTAGCGACACGTTTGATTTGCTGCTGGGCTGGGGCAAATGATCGACGTTAGCTAGATCTTCAGGAAAGGAATTGCAACGCCCAACTAATTGCAGACTTGGCTTGCCACAGCGTCGTCGATCACCAGCTTTAGCGGGAAGCGGCGAGGGGCATCCACCTACCCAGACAGAAGATGGAGAGCACTATCAAGTACGAATTGCGCCATAAAAAGCAAGGTGCGCAAAGTGCTTGAGAACAGCAAGAAGGGTATCGCTCCGCCAATGCAAGCTGGGCAAAACGAAATGTTAGGCCCCCTTGCGTTGCCGCAGCTTTTCGGCAAATGAAACTCGCGAGAGAGGCATAGTTGGGGGCTGGGGCAATCGCAGCCACCAAACAGGGCCAGTGACTTTTTCAAGGCGCAGTTCCGCTCTGATCGTATCTCGCAGATCTTCGAGCAATTGATCCCAGTTAACCTTGAAATCAGGCTTGAGAAAACTCTCTACCGCCTCATTCATGAGCTTTACTTGGTACGGGGTGCCATACAGCTGGATTTCAGCAACGAAAGTCTCTATCCGCTCTATCGTTTCAATCGTCAAAGGACGATTGCTGGATGAAGAAATACGCATGTATGCAGCTTCAAGGGCACGCAGACGGTCAACACGCCTTTTAGAAAAAAGTTCGCGTCTTGCCGTGAGCCAATGGGCAAAGAACCAACCAGCTACAACCAACACACCTGGTATTCCAAGCGTCACTACCTGACTCCAATTGATCGCATCCATAGGCACGCTCCTTACCAAATCATGATGCCGAAGTTCAGGTGCCAAATCTGGCGCCCTAAGCACTACGAAAACTCCGCATTCCTTCATCATCCAATGCCTGAACGTCCACAGCACTTCAAAGGCGGGACAACAAACCCTAAAACTCAGAATACAGGCTCGGTAGGCTTATGGAACAGGTTACTGCTTCTAATTTCATAGCTGCCAGCGCTTAGTAGACAGGCACTACAGGCCAAAAACACTTAAACATGTTGACCTGCCTCGCTTATCACTGGGCTTCAATGCGCCTTATCCCAATTAGCCCCCACCCCGACCTCTGCCAATAACGGCACCTTCAGCGCCGCCACGTCCGCCATCAGGCGCGGGATATGGGTCTTGAGCCAGTCCACTTCGCTCTCGGGCAGCTCAAACACCAGTTCGTCGTGCACCTGCATGATCATCTTGATATCTGGCTTGTGGGCGTCCAGCTCTTTTTGCACGGCCACCATGGCCAGCTTGATGAGGTCAGCGGCCGTGCCCTGCATGGGCGCATTGATAGCGGCGCGCTCGGCCCCGGCGCGGCGCGGGCCGTTGGGGGAATTGATTTCGGGCAGGTACAGGCGGCGGCCAAACACGGTTTCGACATAGCCCATGGATTTGGCGGCGGCCTTGGTCTCGTCCATGTACTGCTTCACGCCGGGGTAGCGCTGGAAGTATTTGTCGATGTAGGCAGCAGCGGCCTTGGTCTCAATGCCTAAGTTCTTGGCCAGGCCAAAGCTGCTCATGCCGTAGATGAGGCCGAAGTTGATGACCTTGGCGTAGCGGCGTTGCTCGCTGGTGACCTGATCGACCTCCACCCCAAACACCTCGGCGGCGGTGGCGCGGTGCACGTCCAGCCCGGCGTGGAAGGCGTGCAGCAGCGAGTGGTCGCCGCTCAGGTGGGCCATGATGCGCAGCTCGATCTGGGAGTAGTCGGCACTCGCAATCACGCGGCCTGCGGGCGCTACGAAGGCTTCGCGCACGCGGCGGCCTTCGGGGGTGCGGATGGGGATGTTTTGCAGGTTGGGGTCGTTGCTGGACAAACGGCCGGTCACAGCCACAGCCTGCGCGTAGTGCGTGTGCACGCGGCCTGTGCGCGGCAGGGCCAGTTGGGCGAGCTTGTCGGTGTAGGTGCCTTTGAGCTTGACGAGGCTGCGGTGCTCCAGCAGCTTGGCGGGCAGGGGGTAGTCCTCGGCCAACTTTTCCAGCACTTCTTCGTCGGTGCTGCGGGCGCCGGTGGCGGTCTTCTTCACAACCGGCATGCCCAGCTTGTCGAAGAAGATTTCGCCCAGTTGCTTGGGGCTGCTCAGGTTGAAGGGCTGGCCTGCAATCTCGTACGCCTCGGTTTCGAGCTGCAAGATGCGCTGGCCCAGCTCGTGGCTTTGGGCGGCCAGCGTGGGGGCGTCAATGAGCACGCCGTTGCGTTCGATGCGGTACAGGGCCTCGCTGCTGGCAATCTCCAGCTCGTAGATGAAGCGCAGTTTGTCATCCGCCTGCAGCAGGGGCCACAGGGCGTTGTGCACGTCCAGGGTCTGGTCAGAGTCTTCGCACGAATAGGCAGCGGCCTTGTCCACGGGCACTTGCGCAAACGGGATCTGGTGCGCGCCTTTGCCGCACAGGTCTTCGTAGCTGATGCCTTTGCGGCCCGTGTGGCGCTCGGCCAGGCTGGTCAGGTTGTGGGGCTTGTGCACTTCGAGCACGTAGCTTTGCAGCAAGGTGTCGTGCGCGTAGCCCTGCACTTCGATGCCGTGGTTGGCGAACACATGGCGGTCGTATTTGATGTGCTGGCCGAGCTTGTGGTGTTTGGCGTCTTCCAGCCAGGGCTTGAGGCGGGCGAGCACTTCATCCAAAGGCAGTTGCGCGGGCGCGTCGGGGCCTTCGTGGCGCAGGGGGATGTAGGCGGCTTCGCCGGGCTGCACGCTAAAAGAGATGCCGACGATTTGCGCACGCATTTCGTCGAGGGAGTCGGTTTCGGTGTCGATGGCCGTGAGCGGGGCTTTGTGCAGGCGCTCCAGCCACTGGTCAAAGTCGGCCCAGTTGAGGATGGTGTCGTACACCACGGTGCGGTGCTGGGCTTCTTCGGCCACGGTGCTGGCGGAGTGATCGGCAAACAGATCGCCGCTTTGGCCGGGCATGGCGACGGTGGGGGCTACAGCGGCAGAGGCAGCCGCGCCCTTGATGGCGGCAGCCAGGCCCTTGAAGCCGTACTTTTCGTAAAACGGCAGCAGGCCAGCGTTGTCGGGCGCGTCCAGCGTGATGTCGTCAAACGCGGGCAGGCCGGGGATGTAGTCGGCCAGCGCGCAGTCGGTTTTCATGGTGACGAGCTGGCGGCTCAGGGCCAGTTGGCCGCTGGCAATGGCCTCACGCAGGTTGTTGCCCGCCACGCCTTTGATGGCGTCGGCGTTGGCAATCAGGTTGTCGAGCGAGCCGTATTCTTCCAGCCACTTGGCGGCGGTCTTGGGGCCGACCTTGGTCACGCCGGGCACGTTGTCCACGGTGTCGCCCACCAGGGCCTGGTAGTCCACCATCAGCGCGGGGGGCACGCCAAACTCGGCCGTCACGCCCGCCACATCGCGGCGCTTGCCGCTCATGGTGTCGATGATGGTGATGTGCTCGTTGACCAGCTGGCTCAAGTCTTTGTCGCCGCTGGACACGATGACCTCAATGCCCTGTGCGGCTGCTGCGTTGGCCAAGGTGGCGATCACGTCGTCGGCCTCCACGCCGGGCACGGCCACCACCTTCCAGCCCAGCAGGTCCACCACCTCGTGGATGGGCTCGATCTGGCTGCGCAGGTCGTCGGGCATGGGCGAGCGCGTGGCCTTGTATTCGGTGTACAGGGCATCGCGGAAGGTGGGGCCCGAGGCGTCGAACACGCACACGGCGTAGTCGGCCACCACCTCTTTGCGCAGGGCCTGCATCATGTTGATCATGCCGCGAATGGCGCCCGTGGCGGCGCTGCTGGGGTCACCCGGCACGGCCCGCAGGTCGGGCATGGCGTGAAAGGCACGGTAGAGGTAGCTGGAGCCGTCCACCAGCACCAGGGTCTTTTTGTCAGTCATGCACGGATTGTGCACGGGCAAGCGGCCTCTGGACGGCGCTCTACAATCGGCCCCATGCGCGCATTCCACCTCTTTCTTTTGCTGGGCCTGGCGTCCAGCCCCCTGCTGGCCCAAAATACGAACCAAAATGCCCCTCAGGGCACAACGGAAAAGCGCGAGCAGCTATCAAATCCAGAGCAAATGGAAGGCCGCACCAACCAGCGCACCGAGCGCATTCGCGTGGAAGATGGCGGCAGCCGCGTCGATGAGGTGCGCGTGGGTGGCCAGACGCAAAGCATCAACGTGCAGCCCAAGGGCAGCGACATGCCCGCCTATGAAGTGAAATCGCCTGACGGTGCCCGCAGCCGCGCTGGCAGCAACAGCGGTGCGGAGACCAACACCGCCCCGCGTGTGTGGAACGTGATGAAGTTCTGAACCCCTGCGCGGGCCTGCCTTGAGGGCCCGCCGCACTGCACGCCCTGCCCCCGCACCCGCATGGGGGCCATGGCCCCGGCACGGGCTGGGCCCGTGATTCCGCCCCCCTTACTTTCTCCCCTGCTGAGCTGAACGATGGCTGTTTTTACCGAAGTCTCCAAAAAAGATGCACGCGAAGTGCTGCGCCGACTGCAAATTGGCGAGCTGGTGGAACTGCGCGGCATTGAGGGCGGCATTGAAAACACCAACTACTTCCTGACCAGCTCGCAGGGCGAGTTCGTCCTGACGCTGTTCGAGCGCCTGACGGCCGAGCAACTGCCGTTTTACCTGCACCTGATGAAGCACCTGGCGCACGGCGGCATCCCCGTGCCCGAGCCGCGTGGCGACAAGTACGGCGAAATCCTGCACACCGTGGCGGGCAAGCCTGCGGCGGTGGTGAGCAAGCTGCGCGGCAAAAGCCAGCTGGCCCCCGAGCCCGTGCACTGCGCCGCCGTGGGTGCCATGCTGGCGCGCATGCACCTGGTGGGGCGCGACTTTGACCGCCACCAGCCCAACCTGCGCGGCCTGCCCTGGTGGAACGAGACCGTGCCCGTGGTGCTGCCGCACCTGGACGCCGCCCAGGCCGCGCTGCTGCAATCGGAGCTGGCCTACCAGAACCACGTGGCCGCGTCGTCCACCTACGCCGCCCTGCCCCGTGGCCCGGTGCATGCCGACCTGTTCCGCGACAACGTGATGTTTGCCGAAGACACCCTGACGGGCTTCTTCGACTTTTACTTTGCGGGCGTGGACACTTGGCTGTTTGACTTGGCGGTGTGCCTGAACGACTGGTGCATTGACCTGCCCACCGGCACACACCACACCGAGCGCGCCACGGCCATGCTCACCGCCTACCAGGCCGTGCGCCCCCTGACAGCGGCAGAGCGCGAACTGCTGCCCGCCATGCTGCGCGCCGGGGCGCTGCGCTTTTGGATCTCGCGCCTGTGGGACTTTTACCTGCCGCGCGAGGCGTCCATGCTCAAGCCGCACGACCCGACCCACTTCGAGCGCGTGCTGCAGGACCGCATTGCGCACCCAGTGCAAGCCTGACGTCCCGTAGTTCCATCTTGCGGCCCGCCCCTGCAACGCCAGAGCGACAGAGCACTGCCAGGGGCCATCTGCACCGGCGCACGCGGTGGGTTGGCAGGGCCACCCGTGCCACCCAAGCTCTGGCCACACGCCAGCACAACCCCATGCGATAGCCCTTTGCCCAGACCGGCTGCAGCGCGCTGGGGTAAATTCCCCCCTGGCGCGCGATGGGCTAGCAGGCACACACACCGCCCGCCACGGACCACACCACCACCCACCTCATGAAACTCCACATCGTTCCCGCCAAGACTGGCTTCACCTGGGTCAAACTGGGCGTGCAAGCGTTCCGGCGCCAGCCCATGGCGCTGGCAGCGCTGTTTTTCATATCGTATGTTGCAATGAAGCTGCTGACCAGCGTGCCCGTGCTGGGCAGCATTGCCTCGCTGGTGCTGCTGCCGTCCGTCACGCTGGCCATGATGGTGGCCACGGGCGAATCCATCCAGGGCCACCGGCCCACGCCTGCGCTGCTGCTGGTCACCTTCCGCAAAGGCCGCCAGCACCTGCGCCACATGCTGCTGCTGGGCGTGCTGTACGCGCTGGGCTTTCTGGGCATCATGGGTCTGTCGGCACTGGTCGACGGCGGGCGCTTTGTGCAGGTCTACATGGACGGCATGCCGGTCACTGCGCAAATGGCGTCGGACCCCAGCTTTCAGAAAGCCATGTGGCTGGCCACCCTGCTGTCCCTGCCCTTGTCACTGCTGTTCTGGCATGCGCCAGGCTTGGTGCACTGGCATGGCATTCCGCCCATCAAAGCCTTGTTCTTCAGCATGATGGCCTGCGTGCGCAACGCCGGGGCCTGTCTGGTGTTCCTATTCACCTGGCTGGGCATTGGGGTGCTGGGCGCGCTGTTGATCAGCATCATCTCACTTCTGCTAGGCCTGGGACTAGGTGATGAAAGCATTGGCAGCATGCTGCTCATATCGGCTGGCATGATGATGGCCACCATGATCCTGACCTGTGTGGTGTTTATCTTCAGGGACTGCTTTGAGCCGCCCGAGAGCCTGCTGCACGAGGCACCCCATGACACACCACCCTCCGACGCCCCAACTGCTGGGCCGAACTGAAGACGAGCTGCGCTGGCACCGGCGTCGCAGCCTGCTGCAAGCTGCCGCTGCATGGGCCACCACGGGTGGCTGGATGGCAGCGCAGGCGCAGTCCCGCAGCAACATCGTTGAGCTGCGCGGGGACGTGCTGCGCAATGGCCGGGCGCTGACGGCACACGACAGCATTGCCACGGGCGACCGCATTGAGACGGGCCCGGGCTCCACCGCCGTGTTTGCCGTGGGCAGCAGCGCCTTCATGCTGCGGCAAAACACGCGTGTCGCGCTCGAGGGCGACGGCAAGGGCGATGAGTCCACCACCGTCAAGGTGCTGCGTTTGCTGACCGGCGCAGCGGCCAGCGTGTGGGGCAAGGGCACAGACCGGCAAGTGGCCCTGCCCACCCTCACCGCAGGCATCCGGGGCACGGGGGTGTATGCCGAGGTGTTCCCCGAGCAGGCCCTGCGGGGCTATTTCTGCAATTGCTATGGCACGGTGGACCTGGCCGCTGGCAGCGAAAGCCTGCTCAGCCAGTCGGTGTACCACCAGTCGTTCTGGGCCGAGACCGCGCCGCGCAATGGCCGGCTGCTCACGCCTGCAGGCGCCATCAACCACACCGATGAAGAGATGGAGTTTCTGGCCAGCCTGATTGGCCAGCGCACGGCGTGGCAGATTGCC
The DNA here is from genome assembly GCF_003663825.1 of Acidovorax sp. 106. Taxonomy (NCBI): domain Bacteria; kingdom Pseudomonadati; phylum Pseudomonadota; class Betaproteobacteria; order Burkholderiales; family Comamonadaceae; genus Acidovorax; species Acidovorax sp. 106. The sequence goes on along the minus strand of NZ_RCCC01000001.1, from coordinate 3,060,821 downwards.
GGGCGCAAAGGCACCAAGGATGGCAGCGGGCAAATGCCCTACTCTGCGCCCGCTGGTGCGGCCAAACCGGGGCGCGCTGCGCCTGCGTACGGCGAAAACAGTCCCTACTGAGCGGATTCCTGAGCGAGCTACTGAGGGTTTCACTGCTCTGCAACGTAGGCCCCCCGCGCTCCCTGCTGATCCAGCATGACCCTACTCAAACCGTTCACGCGGAGCCTGTCGAAGCGCCGCGCAGGGCTTCGACAAGCTCAGCCTGAACGGATTTTTCAAGTTCAGTCCTGCTGAATCCAGCATCTCAGTCCCAAAAGCAAAAAGCCCGCAGGCCAGAGGATTGCCCAGTGAAGGCAACACCCTGGCCTGCGGGCCAGATGGGTCGATACGGTGATCGACCTCAGCGATCGCGTCCCGATCAGGTACCGATCATGCCGCCGTCGTTCTTGGTGATGACGATGGTGGCCGAGCGGGGGCGCTTGCCCGCGCCATAGCCTGCGTTGGCAGGCCACTGGCTTTGGTACTTGGTGGCATCTGCCACGTCGGCCATTTTGGTGGCTTCGCCGGGGTGCTGGATGTTCACAAAGATGGTCTTGCCATCAGGCGTTTCCGTCAAGCCGGTGATTTCACAGCCCTTGGGTCCGACCAGGAAGCGCTTGAGCGTATCGACCGTGGCAGCCTTGCCCACGGGGGTCACGATGTCCAGCTTGGAGCCATCGGCCTTGGTGTAGCTCAGGGTCTTCTTGCTGCCATCGCCCACCGAGCCGGGTACGGCGGCCATCATCATGCAGTTGCTCACGTCGGTGTAAGCGCCGTCATCGGTCTGGATCCAGCAGATGCCGCTGGACTTGCTGAAGGCCAGGCCATCGGGGCTGGAGAAGTCTTGGTCGGCCGTCAGGGCAGACAGGTTCACAAGAGTGGCGTCGGCAGTGGACTCGGCGCCAAACAGGTAGACGTCCCATGCAAAGGCGGTCACGGAGGCGCCTTCCTTCATGCGCACCAGGTGGCCGTTGGGGTTGCCAGTCTGGGCCGTGGTGCCCTTCATGTCTGTGTAGGCGCGTGGGTTGGCCGCATCAGGCAGGTATTGGCTGCTGGAGGGGTTGACGCTGCGGTTGCTGTTGTTGGTCAGCGTGAAATAGATCTCGCCGTTGGCGGGGTTCACAGCGTTCCACTCGGGGCGGTCCATCTTGGTGGCGCCCACGGCGTCGGCGGCCAGGCGGGTGTTGATGGCGATGTCTGCCGCGTCAGCAAACTTGTAGGTTGCGTAGGCGGCGATAGCGGTGTTCGACATCGCCAGCTCTACCCAGGTGCCCGTGCCATCGGCATTGAACTTGGCCACGTACAGCTTGCCGCTGTCCAGGAACTTGTCGCCCACGGCCATGGGGTCGGTGGGGTTGGCATCCGCAGCGGTCCACAGCGCGGTGGATACGAACTTGTAGATGTACTCACCACGCGAGTCGTCGCCCATGTACACCGACACGGGCTGGCCCACCACCACCTTGCCGAAGGCCGCGCTCTCGTGCGCAAAGCGGCCCAGGGCGGTGCGCTTTTTGGCGCTCACGGACTTGTTGTAGGGGTTGATCTCAACGATGTAGCCCATGCCGTTCATCTCGTTGCGATAGTCGTCGCTGCCGTTGGTGGAAGCACCGGTCTTGCTGTTGTTCCAGCGCACATACTTGTCGTCGGTGCCGCCGGTTTCCCAGCCGTGGCGCGATGCAGCGCCCTGGGCACGGCCATAGCGCTTGAGCGATGTCACGCTCTTGTCGTTGCCGCGTGCGGCATCGTCTGCAGCCGCGCGGGTGAAGTAGTTGGCCCAGTTTTCTTCGCCCGTGAGGAACGTGCCCCAAGGCGTCTTACCCGTGCCGCAGTTGTTCAGCGTGCCGCGGGTCATGATGCCTGTGGGGGAGTACTTGGTGATCAGCTGCGCGCTGCCGCGTGCGGGGCCCGACAACTCAATGGGGCTGTGGGGCGTGAGGCGGAAGTTGAACGCAGAGTTTTGCGCATAGGCCCACTTGCCTGCGGTCTTGGCCACTTCGATGACGGCGATGCCGTGCACTGCGGTTTCCTTGTCCACTTCTTCAGCGGGGCGTGGCAGCTTGGAGGTGCCGCCGTTGGCGTGCAGGAAGAAGGAAGACAGAACTTCGTCGGTGGTGGCTTCGTGGTTCAGGGCCAGCAGGCCGCGCTCGGTGGCGCTGTCGCTGCGCTTGCCGCTGGCGTCCAGGCCAAACCACTCCATGCCGTCGTGGTGATCACCAGCACGTTGCTCAAAGTTGGCATCCGTACCATCGTTCTTGTAGGCGGCAACGCCTGCCGCAATGGGGTCGCCCAGTGCAAACAGCACGCTGGCGGTGTAACCCGCTGGAATGCTCACCACATCGGCCAAGCTCTTGGACACGGCATTGAAGCCCAGCAGTTTGGGCGATGCCGCGGCACCGTCATCGTCGCCACCACCGCAGGCAGTCACGCCAAAGCCGGTCAGCAAAGCGGTGCCGACCGAGCCCACACCACCACGCAGCAAACCACGACGGGACAGGCGTGCGCCCAGCACCGATTCAAACGTGGGGTTGGCCGAGGTGTTGGAGTCTTCGTTGTTGAAATCGACGGCCTGTGCGGGCGCGTCCATGCGTTGTGTCATGGGGGTTTCCTTGCGGTAATGGTTTGTTTCACAAAACCTCTGGAGCGTAGAAATCCTTTGTGACACGGCAGTGACTGGTTCGTGACAGTTGGGGGCAGGGTTTGCCAATGCTTCCATGGCCAGGAAAGCATGCAAAACAACGGGCGGTGCCTTATCGAGGTGAAAGACCAACACCCGCTTGCGCCCCTGAATTACCTGAACCCCATGCATCTTTTGCAACAAACAAATACGAATCACTTTCATTTGTATAATCAAAATTCGCTCAGCCACAGGGCGCAACGCCCCCGTTTGCCTTTCAAGCAAAGGCGCTGCAAACCTGTGGCGACCACCCACCCGCCAAGGCCCTACAGCCCCACTGGCGGGCATTCACCTTGTCCGCGCCTGCCTGGGCTTGTGCCAGGCCACGGCCACTCCACCCTCAGGAAATATGCGCATGACTTCTTCCTTTGTGCCCTCTGCCCTTGCTGCTGCCATGATCGCAACGGCCTGCCTCTCATTGACGGCCCATGCACAAACCCCTGCGGCGGCAGTGGCCCCGGTGCAGGCTGCGGCCACCACGGCCCCGCAAGTCGTGGCGCACTACGCACACTTGGTGCACACCAGCTACAGCGACACCCTCACCGCTGCCAAGGCCATGCAAACGGCGGTGACAGCCTTCACCGCACAGCCCTCGGCCGCCACGCTGGCCGAGGCGCGCAAGACCTGGCTGGCGGCGCGTGAGTTTTATGGACAGACCGAAGCCTTCCGCTTTTACGGCGGACCCATCGACAACGACAACGGCCCTGAAGGCCGCATCAATGCCTGGCCCATGGACGAATCGTTTGTGGACAGCGTGCAGGGCAAGCCCAATGCGGGGTTGGTGAACAACCGCAAGTTCGTCATCAACAAAAAGAATCTGTCTGCCCAGAACGAGCGGGGCGGCGAGGAAAACATCGCCACCGGCTGGCACGCCATCGAGTTCTTCTTGTGGGGCCAAGACCTGTCCGAAACCGGCCCTGGCAATCGCAACTTTGAAGACTTTGTGGATGGCAAGGCCCCCAACGCCGACCGCCGCCGCCAGTACCTGAACGTGGTGACTGAGCTGCTCATTGATGACCTGACCACGCTGGTGAAGGCCTGGGCCCCGGACGCCAAGAACAACTACCGCGCGCGCTTCGTCAAAGGCAACCGCGAGTCGGTGCGCAAGATGTTGGTGGGCCTGGGCTCGCTGTCGCGCGGCGAGCTGGCCGGTGAACGGCTGGAGGTGGCCCTCAACAGCCAGGACCAAGAGGACGAGCACTCGTGCTTCTCGGACAACACCCACCGCGACGCGGTGACCAACGCCAAGGGCATTCAAAACGTATGGATCGGCCAGTACCAGCAGGCCGACGGCACGGTGCTCATGGGCCCATCGCTGCGCGACCTGGTGGCCGCCAAGGACGCGGCCCTGGCCGAAAAGACCACCCAACAAATCGCAGCATCGGTCGCTGCGGCCGAGGGTATTCAGGCGCCGTTTGACCGCGAAATCATCGGCGGCAAGGAAGCGCCGGGCCGCCAGCGCATCCAGAAAGCCATCGACAGCCTGACGCAGCAAAGCAAGGACCTGGTTGCTGCAGCCAACGCCATTGGCATCACCAAACTGACGCTGGTTCAGCCTTGAGCATGCAGATTCCGCAAGCCATTCGCCGCCAACGCGCCGTGCGCCTGGCCGCAGCCAGCACCGGGATCGCCGCCCTCGCCTGCCTGAGCGTGGGCCTTTTGACGGCCGCGCCCCAGCCCGACCCCTTGGGTGAAAAAACGGGCGGCGACACCACGGTGTTTGCCACGGGGCGCAATGCGTTCTCGTTCCCCGCCGCCAACTTGAGCGATGAGGAGCGCACACGCTTTGTCATTGGCAACTCGTTCTTTCGCCGCAATTGGGTCGAGGCCCCTGCCTCCACCAAAGCCCGCGACGGGCTGGGCCCGCACTTCATTGCGCGGTCATGCGGTGGCTGCCATGTGCAGGACGGCCGGGGTGCACCACCCGAAATATTCAACCGCCTGGGCGAGACCAAAGACCCGACGGTGGCGCTGCTGATTCGCCTGTCCATCCCCGGTGCGGATGCCCACGGCGGGCCCAAACACGAGCCCACCTACGGCGACCAATTCAACAACGCCGCCATCCAAGGCGTGAAGCCTGAGGGCCGCGTGACGCTGCGCTACGACACCGTCAAAGGCAAGTTTGCGGACGGCACGCCCTACGCGCTGCAAAAGCCCGTGTATGGCTTTGCCGACCTGGGCTACGGCCCCATGCACCCCGACGCGATGCTGAGCCCGCGCATTGCGCCGCAGATCATCGGCGTGGGCTTGCTTGAAGCCATTGCCGAGACAGACATCCTGGCCAACGCAGCCGACCAGGCTGCTGCCGCAGGCCCCATCAAGGGCACACCCAACCAGGTGTGGGACGCACCCTCAGGCCGCATGATGCTGGGCCGCTTTGGCTGGAAGGCCAACGTGGCCACCATTGCGCACCAGACGGGCGGCGCCTTTGTGGGCGACATGGGCATCACCTCGCGCCACTTTGCCACCGAGGCCTGCACCCCCGCGCAAAAAGACTGCCTGGCTGCGCCCAGCGGCCAAAGCGCTGCGGTGCAAGGGCAGCCCGGCGTAGAGATTGACGACAAGACGCTGGCCGACGTGATCTTCTACCAGGCCACGCTGGCACCGCCTGCACGCCGCAGCGTCAACGATGCCCAGGTGCTGCGCGGCCAGGCCTTGTTTGCGCAAGCCCAGTGCGCCACCTGCCACCGGCCGAGTTACGTCACGCAAAGCGGCCCCTTCCCGCACCTGACGAGCAAGGCCCTGAGCGGCCAGCGCATCTGGCCCTACACCGACTTGCTGCTGCACGACATGGGCGAGCGCCTGGCCGATGGCCGCCCCGACTTTGGCGCCAATGGCCGCCAGTGGAAGACCCCGCCGCTGTGGGGCACCGGTCTCATCAAGGACGTGAACGGCCACACCCGCCTGCTGCACGACGGCCGCGCCCGGGGCGTGCTGGAGGCCGTGCTGTGGCACGGTGGCGAGGCCGAGGCAGCCAAGGACCAGGTGCTCAAGATGAAGAAGGCTGACCGCGAAGCGCTCGTGAAATTTGTGGAATCGCTATGACGGATAACCCCCACGCTCCGCCGCTGCGCGGGTCGCTACCCCCCGAGGGGGATGCGTTTTCATCTTGGGGCGGCCCGGCGATGGCAACCCACCCCCACGCTCCACCGCTGCGCGGGTCGCTGCCCCCCGAGGGGGATGCGTTTTCATCTTGGGGCGGCCCGGCGATGAAAACATCCCTCTTTGCAATCGCCCTGCTGGTGGCCGCCGTGTCGCCCTTGGTGGCGCAGGCACAGTCTGGTACACGCACCGCGCCCCCCGCTCCCACATGGCAGCGCGAGGCCGTGCCGTTTTACGACACGGTGCACGCGCTGCAAGGCATCTACGGCCACTGGGCCCTGCCCCGAGCCCAGGCGTTTGACCGCAGCGCGCAGGCACTCACCAACGCGATGGCGGCAATGTGCAGTGGCAACGCGGACAACAACGCATCCAAGGCCGCACTGCAGTCGGCCCGCAACGCGTGGCTGGGCACCACCCGCGCTTGGGAAGAACTCTCGGCCATCGCCATCGGCCCGGTGATTGCGCGCCGCACCCAGCGCGCCATCGACTTCGCCCCCACGCGCCCGGCCCTGATTGAAAAAGCCATCCAGGCGCAACCCCAGGGAGCCACGGCGTTTGAACGCATAGGCACCCCCGCCAAAGGCCTGCCAGCGCTGGAGTGGCTGCTGTGGACGCGCCCTGCCCAGCCCAACACCCCTGCCTGCGGCTATGCGCATGAAGTGGCCTTGGATGTGGCCCGCGAAGCCACCGCTGTGGCTGCCGACTTTGCCCGCACTGCGGCCAGTGACTGGGGTGCCGAGGAACAGCAAGAGCAGTCCACCCAGGCCATGAGCGAATTCGTGAACCAGTGGGTGGGTGGCATTGAGCGCCTGCGCTGGGCGCACATGGAAAAGCCCCTGCGCGCAGCCCAGGGCAGCAAGCCGCCGGAGTACCCACGCAGCGCCAGCCAAGACACGCTGGCCGCCTGGGCCGCCACCTGGAAGGGGCTGAGCACCGTGACGCAGCAAAGCGCCCAGGCGCCCACACCTGCCCCCGGCGAAGCGCTGGTACCGCTGGAGACCTACCTGCGCGGCAAGGGGCTGAACCCGCTGGCCGACAAGCTCCACCAGGCGGCGCAGAAGGTGGATGCCTCGATGGCGCAGGTGCAAAAGGCCGGGGTCAAAGGCAAGCCCGCCATCCAGCAGGCTGCGCGCGATCTGGCGGCGCTCAAGTTCCTGGCCGAGTCGGAAGTGGCGCCTGCGCTGCAGGTGAGCATTGGCTTTTCAGATGCCGATGGGGATTGAGCCCACAGCAACTACGGGCCAGACTGCGCCAGCGGCCCTGCGGCGCCGCACCGCTCTGGCCCTGCTGGCAGGCATTGGGGGGTGGAGCCCCTGGGCGCTGCTGCCCGGCGCAGCGCAGGCTGCAACAGCCAGCACCCGCCCCAACAACGCCACCCACACCAACAGCGCCACCTTGGCCGCGGCGTGGGAGGCGCAGGGCAGTTTTCACATCGGGCTGCTGTCGGTGGCGGGCCTGCAACTGCGCGTGCAAGCGGCGTTGGAAGTGCCCTCGCGCCCCCACGGGGTGGTCGCCTTGCCCGATGGATCGGTGCTGGCCGTGGCCCGCCGCCCTGGTGACTGGATGGTGCGCTGGCACCCGGGCCGCCACACGGCGCCGCTGTGGCGGTGGCAGACCACCGAGGCTGCGTTTCCAGACCGTACCTTCAACGGCCATGTGCTGGCGGGCCCAGACGGCCAAACGCTCTACACCACCGAGACCGACGTGGAAACCGGCGCCAGCCTGGTGGGCGTGCGCGATGCGCGCACGCTGGAGAAAGTGGCCGAATGGCCAACCCATGGCATGGATGCGCACGAGCTGATCTGGGACCGCCACAGCGCCAGCAGCAAAACCGGCGCCCCCACCCTCATCGTGGCCAACGGTGGCGTACCCACCGCCCCCGAAACCGGCCGTGCCAAGCGCGACATGCACCGCATGGATTCATCGCTGGTGCGGCTGGATGGCACCACCGGCGAGTTGCTGGGCCAGTGGCGCCTGGACGACCCGCGCCTGAGCCTGCGCCACCTGGCCTGGAACCCGGCGGGCACGCTGCTGGGCATTGCGCTGCAGGCTGAGCACGATGACCCGGCCCTGCGCCACGCCGCCCCCGTGCACGCCCGCTTTGATGGGCAGGCACTGCATGCACAGCCCCAGGTGGGCCATGCAGCACAGGCTGGAGTCAGTGCGCTGGTGGAGGCGCCCGTGCCCCCTGTGCAAGCGCCGACCAACTTGCAGGGCTATGGCGGCAGCATTGTGGCCACGCCCGAGGGCTGGGCCGTGAGCTGCCCCAAGGCAGGCTGCGCAGTGCTGTTCAATGCCGAAGGGCTGCGCACTGGGCAGATTGCGCTAACGGAAGTGTGCGCGCTGGCATCCGACGGGGCCCGGCTGTGGGCCGGTGGCCTGGGCCAGAGCCTGTTGCACCAGCGGGTGCCTGGCGCATCTGGGGCACGTGAAAGCACGCAGACATACACCCACCCAGGCGCGTTGCACCAGGCCAGGCTGGACAACCATTGGGGACTGGTCCGAGCCGTCTGAAGTCACGCGCCACCTCTCACCCATAACAAAATGGCCTGATTGGCGACCTGCCTCAGACGCCTTCTCGTCCCCACCCGTTCGGGCTGAGCCTGTCGAAGCCTTGCACGCACGCGGCAAGCCCTGGCTTCGACGGGCTCAGCCCGAACGGATGGAGTGGTATCTGAGGCAAGTATCTAATCAGGCAAAATAGGCCTCTAGCGCTTTATCAATAAGCGCTAGCAGCTATTTTTTTAATAGCAAATTCACTGCATGTCGCTGCGACGGGTGCCAGCCGCACAGACTGCACAAGCTCGTGCACAAACCGGAGCTTGCCCATGGCCCCGGCCGATAAGGCAAACGGGTAGGCATCGCTTTGCCCCAGGCTGCGGTTCAGGCTGTTGAGCAGCAGGGTCAGCGGCACCCATTGGCGCACCATGTCGTCAAACCCCGGCGGCGGGGTGCCAAAGGGGTCTTGCATGCTGTGCAGCCAAGAGGCGTGCGGCTCGGGCACCATCACCGTGGTTTGGTAGCTGGCAGCGGTTTCCAGCAAGTCCACCAGGTGCAGGTAGTGCGCCCAGGTCTCGGCCCAATCTTCCCAGGGGTGCGCTGACGCATAAGCGCTCACATGGCGCTGCGCCCAGTCGCCCAGGTCGTTGCCCTTGGCGTAGTGCGCGCTCAGGGCCTGGGCGTAGTCTTGCCGCTCGTCGCCAAACACGCTGCGAAAGGCATCGAGCCTGCCGCCATCGCGTACCAGTTGGTCCCAGTAAAAATGCCCTGATTCGTGCCGCAAGTGGCCAATCAGCGTGCGGTAGGGCTCACCCAATGCAATGCGCCGACGGGCGCGCTCGTCGTCATCGGCCTCGGCCACATTCAGGGTGATGGTGCCACCCAGATGGCCTGTCAGCACCTCTGGGCCGCCGGGCCAGTCGGCCAGAAACTCAAACACGGGGCCCGATCGGCCTGGCACGGGCTCCAGCCCCAGGCGCGCCAGGGTGTAAAAAAGCTGCCTTTTGGCGGCCTCGACCTGCTGCCAACGCCCCAGGTTGGCGGGCTCGGAGAGGTCTGGCAGCACGCGCGTCTGGCGGCACGAGACGCACAGCGGCGAATAGTCATTGGCCGGCACGGCAAAGTTGCAGGCACCGTGGGCCGTGCGGTTGTGGCACATGCGGTAGAGCTTGCCGCTGTGGGCCGAGCCGCCACGCTCGCCCATGCGCCGCCACAGGTCAGGGCCGTCCTGAGGAGCAGGGGTCAGCGCCGCCATGCTGAGCTGGTCGGGCACAAAAGCCAACGTGCTGCCGCAGTGCAGGCATTGCACGCTGTCAAAAAAAACCAGGTGACCGCAGTGGTCGCAATTGAATACGCGCATGGTGCCGAAGCTTACCCCTTGAGCAGGTTCGTCCGCACAACCCCCTGTAGCAAGCATGGGCCCATGCGGCAGGACTCTGGAAAAAACAAGCCCACCCGCTGCATGGCAACGGGTGGGCTTGCGATGAGCGACGGAGACTGCGTGGGCGCATGCGCCCGGTCGCTGATGGCACTGTGTGCCTTCGCAGCCCCTCGATCCGTCAAGGCATTACAACATCAAGGACGCACCACGATGCTGTTGCGCACTTCGCGCACATGCTTGGTGTTGCGGGCGATGTTTTCAGCCTGGTTCTTCTCGGCTTGCGACTTGGCAAAGCCAGACAGCTGGACGGTGCCGTTCAAAGTCTCCACGCTGATGGAGGTGGCGGACACGGTTTTGTCTTCCGCCATCTTGGCCTTCACGGCGGTGGTGATGCCTGCGTCATCGACGTAGGCACCCATGGTCTGCTGGTCTCGGGCCACGGAGCAACCCGTAGCGGCCAGAACGGTGATGCCGGTCACGGCAGCAAAAGCAAGGGCACGTGCGTATTTCATGGAGATTCCTTCGTTTGAGATTGGAGAACGCGGGTGCTGACAACACAATCAACCCACTGGCCTGTTGCACCCTCCGCGGCCAAGGGATTGAGGCTGGCGCAAAGGTACGTGCCATGCATGGCACCCGCCCCTGCGCCCGCAGAGAAAACCGATTCAATGCGCGCTGCTGCGGCGCGACAACCAAAGGGCCAGAGCCCCCAACGCCGCACCAGACGCCACGGCGATGGCCACCGATTTGCCTGGCTGCTGCGACACATAGCGCGAGGTGGCTTCAGAGGCGTGGCGCAGTTGGCGGCGCGCCTGGTCGCTGGTGTGGGCGCAGTAGTCAATGCTGCGCGCCGCCAAGTCCTGGGCACGCGAGGCCAGGTCCTGAATCGCGGGGCTGGCCTCCTCACGCAACTGACGCACCCGCTCTTGCGCCACATCCAAAGACCCATCGGCCAACGTGCGGGTGGCCTTCACGGCCTCTTCGGCGCTTTGCAGCACATCATCGGCCAGGTTGCGGGCGGCGTGGTTCATTTTGTCGGTAGTGGTTTGAAAGCTCATTGAAAACTCCTGAAGAGTGAAAGTGAAATGCGAGCCCCGCCAGGGGCACTAAGAATAGGGGCGCCTGTGCGCCTGAGGCTGTACCCGAATCAGCCCCGCTTGAGCAGGCCGAACACGAACGTCACCACGGCCATGATCACAAACACAAAGAACAAAATCTTTGCGATGCCCACGGCACCCGCGGCAATGCCGCCAAAGCCAAAAATTGCGGCCACCAGCGCGATCACCAGAAAAACAACTGCGTAATGCAACATCACCATCTCCCAAAAAGTGCCAGAGCGTTGCTGGCGGGTTAGGAACCTGACTAAAAGGCGCCTCCAACGCAGCGCCTGGCATGAAGGTCCGCAAGTCATTGCACACGTCCCACCAGCACATTGCGCATGTCTGCAAGCCCGGTTTGGTGTGCATGGAGTTGTGAAACAACACACTGGAGTCCACTGTAGGTCGCGCAGCCAGCGGCCGATGCCGGTAGCCAGCGCAGGCGCTTGTCAGCACGCAGACGGCCGGCTTGTAGGACAGGACCAGCCCAACACCCGCACAGAGCGGAATGGGATGGAGGAATCGCACCGAGAAAGATGCACGCCACAGCAGGCATGCCAGCAAACGCAGAGGGTGGCGCTGCTTGGGAGCGTCAGCAGGGGCTATGTTGGGGTGTGGGATGGACAGGAGGCACGGCCCCAGCGCGCGCTCCATAGCGCCAAGGAAGACGCTCTGCCGCCATCCCCCTCAGAGCACCAAGAACCTGTTCAAAGGTGCAATGCGAGCGCGAGCAAGCTCTGCCCCACCTGCCTCGGGCCAGAAAGAGTTCCGCAGTTCAGCGATGCAACGGCAGCACGGCCGACAGCAGCGTGCCGTTACCAGGGCTGGAATGCACGCTCAAGCGGCCGCCCGCCGCTTCTACCCGGTGGCGCATGCCTGCGAGACCGTGCGAAGAGACGCGCACGCTGGCAGGGTCAAAACCCGTGCCGTTGTCATGCACCTGCACCGCCACATGCTTGGGGTGGGCGTGCACCGACACCAGCACCTTGCTGGCCTGGGCGTACTTTCCAATGTTGGTCAGCGCCTCTTGCACCATGCGATAGACGGTCAACTGCGCGGTCCCTGGCAGCTCCACCTGCTCCAGGTTGGTTTCCACTTCAATGCCAGCGCGCTGCGCGTACTCACGGGTCAAAATTTCCAGCGCTGCCGTCAGCCCCAAGTGCGACAGGGACGACGGGCGGAGGTCTTCAATGATGCGGCGCTTGAGGGCGATGCCGCTGTTGAGCGTTTCGGTCAGATGCTTCAAGCGCTCTGCCACATCAGGCACGGTGGCGTCTATCTTGGACTTCAATCGCGCTACATCGAGCTTGGCAGCCGTAAGCAGTGCACCCAGTTCATCATGCAACTCGCGGGCCAGGTGGCCGCGCTCGTCCTCGCGCACCTGCTGCAAGTGGTTGGCCAGCTCTGACAGCGTGGCCGTGCGTTCGCGCACCAGGCCTTCGAGCCGGTCGCGCTCATGCTCCAGCAGCGCCTGCTCTCGCTGGCTAACCACCAGCAACGCATGGGCTTGGCGCAGGTACATGAAAAACGCCAGCAGGCCAATCGCCGTCACTGTTGCAATACCAATGCGCGAAAGCATCAGCGATTGCAGAATCTGCTCCTGCCCCAGCTTAACCTTGGCGGAACTGCGCTCAATCAGCGCATGGGCGTGTTTGCGGATTTCGTCCATGTTCTCGCGCCCCATGTCGGTATGCAAGACGAACTTCCACGCGTCCTCGTTACCTTGCCTTCGCAGCCGCAGGCTCAGCTCCATCTCGGCCAGCTTGCGCGACACCTGGCGCGACAGGTGGGCTACCTCTTGCAAATCTTCTTTCGAGTCTACAAACTGGTTGCGCAGCGTATCCAGGTGACTTTGCACCGCCGTCATGGCCCTGTCGTAGGGCTGCAGGTAGGTGTCATTGCCGGTGAGCAAATAGCCCCGCTGGCCCGTTTCCGCGTCCAGCATGCTTTGCAGCAAGCTGTTGACGGCAGCGCGCGTCACCTGCCACTGGCTCATTTGGCGCACAGCGTCCTGCGATCGCATGTGCCCCGTTTCATTGATACCCACCAATACCGCTGCGGCGAGCAGGGCCATCGGCAGGCTCAGCGCCATGCGCCGCACCTTGGGAAGCCAGCGCTGAAAGGTTGCTTGCAGTGTCATAGATTGGAATCAGGATAGAGTTTCATGGTCTGCGTGCTGCGCGCTATCGGCCAAGCAGCACCCGCCACAGGGTTTCAACATCTCACCGCAAGCGGCTTGTCCGCCCTTTTGAAAGAACGTTCAATGATCAAAATTGGCATTGTGGATGACCACGCAATTGTTCGCACCGGCTTGCGCCAGTTCCTGTCGGAGCATGTCGATCTGCGGGTGGAAGGCGAGGCATCCAATGGCCGCGAAGCCATCGACCTGGTGCGCAACCACGAGATCGACGTACTGCTGATGGACCTGTCGATGCCCGGCCAGAGTGGGTTGGATGCACTGGCCATGTTGCGCGCCAAGGCGCCAGACATGGGCATCTTGATCCTGAGCGGCTACCCCGAAGAGCACTACGCCATCAACCTCATCCGCCAGGGTGCCAGCGGCTATCTGAACAAGGAATGCGAGCCCTCCGAGATCGTGGAGGCCATTCGCGTCATCTCGCTGGGCAAGCGCTACCTCACGCCCACGGTGGCAGAACTGCTGGCGCAGCAACTCAACCGCAAAGACGATGCGCCACCGCACGAGCAGTTGTCCGAGCGCGAATTCCAAGTGTTTCTGAAGCTTGCCAAAGGCGAAACTGCTGGCGACATTGCCAAGGACCTGTCGCTGAGCGTCAAAACCGTGAGCACCTACCGCACGCGGCTGATGGAGAAAATGGCACTCTCGTCCAACAGCGACCTGACGTACTACGCGCTCAAGAACCAACTGATTGATTGAGAGGGAGGGCAGGATTTGCCTGCCCGATGGGCCATTGCCACTGGGGTCGCGCCGCGCCCAAGGCTTTGCCACAGACACGCAAGCCGCCATACAAGAGTCTCCAGCGCGTGAGGAAAGTAGCCCCCAACGATGGGCCACAGCGCTTGGGCGACAGTGCAAAAACGCAGTCAGCGCCACCGCAAGATCACTGCACAGCGCACCTCAAGAGCGGCTGCGTTCCACACAGTAATCCACCAGCGCGTCGATTTCGTTGGACTTGTCAAACACCGCATCCACGCCCAGTTGGGCGCAGCGCATACGGATGTCGGGGGTGGCGTAGTTGCTCAGCACCACCATTTTTTGATCGGGGTTGCGTGCACGGCAAGCCTCCAGCACCCCCAGGCCGCTGCCCTGGCGTAAGAAAAGATCCACAATTGCCAAGTCCCATTGGGCTGCGCGCTCTGTGAGCCAAGTCTTGCCTTCATCCTCGGTTTCGGCGAAACCTACTGGATCTATCGACGCAAGCTCTTCCAGAGTGCCAATGAGATTCTCTCGGATGGTGGCGTTGTCTTCAACAATGTAGGTACGGAGTTTCACAGGCTGGCCCAATGCTCTGGCCTACCACAAACGAGGTGCGGCCGAGCCCTTACTGTACGTGCATCTTTTTCACAATTTTGCCAGCCAGCACTGGCGCAGACTGTAGGAATATTCCTACTCCCTGGCCAATCGGCAGGCCTGTCGTTACTGGCCGCGATGGCCGCAAACCTTGCAGCTGCTGTCGCGGGGCACTTTCATCGTGCTCCATTCCATGCTGCGTCCTTCCAACATCAAAAGCCGCCCCGTCAACGCTGGCGCAGCCCCCGACACCAGCTTGAGCGCCTCGGCCGCCTGCATGGCACCTATCACCCCCACCAGCGGCGCAAATACGCCCATGGTGGAGCATTGCACCTCTTCAAAATCTGCGTCCGGCGCAAACATGCACGCATAGCAGGGCGACGCCGCATCGCGTGGGTCGAACACCATGATCTGGCCATCAAACCGGATCACCGCCCCCGCCACCAAAGGCACACCATGGCGAATGCAGGCTGCATTGACGGCATGGCGTGTGGTGTAGTTGTCGCTGCAGTCCAGTACCACGCTGGCCTGCGGCACCCAGGTGTCGAGCAGCGCTTCGTCGGCCTTCTGCTGCAGGGTCGTGATGTGCACATAGGGGTTGATGGCGTGCACCGCCTGCGCGGCCGACGCTACCTTGGGCTGCCCCACCCGGTCGGTGGTATGGGCAATCTGCCGCTGCAGGTTGGTCAGGTCGACCACATCGTGGTCTACCAGCGTGATGCGCCCTACCCCAGCAGAGCCCAAGTACAGGGCGGCTGGCGAGCCCAACCCACCGGCACCAATGACCAATGCATGCGCAGCCAGCACCCGCTCCTGTCCTTCAATACCTACCTCGTCGAGCAGGATGTGGCGCGAGTAGCGCAGCAGCTGTTCATCGGTCATTGTTTTCGTCCACCACGTTAAAAAGGCCGGGCTCCTTGCGGGAGCCCGGCCTTGTTCACACAGAAAACCAAGCAGGGCTTAGTTTTCCTTCTTTTCTTCCTTGCGCTCGGTCAGCGTCTTGCTCACCAGCACTTCGCGGCCCTTGAGCTTGTTGAGCGCCTGGGTGAGCTGGAAGTCCTTGTCGGTACCAAACTCGGGCAGCTTGCGCTCCGCCGCTGGCTTTTTGGCTTCTTCTTCCAGACGCTTGCGCGCTTCCTCGCGGGCCTTTTCGCGGGCTTCGTCCTTTTGCTCTTCGCCTTGGCCGCTGCCCAGGTGCTTGTCCAGGTCGGCTTCGCGCATGCGCAGGGCGGCAAACACATTGCCCTCTTCCGACTCATCGATCATGACGTCAGGCACGATGCCCTTGGCCTGAATGGACTTGCCGCTAGGGGTGTAGTAGCGGGCGGTGGTGAGCTTGATGCCCGTGTCCGGCCCCAAAGGCCGCACCGTTTGCACCGAGCCCTTACCGAAGGTCTGGCTGCCCATGATGGTGGCGCGCTTGTGGTCTTGCAACGCACCGGCCACAATTTCGCTGGCAGAGGCGGACCCCTCATTAACCAGCACCACCAGGGGCACCGTCTTGATGCCAGCAGGCAGGCGGCGCAGAGGGTCGCTACCGCTGCGGCGTTGGTAAAACTCGGGCGACGCCTTGTAAGTCGCTTTGCTCTCAGCCAACTGGCCGTTGGTGCTAACCACGGTCACGTTCTCAGGCAAGAAAGCGGCCGAGATCGCCACCGCCGCATCCAGCAAACCGCCGGGGTCGTTGCGCAAGTCCAGCACCAAGCCCTTCAGGTTAGGGTCTTGCTTGTAGACGTCTTCGACCTTGCGCACAAAGTCGTCCACCGTACGTTCCTGGAACTGAGACAAGCGGATCCAGGCGTAACCTGGCTCCATCACCTTGCCTTTGACGGACTGGGTCTTGATTTCTTCACGGATGATGGTCACCGGGAAGGAGCGGTTTTCGTCCTTGCGGAAGATGGTGAGCGTGACCTTGGTGTTGGGCTCGCCCCGCATGCGCTTGACCGAATCGCTGAGCGACAGGCCCTTGACGGCGGTGTCGTCGATCTTGGTGATCAGGTCGTTGGTCTTGAGCCCGGCGCGGAAGGCAGGTGAGCCTTCGATGGGGGACACCACCTTGATGAGGCCCTCTTCCTGCGTGATCTCGATGCCCACGCCCACAAAGCGGCCTGTAGTGCCTTCGCGGAATTCCTTGAACGACTTCTTATCGAAATACTGCGAGTGCGGGTCCAGGCTCGAGACCATGCCCGAGATGGCATCGGTCATGAGCTTTTTGTCATCCACAGGCTCGACATAGTCGGTCCTGACGAGGCCAAACACGGCAGACAGCTGCTGCATTTCTTCCAGCGGAAGCGGCACCATGGCGCCGCGTGCCACGGTCTGCAATGACACGGTGGTCAGCGCACCGGCCACCACACCTACCGACACCCATCCTGCAATTTTGAGTTTCTGGCCCATACAACACCTTTTACCGCTTCAATATACACCTTGGAAGGGCCGCGCCCGTCGCAGTTCCGCGCGGGCGCTCACTTTGGCAGGATCTGGAGGGATTTTCCCGCAGATTTACAGCGTCTTTACGCTTTGCCTTGCGAAGCCACGGCTGCAGCAGCCTTGGCCGCAGCTTCTGCGTCGCCCAGATAGTAGTGGCGGATAGGCTTGAGGTTGTCGTCCAGCTCGTAAACCAGTGGGATACCGTTGGGAATATTCAGGCCCACGATGTCACCATCAGAGATGTTGTCCAGGTACTTGACCAGGGCGCGGATGGAATTGCCGTGCGCAGCCACCACCACACGCTGGCCTGCGCGAATGGCGGGCGCCATGGTGTCGTTCCAAAACGGCAGCACGCGGGCCACGGTGTCCTTGAGGCACTCGGTCAGCGGGATTTGCTCGGGGCTGAGCTGGCTGTAGCGGATGTCGCTGCGCTCGCTGCGGGGGTCGGTGGCTTCCAGCGCTGGCGGGGGAGTGTCGTAGCTGCGGCGCCACACCAGCACCTGCTCGTCGCCATATTGCTTGGCCATGTCGGCCTTGTTCAGGCCCTGCAGGGCGCCATAGTGGCGCTCGTTCAGGCGCCAGCTGTGCACCACGGGCAGCCAGGTGCGGTCCATCTCGTCCAGGGTATGCCACAGGGTGCGTGTGGCGCGCTTGAGCACGCTGGTGTAGGCCACATCAAACTCGTACCCCTCGGCCTTGAGCAGGCGGCCGGCGTTCTTGGCCTGGTCCACGCCCGTGGGGGTCAGGTCCACGTCGGTCCAGCCGGTGAAGCGGTTTTCAAGGTTCCAGGTGGATTCGCCGTGGCGGATCAGAACGAGTTTGTGCATGGTTTCCCTAGAAAGAGCGGGTCAAAACCTTACATTCTAAAATTGCTCTGTTTGCCAACCCAAGGAATCTCCGTGAAATTCTTCATCGACAACTGGTATTTGCTCGTCGTAGCCCTCGCATCGGGCAGCATGCTGCTGTGGCCCACACTGCGCAGCGCAGGCGTCGGCTCGCTTTCCCCGGCCCAGGCCGTGCAACTCATCAACCGGGAAAAAGCCGTCGTGATCGACGTGTGTGAAGCCGAGGAATTTGCTGCAGGCCACGTGGGTGGTGCCAAAAACGTGCCCCTGGGCCAGCTCGAAGAGCGCCTGCCCAGCCTCGTCAAAAACAAAAGCCTGCCCGTGGTGCTGGTGTGCGCCTCTGGCGCCCGCGCCAACCGCGCCGTGGCTGTGGCCAAGAAGTTGGGCTACGAAAAAGCCGAAGCACTGGCTGGCGGCCTGAAAGCCTGGCGCGATGCCAGCATGCCCGTCGAAAAAGCCTGAACGCCCCCTTTACTGCAGGAGAGCCCCATGCAACCCGTCAAGATGTACACCACCGCCGTTTGCCCTTACTGCATTCGCGCCAAGCAGATTCTCAAGTCCAAAGGCGTGGAGCAGATTGAGGAAATCCGCATCGACATGGACCCCGAAGCCCGCAACCACATGATGGAAATCACTGGCCGACGCACCGTGCCTCAAATCTTCATTGGCACCACCCATGTGGGCGGCCACGACGATCTGGTGGCACTGGACGGACGTGGGGGCTTGATGCCGCTGCTGGGCGCTGCCTGATTCTGGCAACCCCACCTACGGGCGCTGCATAATGCAGCCCCATGTGCCCGCTGCGGGAGCTGATCCCCGGCGGGTTTTGTTTTGCAAGCAACTCTGTGTTTAAGCAAACGTAAATCGTAAGTAGAGAGACTTTGACCATGGCCGATCAAGACACCCCCGTTTTCCAGATCCAGCGCGTTTACCTGAAGGACCTGTCGCTCGAGCAGCCCAATTCCCCCGCCATCCTGCTCGAACAAGAGCAACCCAGCGTGGACATCCAACTGGGCGTGGAAGCCGCTCCTGTGGCCGATGGCATCTACGAAATCTGCGTCACGGCCACCGTGCAGACCAAGATCAAGGACAAGACCGTGTTCCTGGTCGAAGCCAAGCAAGCGGGCATCTTTGAAGTGCGCAACATCCCTGAAGACCAAATGGGCGCCATCATGGGCATCGCTTGCCCCCAGATCGTGTACCCCTACCTGCGCGGCAACGTGGCCGACCTGATCAACCGCGCTGGCTTCCCGCCCGTGCACCTGGCCGAAATCAACTTCCAGGCCATGTACGAGCAGCAACAGCAAGCCGCAGCGGCCGACACCGCCGTGGCCCAGTAAGCCACTGCCATCGCTGCATTGGCACCCCATTTGCGATTCGTTTTGCAAATTGGATTTGCAGACCAACAAGGGGCCTTCGGGCCCCTTTTGCTTGATACAAGGGCGTAAGCAGCTATGAAAATCGTAGTACTCGGCGCAGGTGCCTGGGGCACTGCCGTGGCACTGAGCGCAGCGCAGCACCCTGCGGGCCACCAGGTCACGCTGTGGGCCCGCAGCGGGCCGCAGGCCGCCAGCATGCAGGCACTGCATGAAAACCGCCACTACCTGCCCGGCATTGCCTTGCCCCCCTCTTTGCAACTGATCAGTGGCGACGCCCTGGCCGCCTGCACGCAGGCGGACCTCATCATCGTAGCCACCCCCATGGCCGCCCTGCGCGGCATGCTCACGCAATTGCAAGGCTGTGCCGCCCCCGTGGCGTGGCTGTGCAAAGGGTTTGAAGCGGCCCACGGCACGCCCTTGGCCGCAGGCCTGCTGGCGCACGAGGTATGCGCCCAGGTGGCACCTGCACTGCGCGCTGGCGTGCTCAGCGGCCCCAGCTTTGCGCTGGAGGTGGCCCGCAACCAGCCCACCGCGCTGGTCGCCGCCAGCGAGCACGCTGCCGTGCGCGACACGCTGGTGGCCGCCTTCCACAGCCCCAGTGTGCGGGTGTATGCCAACGAAGACATCGTGGGCGTGGAGGTCGGCGGTGCGGTGAAGAACGTGCTGGCCATCGCCACTGGCCTGTGCGATGGGCTGCAACTGGGCCTGAACGCCCGCGCCGCCCTCATCACACGGGGCCTGGCCGAGATGACCCGGCTGGGCGTGGCCCTGGGCGCGCGGCCCGAGACCTTCATGGGCCTGTCTGGCATGGGCGACCTGGTGCTCACGGCCACCGGCGACCTTTCGCGCAACCGGCGCGTGGGCCTGCTGCTGGCCGAGGGCCAAACGCTGCAGCAGGCCGTCGAATCCCTGGGCCATGTGGCCGAGGGTGTCTATTGCGCCCGCACCGTAGCGCAGCGTGCCGCAGGCTTGGGGGTGGACATGCCCATCACGCAGGCCGTGGTGGCGCTGCTGGACGGGGGCATGACCCCAGCCCAGGCCGTGGCACGGCTGATGGGGCGCGGCCCGGCCTCAGAGCAGGTCTAAAAAAACCGCGCCCAGTCACGAAAACAAAAAAAGGGGGCTGCCAAGGCCCCCTTTTTTCTGCCGAGGCAGTTACAGCCCCAACTCCAGCGCCAGCAGCTCGTCCACCGTCTGGCGGCGGCGGATCAGGCGGTGCTCAGCGCCGTCCACCAGCACCTCGGCAATCAGCGGACGGGTGTTGTAGTTGGAGGACATAGACGCGCCATAAGCCCCCGTGTCGTGCAACACCACCAAGTCGCCCACCTGCGCGGCAGGCAGGTCGCGCGGCAGCACCACGCCACCGTCGCCTTGGGTGAACACATCGCCCGACTCGCACAGCGGGCCCGCCACTACGGTGGGCTGGCTGGCGCCCTGGCTGCCATCGCGGCGCAGCACGCTCATGGCGTGGAAGCTGCCGTACATGGAGGGGCGCATCAACTCGTTGAAGCCGGTATCGACCAGCACAAAGTGGTTGTTGCCCGCATTCTTGGTGGCGCGCACCTCGCCCAGCAGCACGCCCGATTCGGCCACCAGGAAGCGACCGGGTTCAATCTCCAGCCCCAGCGGGTGGCCCATGATGGCCTCGGCCTGCTGGCGTGCGGTGTTCCACAGGCCGTAGTAGTGCTGGGTGTCGATGACCGGCTCGCCCGCGCGGTAGGGGATGGACAGGCCGCCACCGGCGGAGATAGCGTGCAGGTCATGCCCGGCTGCGTGCGCGGTGCGCACCAGCTCCACCATGGCACCGCACACCTCGGCCAGGTGGCCATAGTCCACGCCCGAGCCAATGTGCATGTGCAGGCCCGCCAGCGTCAGGCCCTGCTCGCGAATGGTCTGCAGCGCCAGCGGCAAATCGGTGTGCCAAATGCCGTGCTTGCTGTGCTCGCCGCCCGTGTTGGTCTTGTTGCTGTGGCCGTGGCCAAAGCCGGGGTTGATGCGCAGCCACACCGCGTGGCCCTTGGAGCGGGGCCCCAGCTGGCGCAGCATGTCGATGGAGCCTGCATTGACGGGCACGCCATGCTCGACCACGCAGTCGAGCGTGGTGGCGTCGAACAGATCGGCGGTGAACACGATCTCAGAGGGCCCTTCCACGCCTTTACCGGCCTTGAAGCCCGCCGCCAGCGCCCGCAAGATTTCGCCGCGCGAAACGGCGTCCACCTTCACGCCCTGCTCACGCATGAGCTGAAGGATGTGGATGTTGGAACAGGCCTTTTGCGCAAAGCGCACCGTGTCGAAGTTGGACACCTGCGCAATGCGCTGGCGGATGGTGGCCGCGTCATACACCCACAGCGGGGTGCCAAACTGGTCGGCCAGGGACCACAACTGGGCGGGGGTAAAGGGGTTGGACATGCAGGGCTCCAGGAATGCCGATCCACGGCAAGGAAAACGAACAACAAAAGACACCATGGCCCGCCGATAAGGTGAGCAGCCTGCGCATCATGCCGTGGCGCACCCATCCAGTCCAATGGCAATTTATTCACAGTCAATCCATTTTGGATATGCTTTGAACATGGCCACCCACCCCGCCCTAGACACCAGCCCTGCCCGCAGCGCCCTCATCACCCACCGGCACATCGAAGTGTTTCGCGCCGTGATGACGGCCAGCAGCGTGACCCATGCCGCCGCCCTGCTCAGCAGCTCGCAGCCCACCGTCAGCCGCGAGCTGGCACGGCTGGAGCAGTTGCTGGGCTACCCGCTGTTTGAGCGACTGCAGGGCCGCCTGCGGCCCAACGCCCGCGCACTGGCGCTGTGGGACGAGGTGCAACGCTCGTGGCAGGGGCTGGAGCGCGTGGTGGAGCGGGGTGTGGCCCTGGGCCAGTCGCACGAGGCGCAACTGTCGGTGCTGTGCCTGCCCGCCCTCGCCCACGCCCTGCTGCCCGGTGCCATTGCCCGGCTGCTGCAGGCGCAGCCCCAGCTGCGCGTGTCGATCACCCCGCAAGAATCGCCGCTGCTGGAGGAATGGATAAGCGCCCAGCGCTTTGACCTGGGCCTGAGCGAGCAAGCCGCCACGCCCCCCGGCGTGCAGGCCGTGCCGCTTATGACGCTGGACGAAGTGGCCGTGCTGCCCGCCGGGCACGCCCTGGCAAACCAAGCCGTGCTGGGCTTGCAGGACTTTGCAGGCCAGCCGTTTGTGAGCCTGTCTACCGACGACCCTTACCGCCGCCAAATCGACGAACGCTTTGCCCAAGCGGGCGTAGCGCGCCAGTTGCACTTGCAAACCCACAGCGCCGTGGCTGTGTGCGCCATGGTGCAGCAGGGCCTGGGGCTGGCCATCGTCAACCCGCTCACAGCCTTGGCCATGGCGGGGCCCGGGCTGGCGGTGCGCAGGTTGGCGTTTTCGGTGCCGTTCAGCGTCAATGCCTTGCTGCCGCTGTACCGCACTGCGTTGCCCGAAACCCAGCCACTGGTGCAGTCCTTGCAGGCGCAGGCCCAGGAGGCCACCCATCGGCTGCACAGCTTGCTGGACAGCCCTGCTACCTGAAGGCTCTGAAATCCCAAACAAAAAGTAGCTCTATCGCTTATAAATAAAGCGCGAACAGCTATATTTTCAATAGCAAATCCACCCCATTTCGCATGCCTGTGCACAGTGCGGTTCACCCCCCAGCGAAGCTGCCCTGGACAGGCGGGCTTGGCGGGCACTGCAACTAATAAGAACGAAAAAAAACCGGCCCCAGGGCCGGTTTTTTGCTGAAAGCGCAGGCGCGGGCCTAGGCTATCAATAGCGACCGCCGCCGTAGCCGCCGTTGCCATAGCCCACATCCGAGCGCTTGTTCGCGCCGTATTCGGCTGCGTTGTAACCGCCAGCACCGCCGGCGCCGCCACCGGCTTCGCGCGGGCGGGCCAGGTTCACGACAATCGAGCGCCCATCCACGGACATGCCGTGCAGCGCGGAAATGGCCGCCTGCGCGACTTCTGCCGAAGCCATTTCAACGAAGCCAAAACCCTTGGAGCGGCCGGTTTCGCGGTCCATCATGACCTTGGCGGAAGAGACTCCGCCGAACTCGGCAAAGTTGCTTTGCAGGCTGGCATCGGTCACGGAATAAGGCAGGTTGCCCACATAAATTTTGGTGCTCATGGAGAAGTCTTTCTGGTGAGGGGCACGCAGTGAATGGCGCGCAGGGATAAAACGGTGTGCGGACCCGGAAGCCCGTCGCGATGGCAAAGGCTGGTCTGCAGCGAACGGGTGGGTCAGCAAACGGGCGGGTGAGGCATGCACGCTTGCAACCAGCCCTGGGTCACTGCAAACAACCGGGCGGCTTCGGGCGACGCAAAAGCTTTGTCAAAGCGGAACACGCGGCAGTAGCTGCCGTTGCCTTGAGACCGGTGGACCGAGAAGGAGGCGCGAAAGCGGCCACAGTCGGTCGGGTGTGTCGCGGGCGAAACGACGTACTTGCCCATGGAAATGGCTGTCTTGGAAATCTGGTGCATTCAGGGGAAACGCAAGCCCGGACCGGGTTGCGTGAGCTTCAAGGGAACGCAGTTGGCGGTAGCTCTACCGTGCAACTGGGCGACAAGGGTCGCAAAAGGCGGCCAGCACGCTCTGGTGAAAAACCGCCGCGCTAGCGTCGCAAAGACTGCGCGGTTTGCCACGCTATGTCGATACAACGGCGCCCAGTATATGGGCAAACACATAAAAAGACCAAACAATATTCTTCGCGGTTTTATAAAACCACATTTGGCACTTGGTTTCGAGGCAGCCCCTCAACCCGCCACCATCCCCCGCACCTTCGCGGCCAGCCGCTCTTGCACGGCGGGCGACACAAACTTGTCCACCTCGCCACCCAGCACCGCAATCTCGCGCACGAAGGTGCTGCTGATGAACTGGTACTTGTCGCTGGGGGTGAGGAAGACGGTTTCCACCTGCGGCATCAGGCTGCGGTTCATGCCTGCGAGCTGGAACTCGTAGTCAAAGTCGGTCACAGCGCGCAGGCCGCGCACCATGGCCTTGCCGCCGCGCGCCACCACAAAGTCGCGCAGCAGGCCCGAGAAGCTCTCGACCTGCACCTGCGGGTATTGGCGCGTGGCCTCGCGGACCATCTCGATGCGCTCTTCCAGGCTGAACAGGGTTTTTTTGTGGTGCCCTGCAGCCACAGCCACGATGACCTGGCCAAACAGCTGGGTGGCTCTGCGCACCACGTCTTCATGGCCCAGGGTGATGGGGTCAAAGGTTCCGGGGTAAACGGCGAGGACGTTGTGGGCCATGGCGGGCTGTCTCCTGTGCTGACGGAATAGTCATTGGCCCTGTGCCGGGCCGCGTGGGCGCATTATGCAGAGTGCACTGCAACATGGACGGCGGCGGCCCGCCCAGGCCACTTGGCAATTCATATAAAAATAGCTGCCAGCGCTTCATAGATAAGCGCTGGCAGCTATCAACTCAATAGCAACTCAAAAGAAACCCAATCGCAAATCAAGCGCAATTACAGCGCCACGGTGCGGCGCAGCAGGTGCGCATGCACCGCACCGGCCTTGAGGTGGCGGTGCACGGCCAGGCCCCAGGCGGCCAGTTCGTCGTCGGCCCAGGCGCGGGGGGCTTCCAGGTACACAAAGCCCTGGGCGGCCACGGCTTGGGCGGCGGCTTGCAGGGCGGGGGCGAAGAGGTCGCTGTCAAAGGGCGGATCGAGCAGCACCAAGTCCAGGCTGCCCGGCGCGGCTTGCTTGAGGGCGGACACGCCGTCGCCACGCTGCACGCGCATGGCGGTGGCCTGCAGGCGCTGCTGCAGGGTGTGCAGCTGGGCTACCAGGGCGGCGTCGCTTTCCACCAGTTGCACGCTGGCGGCCCCGCGCGAGGCGGCTTCAAACCCCAGCGCGCCGGTGCCTGCAAAGGCGTCCAGGCAGCGCCAGCCGCTCAGGTCCTGGCCCAGCCAGTTGAAGAGGGTTTCGCGCACGCGGTCGGGCGTGGGGCGCAGGCCGGGGCGCTGGGCCACAGGCAGGCGGGTGCGCTTCCAGGCCCCGCCGATGATGCGCACTTCGCCCGCGCCTTTGGGGGCGGCAGCGGCAGCCTTGTCTTTGGCTACGCCTTTTTTGCCCGCCGGGGCGGCGGGCGCTGCGGCAGCGGCCTGGGCCTTGCGGATTTCGGCGTTGATGGCGGTGGTTTTCAGGGTGGAGCGGCTCATGGCTTGCCCCCCACCACCACGGTGACCATGCGCTCGGGCTGCAGCTTTTTGGCCATGGCCGTGCGCACATCCGCCACGGTGAGGGCCTCCACCTTTTGCGTCCAGTGGTCCAAATAGTCGAGCGGCAGGCCGTTCCAGGCGATATTGGCCACGTTGCCCAGCAGCTTTTTGTTGCTGTCGATGCGCAGCGCAAAGCCGCCGATCAGGTTGTCCTTGGCGGCGCGCAGCTCGGCCTCGGTGGGGCCTTCGGCCACAAAGCGCTGCACCACATCGCGCGCCACCTTCACGGCCTGGGCGGCCTGGTCGGGCCGGGTTTGCAGGCCGATGGTGAAGGCGCCAGCATGCAGGCCACCCGCAAAGTAGCTGTAGACGCTGTAGCTCAGGCCGCGCTTTTCGCGCACTTCTTCGGTCAGGCGCGAGACAAAGCCACCGCCGCCCAGGATGTGGTTGCCCACCAGCAGGGCCAGGAAGTCCGGGTCGCGGCGCGGAAAACCAGGCTGACCAATGAGCACGTGGGCCTGCGCCGAGGCGAAGGGGATGGCCTGCTCGGCGGCGGCCTTCAGGGGCTCGACCTCCGGCACCGCAGGCAGGGGCGTACATTCGGCACCCGTGGCAGGCAGGCGGGCGAGCAGCTTGGTCACCAGCTCTTGCGCTTGGCTGCGGCTGACGGCACCCACGATGCTCACGCGGGCGCGGCAGGCAGCCACGGTTTGCGCGTGGAAGGCCTGCAGGTCTTGCACGCTGATGCGGGCCAGCGTTTCAGGCGTGGTGCGCAGGCCGTAGGGGTGGCTGCCGTACACGGCGGTGGCAAATGCTTCGCCTGCCACGTTGGCGGGGCGGGTGGCGGCCTCGCGCAGGCTGGCAGACCAGCGGGCGCGGTCGCGGGCCCAGATGTCAGCGGGCCAGCTGGGCTCGGCCAGTTGGCGGGCAGCCAGGCGGGCGGCGCGGTCGAGCAGCGGTGCGTCCGTCAGGGAGCGCAGCGAGTAGCGCAGCGCGTCGTTGTCGGCCCCGGCTTCAAAGCCAGCGCCCAGGTCGGCCCAGGCCTCGCCCAGGGCGTTTTCGTCCAGTGCAGTTTCGCCGCCCTGCCCTTCTTTGCCGCCCTTGACACCCTTGGCCGCCATCAGCGCTACGGCGCTGGCCAGGCCGGATTTTTCCGCCGGGTCGCGACGGCTGCCTGCGTCAAAGTCAATTTGCACGTCCACCATGGGGATGACGGGGCTTTCGACCAGCCAGACCTTGGCGCCGCTGGGCTCCGTCCAGTGTTGGATGGGCAGCAGCGCCCAGGCAGGTGCAGCATAAAAAACAACGCTAGCGCACACCAGACAAGCGCTGGAAGCTACTTTTTTGATAGCAATCATCTAGAAATTTCCAAGGCAGATTTCAGTGGCGGGCCGCACCAGCGGGCAAGGCGGGGCGTGGGCGGGTGCCCTCCAGGGGCTGGGGCAGCAGGGTGGCCACCGTGAGCTGGTCGTCGCCAAAATACTTGGCAGCCACGGCTTTGACCTCCTCGGGGGTGATGGTGCGCAGCAGCGTGAGCAGCCGCTCTTCCGCATCGAGTGGGAAGCCCTGCACCCAGTTGCCGCCCAACTCCTGCGCCTGGTTGTGCACCGAGTCGCGCTCGTACACCGTGGAGGCAATCCATTGCGTCTTGACACGGGCCAGCTCGGCCTCGCTCACGCCGTCCCGGGCCACGCGGGCCACTTCGGCGCGCAGGGCTTCTTCGACCTGCTGGGCGGTTTTGCCCGCAGCGGGCACGCCGGTGAGCATGAACAGCGACGGCCCCCGGCCTGTGACCATGGCCGAGCTGCCTGCGTTGTCGGCCACGGGCTGCTCGCCCTGGCTCAGGGCGCGCTCCAGCCGTGCGCCGTCGTAGCCGCTGAACACGGCGGACAGCACCAGCAGGGCCAGGGCATCGCGATCAGTGGCCTGCAAGTCCTGCACGCGCGTCAGCGATGGCACCTTGTAGGCCAGCGCCACATAGGCTTGCTCTGCCGGGGCCTTCACGGCCACGCGGCGCAGGCCCTGCTGCACGGGTTCGGTGCGGGGCTTGCGCTCAGGCACAGCGTGCGCGGGCAAGCTGCCATAGTACTTTTCGGCCAGGGCGCGCACCTTGTCCACGTCCACATCACCGGCCACCACCACCACGGCATTGGCGGGCGTGTACCACTGGCGGTAGAAGGCGCGCGCGTCGTTCGGCGTCATGGCGTCCAGGTCGCTCATCCAGCCCACGATGGGGCGGCGGTAGGGCGAGGCGTTGAAGGCGGTGGCAAAGAGCTGCTCGGCCAGCATGGCGCGGGGCTGGTCTTCGGTGCGCAGGCGGCGCTCTTCCTTCACGACTTCCAGCTCTTTCTTGAATTCCTCGTCGGGCCAGTGCATGTTGGCAAAACGGTCGGACTCCAGCCGCATCACGTCTTCGAGCCGCTGGGCCGGGATTTGCTGGTAGTAGCCGGTGTAGTCGCGGCTGGTGAAAGCGTTCTCACGCCCGCCCAGCGCGGCCACGCGGCGCGAAAAATCGCCTGGGGGCACGGTTTTGGAGCCCTTGAACATCATGTGCTCCAGCACATGGGCCACGCCCGAGGTGCCGTCCACCTCGTCCATCGAGCCCACACGCACCCACACCATGTGCACGGCCGTGGGCGCGCGGTGGTCAGGCTGCACGATGAGCTGCATGCCATTGGCCAGCGTGAACAGCTGGGCCCCGGCCGCGTTAGTGGCCTGGGCGACCTTGGCATGTGGGCCAGAGGCCCCTGCCGCTCGCCCCGCAAAGGGCGCAGCCACAGGGGCTGCAGAGGAATCCAAACCCGCAGCCATCACGTGGGTGACGGCTGTGGCACTGAGGCAGGCCAGAAGGCCCAGTAGGGTGAAAGCGCGTTTCATAGAATGCAGTGATTCTAAGAACCCGCCAATGTTCAGTTTTTTCAAGAAAAAGCCCACCCCCTCGCCCGCGACGCCTGATGCCCCGGCACCAGCCCCCGCGCCTGTCGCCACGCCTGAGGCTGCAGCCAGCCCCGCACCTTCGGCGCCCCATGCCCCCGATACGCCCGCGCCAACGGCGCCCGCCCCCGCTGCAGCCCCTGGCTTTGGCTGGCTGCGCAACCCGTTTGCGGCCAAACCGCCGATGCCCCCCCCCGCGCCAGCCACCGCAGCGGCGCCAACACCAACCCCCACGCCAGCGCCTGCCAGCGCCCCTGTAGCCGCACAGCCACCGACTGCGGCACCGGAGACTGTTGCACCAGTGACTGCTGCGCCGGTGGCCGCATCCCCTGATGCCGCCCCCCCCGCCGTGCCTGTGGCGGCCTATGCCCCGGCAGCGCCCGTGCAAGCCGCCCCGCCAGCATCCCCAGCCCCGGCGTTGAAGGCACAACCCCCCGTAACGCAAGCAGCGCACGCAACGCAGACAGCGCCCGTTGCAACGCCGTTTGCGCCAGCGGCAAAAGCACCGCAGGCACCCGTGGTGCACAGCCCACCCGCTGCTGCGCCAGCCGTGGCCTCCGCTCCCGCAGCCCCAGCGCCAGCCCCCGTAGCGGCAGAGCGCAAGGGCTGGCTCGATCGCCTCAAAGCGGGCCTGCGCAAAACGGGCTCCAGCATCGCCACCGTATTCACCGGCACGCAAATCGACGATGCCCTTTACGAAGAGCTGGAAGAGGCCCTGCTGATGGCCGACACCGGCGTCAAGGCCACCCAGCACCTGCTGGACGACCTCAAGCGCCGCGTGAAGGAGACCAAGACCACAGACCCCGCCGCCGTCAAAGGGCTGCTGGCCGATGCCCTGGCAGAGCTGCTGCGCCCCCTGGAAAAGGCCTTGGTGATTGGCGAGCACACCCCCACCGTCATCATGGTGGCGGGCGTCAATGGCGCGGGCAAAACCACCTCCATCGGTAAGCTGACCAAGCACCTGGCCAACGAAGGCGCCAGCGTGCTGCTGGCCGCCGCCGACACCTTCCGCGCTGCTGCGCGCGAACAACTGGGCGTGTGGGCCGACCGGAACACCGTGGAAATCGTGAGCCAGGAAGGCGGCGACCCCGCCGCCGTGAGCTTTGACGCCGTGACGGCAGGCAAGGCCCGGGGCAAAGACGTGGTGCTGGTGGACACCGCAGGCCGCCTGCCCACGCAGTTGCACCTGATGGAAGAGCTCAAAAAGATCAAACGCGTGGTCACCAAGGCCGACGGCACCGCCCCGCACGAGGTGCTGCTGGTGATTGACGGCAACACGGGCCAGAACGCGTTGGCGCAAGTGCGCTCGTTTGACGATGCGCTGCAACTGACCGGGCTGATCGTGACCAAACTGGACGGCACCGCCAAGGGCGGCGTGCTGGCCGCCATTGCGCAAGAGCGCCCCATCCCCGTGTATTTCATCGGCGTGGGCGAGAAGCTGGAAGACCTGGAGACCTTCAACGCGCGCGAGTTTGCGCAAGCGCTACTGTCCTAATCCCTTCCCCCCATTCAGGGTGCCCATGGGGCGCCCTGAAGTGCCCGCCGCCACACCGCCACGGTGCGGGTACAAATCCCGTTTACAAAATGCTGCAACCCCCGGATGATGGGCCTCCACCTACTCCGGCGGAGGCCCATGTTCCTTGAACTGGTCAAAGGCGTTGCACTGCTTCTGGCGCTGTGCTTTTTGCATGGCGTCAACATCCGTGTCTGGCGACAAAAGCCCCTGATCGGGCAAATCGTTTCGGGCGCCCTGTTTGGCGGCATTTGCGTGGTGGGCATGCTGCTGCCCGTGGTGTTGATGCCCGGCGTGATCTTTGATGCACGCTCTGTCGTGCTGTGCATGGCGGGCCTGTTTGGCGGGCCGGTGGTTGCGGTGATTGCGGGCGCCATGACCATGGGCTGGCGCCTGTGGATTGGCGGTGCAGGCATGGGCGTTGGCCTGTTGGTGGTGGTGATTTGTGTATCGCTGGGCCTGCTGTACCGGCATGCGCACCAGCGCGGCAAGCTCGGGCTAGAGCCACGCACGCTGCTGATTTTTGGGTTTCTGGTGCATGTTGCGGTGGTGGGGGCCTTCCAGCTGCTTCCCCCACCCGTAGCGCAGCGCATCAACGACACCATCGCCCTGCCCTTCATCTGCATCTTCACGGTGGCCACCTTGTTGCTGGGCACGCTGCTGAAAGACGTGGAAGAGCGCCTCAACACCGAAAGAGCGCTGAGCGACAGCTCTGCCCGCTTGCGGGCCATCACCCAGGCGATCCCCGATGTGCTGCTGGTACTGGATCGCAGTGGTCGCTACCTGGAGGTTCTGTCCAACGACAAGACCGCACTGGTCGCCAAGGCCAACGACCTGTTGGGCAAAAATTTGAGCGACGTGCTCCCCTCGGACCAGGCTCAGCAGTATTTGCGCCTGATCCACGAAACCCTGCGCACGGGCCACACCCAAACGCTCGAGTACGAAATCAACACACTGGAAGGCATGCGCCAGTTTGAGGGGCGCACCCAGCCGCTGGGCGTGCCGGTGCAAGGCGAAGAGGCCGTAGTGCTGCTGGCACGCGACATCACCGACCGCAAGCAAGCAGAAGCCGCCCTGCGAGAGTCCGAGCTGCGGTTTCGCTCTCTGCTGCTCAACATCCCCTCTATCTCGGTGCAAGGCTATCTGGCCGATGGCACCACCAGCTACTGGAACAAGGCCTCGGAAACCCTGTACGGCTACACCGCACAAGAGGCCATGGGCAGCAACCTGTTTGAGCTCATCATCCCGCCCGTGATGCGCGACACCGTGCGCACCCATGTGGAGCAAATGTTTGCCACCGGAGAGGTGATCCCGGCGGGAGAGTTGCAACTGCAACGCAGAGACGGCAGCTTGGTCGACGTGTTCTCCAGCCATGCCTACATCCAGGTGCCCGGCCAGCCCCCCGAGATGTTCTGCATCGACATCGACATCTCTGGCCGCAAAGCCGCCGAAGACGAAGCCCGTTACCTGGCCTTTTACGACGCCCTGACGGAGCTGCCCAATCGGCGCCTGCTGGTGGACCGGCTGCAGCAAGTGTTGGCAGGCAGCACCCGCAGCGGCATGGCCACGGCCGTGCTGTTTGTAGACCTGGACAACTTTAAAACGCTGAACGACACCCGCGGGCATGAGGTGGGTGACATGCTGCTGACCGAGGTGGCACGCCGCCTGCAAAGCCATGTACGCGAGCTGGACACCGTGGCACGCCTGGGCGGCGATGAATTTGTGGTGGTGCTGCAAAACCTGGGCACGGACCCCACCGAGGCCGCCGACCAGGCCCGTATGCTGGGCGAAACGCTGCGAGCCCGCCTGGCACAGCCTTACGACCTGGCCGGGCATGAGCACCACTGCTCTGCCAGCATCGGCATCACGCTGCTGCACGGACAGCGCACCACGGTGGACGAAATCCTCAAACAGGCCGACATGGCGATGTACCGCGCCAAAGACGCGGGGCGTAACACGCTGCGCTTTTTTGACCCGGACATGCAGCAGGCCGTCAACCGCCGTGCCACGCTGGAAGCCGAGCTGCACAACGGCCTCAAACAAGGGCAGTTTTTGCTGCTGTACCAGCCCCAGGTCGATGAAACCGGCCGCATCCAGGGCGCCGAAGCCCTGGTGCGCTGGCAGCACCCCGAGCACGGTATGGTGCCGCCCGGTGAGTTCATTGCCCTGGCAGAAGACACAGGCCTCATCGTGCCCCTGGGCCTGTGGGTGATGGAAACCGCCCTGCGCCAGCAAGCCCAATGGCGCAACGTCCCGGCCCTTGCACACCTCACCCTGGCCATCAACGTCAGCGCGCGCCAGTTCCACCAGGACGACTTTGTGACCCAGGTGCTGAACCTGCTGCACACCACCGGCGCCGACCCCACCCACATCAAGCTGGAGCTGACCGAGAGCCTGCTGCTCAAAAACGTGGACAGCGTCATCACCACCATGCGCGCACTGCGGGCCTACGGCCTGGGTTTTTCGCTCGACGACTTCGGCACCGGCTATTCGTCGCTCAGCTACCTCAAGCGACTGCCGCTGGACCAAATCAAGATTGACCAGGGCTTTGTGCGCGACGCCCTGGTGGACCCCAACGATGCAGCCATCGCCCGCTCCATCATCGCGCTGGCGGGCAGCCTGGGCCTGTCGGTTATCGCAGAGGGGGTGGAAACCGAGGCACACCATCAGTTTCTGCTGTACCACGGGTGCAAGGCGTTCCAGGGCTACTTCTTTGGCCGCCCGCAGACACAAGCCGCTTTTGAAGGCTTGGTACTGAGTGAGCACTACGGAGAGTATCAGTAGGCGGAGACTGAGTTGCTGCAGGTTTGAAGGACGCTCGATGAGCTTGGGGCGGTGTCAACGGAACCTGCAGCAGCCCAGGTCAGCGCTGCAGCGATTGCTGTCATCCAAACCGTGCCATCTAAGGCGCACCATCGGGCAAGAGCTGCCGCTGGTGGTTTGAGAAAGCACTCGCCGAATGTTTGCATTCACCGGCAGCGGCAGGCCCTGGGTTCGCATGACGAGTCAAGCGCCGTAGGTTTCGCTCCATTTGCCATTCGGTTTACAGCGTCGCATATCTCGTTTGGGCGACAGCGCGGCTCCTCTATCCGCGAGCTTCAGGGTATGTGGTCACAACGATGCTAAGCACTCTGCGATTAGCCCTCTGCACCAAAGCTGGACGGGATGCGAGTCATTGCGCCGATACCAAATCAGGTCCGATACGATTTCAGGCAATGCGATCGGAGGCTGAAAAACGCCAACTGGCGACCAGTCGGATCCGGGCATGCTCGTGCGCCCCTGTCAGCCTGGCCGCCTTGCGGACACCGCTTCAGGACAAGCGCGTCTCGCCGATAACCAGAGGGTGACGATGAAAAGCCTCCTCGCTCTGCTGCTGTTCAGCGCCTGCTTTCAGGCGCAGTCCGCCGACCTGCCTCCCTGCGACAAGGCGGTGCGTTTCAGTGCGGCTTGGTTCGTCGACCCGGAGGTGGACAACACCAAACCGGCCGCCGAACTGACGAAGATCGGCGCGGGCGCCGGCCGCAGGGGTACGCAACTCGGCCACGTCGTTGTCGAGACCAAGCTGGCGGTGATGCCGCAGACCAGTTGCCAGGGCGTCGTCGTGCGGCTGGATTACATCAAACCGGTGCTGCGCGTGGCCAGCGAGATCCCGCCGGGCAGCTGTGCCTATGCGCACGTGATGAAACACGAGCAGACGCATGTGCGCATTTACCGCGACATCGCGCGCCAGTTCCGCGAGCTGGACTATCCCTGGGCCTCGGGCGGCAGCAGCGCGGGCATCCTGGTCTACGCGAAACAGGAACTCGGCCGCCTGATGCAAGCCCAGGTGCAGTTCGATAACCCAGAGGAATACGCCAGCAACTTCAGTGCGTGCGGTGGTGAGATCGGGCGGCTGGTGAAGCCCGCGGCGTCTAGCAAGTCGGCGCAGACACCGGGTTGAGGCAACCGCCTTGCGCGAAGGCTGATTGGCCGTACCTCGGGCTGGACCAGACCTATTCCCACGGTCAGGCTTGCTGCCGCCGAGACCGGTGTGCGCCACCGCGCCGACCTTCAACTGCGCCACTTGTTCCGCCCCCGCAGCTAACAGGGGTGTGGGTATAGAGCTACTCGCTTGGCTCGCGGGGGCGTCGGCACATGAGTCAAAAGTGGCTTACTTCTGCATCGGCGCCAACACAATTGCACGCAGGACGACTGCTACGCAGCGGTTGCTTTCGGTCGCAACTACGTCGTCCAAATTCCGCTATTGGCCCCAAAGATGCCCAACGATTTGAAGCCGTCCGCTCGCCCTTGCCAAAACCACCTCAGAACTCGTACTTCTCTTTGCGCTGAATGAAGGCATCGCGCCCGCCTTCCAGAATGCTGGCCACCTGATCCCGAATCACGGGAACGTCAATCGAGCCTTGCGCTTCCAGCCCGAGACGCCCTTGGTTTTCAGCGGCCGTGAACACGCCAATCCACTCGGCATCGCCGAACACCGGGATGTTCGCGTTGTGTGTGGCGAACAAAAACTGCCGACTGGTCTTTGCCTCCCTCAACTCGGCGACGATCCGATCTGCGATGAAGGCGTTGTCTAGGTTGTCCTCCGGCTGATCCATCAGAAGGGGATCAACGTTCTCAAGCAGCAGCATGTGCAGGATTGCCGTGCACTGCTGGCCCGTGGAGAGCTTGTTGAGTGGCCGGAATACCGGATCGGCATGACCGTGAGCGACATTCAAAAAGATGTCCGCCCGATGCTCCAGCTCCAAGGCCTCCAGCTCCATAAGCTGCGACGACTGGAGCTTGGTGAGTGCATCGGCCACCATCTGCGTGACGCCCCAATCCAGTTGCACGTCGGCCGATCCTTGCTGAATCGACTGGGCCAGCGACAACGGGCTGATCGTCTCGGCGTCCTCAATGAACGCAAGCCGCTTTTCGCCCACACCGTCCAGCTTGCACCCTAGCAGGAACGTCATCAACGGCGTGCGGTCAGCCTCCGGCACGATTTCCACTTTGAGCTTGCCTTCAAGCCGCCTGTTCAGCTTCTTCGCGGCCTTCTGCAACGCTTGTATGCGCTGCCCACGTAAATCGGACAGCTCGGCCAACAAGTTGCGCCGCTCCTGACGCAAGGTGTCGCGCTGGGACTCATGGGTAGTTGCCCGCGACTTCATGGGCTTGATGCGCTCAATTTCCCCCATCAATTTCTGATAGGCAACACCTACCTCCTGCCCGCTCTTTCCAGCAGTGGCGGGCAACGTCCGCAGCGCCTTCTCCAACTCGATATCGTGCGCCTGAATCGCCTGGTGCCATGCGTCATGCTGGGTGGTGAACTGTCCGGCCTTGTCATCAAGCAAGGCCTGCATCGCGGTCAGATGGCCGGCGAACCCCAGCTTGAGCCCATCCAGCGTCGTGCGCATAGCGAGCAACTGGGCGGCGTCAGGCAAGCCCTCAAGCGCCTCATCGTTGATGAAATCAAGGTCAGGCAAGCTGTCACGTAGGTCTGAAAGTGCGTCGCGAAAGCTCTGCACGCCATCAGTAGCGGTCTTGGCAATCTCTCGCTCGCGTGCGAGCAATGAGGTCTTGGCCAGCTTCTCCTTGATCCCCAGCTCATCAAAACCGCGAAGCTGCTCTTCCAGCTTGGGCAAGCGCTCCACCTGTGCATTCAGATCGTCAAGATCGGTCAGGGACTTCGTGAGCTTCTGCTGGTTGTCCTTTAAGCGCCTATGCACATCGGCACTCTTCGCCTCGTACTCCCCGTTTTGAGGAAGAAAGCGATCCAGCAACTGCACTCGGCTGGTTTCATCTTGGGCCAGCTCGTAAATCTCGTTCTGCCCATAGATGTCGATGCCCGGCAGCAAGTCGCGCGGAAGTAGGGTGGAGACATTGCCAGCCATGTCGCGCACCATCGGCGGCCCGCCATGACGGCGCGAGATGGTGTACTGCTTGCCGTTCTGGGCAGAGGACACTACTGCCAGCTCAACCCGTCCGGCCAAGCGACCAAGGTTCTCCTTGATGATCTCTTGGTGGAGCTTCTGGGCCTGCTTGCCTTTGGGCGGCAAGTCCAAGGCGAAGCGTAGGCATTCGAGCAAGGTTGACTTACCCGTTCCACGGCCACCAATCACCGTGTTGAGGTGGTCGGAAAAGTCCACCCTGACGCCATCAAGGTAGCCACCCGCCACGGTCATGCGTACAACCTTGCCAATCGGGCTTTGGGCCTGCTGCGAGTTGAGCCGGATTCGCGATCCCGGATCGAGAAAGGCAACCTTGAACGCGGCGAAGTTCGGCCGCGTCATCTTGATGAAGCAAGTGGCCCCCGGCTGCTCCAAGTCATCAGGCTTGGCAACATCCTTGGCGTTGATAGCCGCCACGGGGCGCTCACGCCGGTAGCTATCGTCCTTGTTCAAGAACACCTTGCGGTAGAAGTCACCCTCGACACTCGTGAGGTCATCTATCGGCCCCGGAATCTGGGCCGCGCGCAGTTTGGGATGCTTCCATACGTGGTTCAGCCGGTTTTTCAGTAGCCCGCTGTCCTGTGTGCAATGTGCAGCGTAGATGAACCCACCGAGTAGATCGACCTCTACGATCAACTCTTCAGAACTCAGGCGAGAAGGCCGGATGCCATCTGCTGGATCGTGCAGCTTGAGGTTTCCAAGGTAGCGATCAAGCTGCTGCACGGTCGTGCCCTCGGGAAAGAGGCAGACGTAGTGCGTCTTGTCGTTCGAGGCGATCTCGAAGCCGGGAAACACCACGATCCCGTGCGGCTCCAGCACCTGGCGCAATGAATCGACGCTCGCCACGCTGCCATGGTCGGCAAGGCCCACAACCTTGATGTCCAGCTCAAGGCACTTCTGAAGCAGAGCCTGGTTGTAGCCGCCTTCGTCCAGCCCGTGGTCAGCGCCCCTGTAAGTGCCGTTGTAGCCGACAGGATTGACCTGTAGTGCGCAGCGCCAGAAACGCGCGAATGTGTATTCATTGCCCATATCTCCTCCCTGATTCATTCGGCAGAGCGAAGTCGCCGGATGCCTAGGCCGATTCACCCGCCGACGTTCCTCAGTGGACAGTCTGGCAGATTCAGCGCCCAGAGGATCTCTACTGGCTAAGACCGCCCGTAAAAGCCAAGGCGGGCGACTGACTGAAACCAGTCTAAAGCACGCATTTAGGCACATGTCTGAGACCAGCCCCTGACGGCCGAAGAGGCGACGCGTCAGTCAAAACCGATACTGCGCCAGTTCAAAGTTCAGTGGAAAAAGTTCAAGATACAGTGAACATCGACAGCATCGACAACAACATCGACACCTTCGCCGCAATCCCATATACCAGCTGCGGGCGGGAACTTTGGCTTTAGCACTCTATCTAGCAGAGTGCTAACATGATGCCATTGAGGAAAGGATTCCCGGCATGACACACTCATCTGGAACCGCAATCACTGCTGTGACACCCACCAGCCCCTGGGCGCTGGTACCGGCCCTGGGCAACTTGGACGCCTACATTTCGGCGGTCAATCGCCTGCCCCTGCTGACGCAGGAAGAAGAGCAGACGTACGCCCGCCAACTCAAAGAAAACAACGATGTGGACGCTGCGGGCCGCCTGGTGATGTCGCACCTGCGCTTGGTAGTTTCCATTTCACGCCAGTACCTGGGGTACGGGTTGCCCCATGGCGATCTGATCCAGGAAGGTAACGTAGGCCTGATGAAGGCCGTCAAGCGTTTTGACCCTGACCAGGGCGTTCGGCTGGTGAGCTACGCTATGCACTGGATCAAGGCGGAGATCCATGAATACATTCTGAAAAACTGGCGCATGGTCAAGGTGGCGACCACCAAGGCCCAACGCAAGCTGTTTTTCAATCTGCGCTCGATGAAGCAGGGCTTCAAGGCCGATGCCAGCGCAGCCGATGCTGCCACGCACCGCGACACGCTGTCTGACCACGAAATCGATGTGGTGGCAGCGCAGTTGAACGTGAAGCGCGAAGAAGTCATTGAAATGGAAACGCGCATGTCGGGTGGCGATGTGCTGCTGGACCCCACCCCTTCGGACGACAGCGAGCAGGCCTTTGGCCCGATTGCGTACTTGGCCGATGCCTCGCATGAGCCCACGGCCATGATTGAGTCGCGCCAGCGCGATGTGCTGGCGTCTGACGGTATTGCCAATGCGCTGGCCAGCTTGGACGAGCGCAGCCGCCGTATTGTGGAAGAGCGCTGGCTGAAGGTGAACGACGATGGCTCAGGCGGGATGACGCTGCACGAACTGGCAGCGGTGTACGGCGTGAGCGCTGAACGCATTCGGCAAATTGAAGTGGCTGCGATGAAGAAAATGAAGAAGGCTTTGACGGAACCCGCCTAAGCCGTTGAAGCAAGGTGCAAATGGGGCGCAACCGGGCGTGCAGCCGCGCTACCATTTGCGAGCCTTGCCGATAAACCCCACACAGGGCCCGCCAGGAACCTGTTGATGCTGAGTGTGATGCCCCTGCGTGGTGGCTTCGCAAGCAAGTCAACAGATTTGGCGGGCTTTTCTTTTTGCGGGGTGAAAGCGCTTTGCCGTGTGCCGCACGTTCATACACCTTTGAAGGAGCCCCATGCATCCCGTGTTCTCTCGCCGCAGTGCCGTTGTCCTGGCGTTGACGGCATTGACTTCGTCTTGGGCTCTGGCCCAAAAGTCCCCTGCCGTTGCGAGCCAGGCCCCCTGGCCTACCAAACCGCTGAAGATTGTGGTCGGCTTCCCGCCGGGCTCTTCGCCCGACCTGACGGCTCGCACTTTTTCTGAGCCTTTGTCCAAGGCATTGGGGCAGCCGGTGCTGGTGGAAAACAAGGTGGGCGCAGGCGGCAACATTGGGGCCGATGCGGTGGCCAAGGCGCGGGATGACCACACGATTGGCTTGATGATCAATGGCAACATGACGATTGCCAAGCTGATCAATGCCGCCGTGCCCTATGACCCGCAAAAGGACTTGGCACCGCTGACGCTGGTGGGCACATCGCCCCTGGTGCTGACCGTACCGCTGAGCCAGCCCGGAGTGTCGGCCACCGCCGACGCCCGCGAGTTCATGGCCGCAGCACGCAGCGCAGGCGACAAATGGAGCTACGGCACGCCGGGCGTGGGCACAGTGGGCCACATTGGCACAGAGCTGCTGAAGGCGCGCAGCGGCATCAACCCGGTGCATGTGCCCTATGCAGGCTACCCACAGGTGGCCACCGCCATGCTGGGCGGGCAACTGCAGATGGCGCTGCTGCCCCCGGCGCTGGCGCAGGCGCAAGTCAAGGCAGGCAAGCTGCGGGCGATTGGGGTGACATCGGCAGGCCGCAGCGCGCTGGCGCCCGATGTACCCAGCCTGAGCGAGGCGGGCATCCA
This sequence comes from Acidovorax sp. 106, assembly GCF_003663825.1. Taxonomy (NCBI): domain Bacteria; kingdom Pseudomonadati; phylum Pseudomonadota; class Betaproteobacteria; order Burkholderiales; family Comamonadaceae; genus Acidovorax; species Acidovorax sp. 106. The sequence continues at coordinate 3,021,953 of NZ_RCCC01000001.1, read as the reverse complement.
GGGCTTTGAGCTGGAAATTTGGAATGCTTTTGCCGCCCCTGCCACCATGCCCAAGCACCTGCAAGTGCGGCTGGCCACCGTGCTGGCAGAGATTGCACGCACCCCGGATGTGCGGGCCAAGCTGTTCCAGCAAGGCTGGCAAGTGGCCGGCACGTCCCCTGAGGGGCTGGCCAACCGCATCAAAGCGGACACAGCCAGCCTGGGGCAGATCATTGCCCAGCGGGGCATCAAGGCGGATTGAGTGCGGTAGTCCGGTGGGGCCATGCCGATAGGCGGGCCCCGTTACCGACGCTGTACCAACCTACTCCCGCCCTACTTCGACTCTTTGAGCAAAGTGGCCACATCCGCCACCAGGGCGGCTGCGCCGCTGCCGTAGCGGTGGTACACGCGCAGGCGACCTGCCGTGTCATACACGTAGCTGCCGGCCGAGTGGTCCATGGTGTAGCTGGTGGGCGTCTTGCCATCCACCTTCTTGTAGTAGATCTTGAAGTCCTTGGCCACAGCGGCCAGTTCTTGCGCATTGCCGCGCAGCGCCAGGAAGGTGGGGTCAAAGTTGGCCATGTAGGCCTTGAGCACTTCGGCGGTGTCGCGCTCGGGGTCTACGGTCACGAAGATGCCTTGCAGGCGTTCCCCATCTGCACCCAGGGTGCGCTTGACCTCAGCCAGCTCCTGCATCGAGGTGGGGCACACGTCCGGGCACTGGGTGAACCCGAAAAACACCACCACCACCTTGCCTGTGAAGTCTTTGAGGTGGCGCGGCTGGCCGTTGTGGTCGGTCAGGGGCAGGTCACGGGCGTACTCAGCACCGGTGATATCTACCCCCTTGAACTCGGCCTTCTTCTCAGCGCAAGCAGAAAAAAGTGCTGTAGCGCTTACCAATAAAGCGCTAGCAGCTATTACTTTTATAGCATTTCGTTTTTGCATGGGTCACATCACGTAGTGGTCCACCAGCAGAGCGGCAAACAGCACGCTCAGGTGGATCAGGGAAAAGCGGAAGGTCTTGCGGGCCAAGGCATCCGAGTAATTGCGCCACAGCGCAAAGCCGTAGCCACAGAACCCGGCACTCAGCACCACGGCAAAGGCCAGGTAAATCCAGGAACTCATGCCGTACACAAACGGCATGAGGCAGCCAGCAAACAAGATCAGCGTGTACAGAAACACCTGCAGCCGCGTGAACTCGTTGCCATGGGTGACGGGCAGCATGGGCAGGCCAGACTTGCGGTAGTCCTCCACCCGGTACAAGGCCAGCGCCCAGAAGTGCGGGGGTGTCCACAAAAAGATGATGAGAAACAGGATCAAGGCCTCGGGCCCCACATCCCCCGTAAGGGACGACCAACCCAACACCGGCGGCATGGCGCCCGACGCGCCGCCAATCACGATGTTCTGCGGCGTCAGCGGCTTGAGGATCACGGTGTAGATCACGGCATAGCCCACGAAGGTGGCAAAGGTGAGCCACATGGTCAACGGGTTGATCCACACATACAGCAGCACCGAACCCGCAGCGCACAGCACCGCAGAGAACAGCAGGGTTTGCTGATTGGACAACTCGCCCTTGGCGGTGGGGCGCCAGGCGGTGCGCTTCATCTTGGCATCAATGCCTTGCTCCACGATGCAGTTGAACGCTGCGGCGGCCCCGGCCACCAGCCAGATGCCCACACAGGCCAGTGCCATGGTGCCCAATTGCGCGCCACTGGGCAGGCCGGGCACCGCCAGCACCATGCCGATCAGGGCGCAAAACACAATCAACTGCACCACGCGCGGCTTGGTCAGCGCGTAAAACTGCGCGAATCGCGAAGGGGGGGAAACGGCAGCAACACTCATGCAATCACTCTCGGCGCGCGCAATGGCGCAGACATCTCAGGCTGGCCCACTGCAGCACGGCTGGCTGCAAGGGCCCAAGTCAAAACCACCACCAGCGCCGCAGCGCCGCCAGTGTGCAAAACAGCAGCCACCAAAGGCCACCCCAGCACCACGTTAGACAGGCCGGTGGCCAGCTGCAGCGCAGCCAACCCTGCCAGCCAATGCGCCTGGGTCCGCAGCGCAGCAACGCGGCGCAACCGCAAGGCCAGCCACACCAAGGCCGCCAGCACCACGTAGGCCATCAGACGGTGCACATAGTGGATGGCCGTGAGCCCCGCAAAACTGATGTGGGAGCCGTCTTGGAGCAGGCCCAGCTCGCGCCACACCTCAAAGCCCTGCGCAAAATCCATGGCTGGCCACCAACTGCCCTGGCAGGTGGGGAAGGTGGTGCAGGCCAGCACGGCGTAGTTGGTGCTGACCCAGCCCCCGAGCACCACCTGGGCAGACACCAGCGCGGCCGTGGCCCACAGCCCGGCACGCAGCGGCCCGGACAAGTCCACCCTTGCCACGCCCTGCGCTGCACGCGTGTGCTGCACGGCCTGCACACACAGCAAGGCCAGCAGCACCAAGCCACCGACCAGGTGCAAGGTGACGATGGCGGGAAACAACTTCATGGTGACCGTGAGCGCACCAAAAGCCCCTTGCAGGCACACCCACAGCAAAGTGAAGGTAGGCCACCACGGGCTGCCCCCAGGCGCGGGCCCCGCGTGGTCCGTAGATGCCTGGGCACGCCGCCACGCACGGTGCTGCACCCAGGCGGAAGCCGTCATGGCAATGATCAACACGCCCACCCCAGTGGCCAGGTAGCGGTGGATCATCTCAACCCAGGCCTTGCGGTGGGTGACTGGCCCAGTGGGCATGGCATCTTGGGCTGCAGTGATTTCTGCTTGGGCCCCCACCGGGCTGGCGCTGCCGTAGCAGCCAGGCCAGTCAGGACAACCCAGGCCCGAATCGGTGAGGCGCGTGAAGGCACCAAACAACACCAAATCAAAGGTCAAGAACAGGGTGAGCACCGTCAAGGCTTGCAGGCGGCGCATGGGTGATGCGCCACGGTTGCGCCAGCGCACCCAGGCCAGGGGCCCCAGGGCAATCAACAAGCCCAGCAGCATGAGCCTTGTCAGCGGAGCCAGGTCGTACAGCGGTTGGGCATCCATGTCAGGGCTTTCCGGGGCGGCCGGGCTCGTCCCACGAGGCCGATGCACGCAGCAAGCGCTCCAGGTCTTTTTTGGCTTTGGCTGCGCCCGCGGCATCCATGGAGGCGGGGAAGCGCATCATCCAGTTCCCTTGGGGATCGACCACATAGAGGTGCTCAGGCAGCGTATGCCCCGGTGCGGGCGCCAGCCACTGGGCCAGCGCAGTGCCGTCTACACGGCGCACCTGTGCCTGCTGGAGGGCCGGGGCCAGCGCTGTGGGTGGAGCCTGTCCATCTGTGACCAGCCACACCCAGTCCATCCGGTCCTTTTCGCGGCCCAAGCTCTCACGCAACTGGCGCTGCAGGTACAGGTGCTTTTGGCAGTCTGCATCGCATTGGCTGCCTGCCACGCTCACCAGCAGCCACTGGCCCTTGAGGTCTGGCAACGTGCCTGGGCTGCCATCCAGCGCCGTCGTGGGCAATGCGGGCATGGGGCGCTGGGGTTCGATCAGCTCGCCATAGTTCTTGCGCCCCTCCGGTCGAATGACGTAATAGGTGAAGTAAGACGCAATGACCGGAGCCGCGCAAATAAGCATGACCGCCAGCATCTTCCAGCGCCCATGGCGGGTGCGCTGCGCAGCATCCATGGCCCCGCCCGCTTCGGGCAGCGTGTGGATGGTCAGACCCAAAGGGTGCTCAGCCGCCACCGCTGGGGGCACGCTGGCGGCGTGGGCGAAAGAAGCGTCGGACGATTTGGAACCAGACATAAAGGAGTGCAATCAGGCCGCAAAGCCCGAACCATTGAAATGCGTAACCATAGTGTTTATCGACGCCCGACGAGACCACAGGCCAGTCGCGCAACAGGCCCTCGCTGGCATCACCCAACTGAACCACCGAGAGCGTGAGAATGGGCCGCTGCACCTCTGCACCCATGGCCACCAAGTCGAGATTTTGCCGGATGCGGGAAGACCCCTGAGCGCTATCCCCCGCAACGAATTCGTACAAGCGCGAAGGCAAGGCCGCCACACGGCCTTGCACTTGCACCGGCCCTGTTGGAGCGTCTATCCTGGGCACCTGGGTGCGATCTTGGAAATTGCGGGCCACCCAGCCACGCTGTACCAGGACCACGGTTTTTTCATCGGGCAACAACAACGGCGTCACCACATAAAAGCCTGGGCGGCCTTGCATCTGGCGGTTGTCCAGGTACACCGTGTGCTCAGGCAGCCACCGGCCTTGCAGCGTCACCGCGCGGTGCAGCAGTGCCTCTGCGTCTGCAGCCATCGCCCCGCCCTCCCCCAACTTGTCACGCAAGGCCTGGCCGTCCAGCCCGGGCATGGCGGCACGGGCCTCCAAGATGGCCTGGTAGGCAAGCTTCTCAGCCGCACGCCCCAATTGCCAGCGCCCTAGCGACGCAGTGACCCCAATGCCCACCAAGGCAGCCAGGGTGATGAGAACAAAAAGCACACGGTGTGCACGCGGGCGGGGTGTCACGGGATAATGGGCTCCATGAAATATCTTGTCGTGGTGGCGTTTATCGGCATTGTGGCCAGCCTGGGCTCTGCGCTGTTCTTCATGATGCGCAATGGCCAAAGCGATGCATCCAAAGGCAAGCGCATGGCCCGCGCCCTGGCGGTGCGGGTGGGGCTGTCCATTGTGCTGTTTGTCTGCATTTTGGTGGCCTGGCAATTGGGCTACATCCAACCCACTGGGTTGCCAGCCACCCGTTAAGAGCGGCTAACAAACCTCCCCTGGCGTCGTTGTTCCGTCTTGTCGTACCTCGCGTACTGCCTGCGACGCAACGCCTAGCCAGGGCCGCTTCGCTGAGTTTTGTGAGCCGCTCTAAGTGCCCCTCGGGCAGCCCCCGAGGCAACACCGCACTGCCCACAAAAAAAGCGCCTTGCGGCGCTTTTTTTATTTGGCCAGCCAGATTTACATCCAGTACACCAACACGTACAGGCCCAGCCAGACCACGTCCACAAAGTGCCAGTACCAGGCGGCGCCTTCAAAGCCGAAATGCTTTTCGGCAGTGAAATGGCCTTTTTGCAGGCGCAGGGTGATGAACAACAGCATCAACATGCCCACAAACACGTGGAAGCCGTGAAAGCCCGTCAGCATGAAGAAGGTAGAGCCGAAGATGCCGGACGAAAGCTTGAGGTTCAGGTCGGTGTAGAGGTGGTAATACTCGTAGCCCTGCACGATCAGGAAGACGATGCCCAGCAGCACGGTGGCCCACATGAATGCAATGGTCTTGCCACGCTGGTTTTCACGCAATGCGTGGTGGGCGATGGTCAGCGTGACGCCCGAAGTCAGCAGCAACGCGGTGTTGATGGTGGGCAGCCAGAATGGGCCGACGGTCTGGAAGGGCTCGACAATGCCAGCGGGCGACGCAGTCACCCCGGCCGCCAAGCTGGGCCATACCGCCTTGAAGTCGGGCCAGAGCAGTGCGTTGTCCAGACTGCCCAGCGCGGGCACCGAGTGCGAACGCGCCCACCACAGCGCCGTGAAGAAGGCGCCGAAGAACATCACTTCAGAGAAGATAAACCAGCTCATGCTCCAGCGGTAAGACAGGTCGATCTTGTGGCCGTAGAGACCGCCTTCGCTTTCGCGGGCGGCATCGCGGAACCACTGGTACAAGACAAAAAGCCACCACACCATACCCACCGCCAGGGAGTACTTGCCCCAATCATGGCCATTGATCCATTGGCCTGCGCCCAGGATCACAAAAAACAGCCCTGCAGCGGCCATCACAGGGTGACGAGACTCTGCAGGCACGTAGTAGTACGGTGTTGTGCCGTGTGTTGATGCACTCATTTCAGCTCCTGACTCTCTAAATCGTTGTTATCTGTCTCGGGGGGCGAGCCCACTGCGTCACACAATCCAGTTCACCAGCGCAATGAGCGCCAGCACTAGCGAAAAAACGGCCACCAATCCCACCACGATGATGTGGATGGGGTTGAGCTTCTCTACATCCTGCGCGTACTCAGAACCTTTGCGCAGACCGATCAAAGACCAAGCCACTGCACGCACCGTGCGCAAAAACGATCCCTTGCGCTGCATAGGCGACTCCTTGGAGGAAGACTTCGCAACGCTCATGAGCCAGCTCCTTCTTGCCCGACCACGGCTGCAGCAGCGGACTGGGGGGCCGCCGGGGTCTTACCGCCCACCTCAAAGAAGGTGTAGGACAACGTGATGGTGGACACGTCTTTGGACAAGCGTGGATCAATCACAAACGCTACCGGCCATTCCTTCTTTTCGCCGGGCTCCAGGGTGTACTGGTTAAAGCAAAAACACTCCAGCTTGGTGAAGTGCGCTGCAGCCTGGCGAGGGGCATAACTGGGGATGGCCTGCGCGGCCATGCGCCGGTTCTGCACATTCTGAAACTCATACATCACGGTAGTCAATTCACCGGGATGCACTTTCACTGAGCGCTGCGCGGGCTTGAAGTCCCAAGGGCCGCGTGCGTTGGCATCGAACTCGACCGTGATGGTTCGGCTCTTGTCCACCTGGGTATTGGCGGGCAGTTTGGCATCTTTGCCCGCAGACCCGTTGCCGGGCACCTGCCGCTCTGACAGCGACAGGATGTTGATGCCCGTCATCTCGCAAATGTGCTTGTAGATGGGAATCAGCGCGTAGCCAAAGGCAAACATGCCCGCTGCAATCACCAGCAGCTTGCCGACCATCTTGGCGTTTTCGCGGTGCAGGCTCATGGCAAGGGGCTCAGCGTGACAGCAGCACGACTTTGACCATGAAGCCCACAAAGAAAGTGGCTGCTACAGACGCCAGGACCAGCGCCATACGCAGGTTGCTTTTCTTTTGCTCGGGGGTCATGACGACGCTCCTCAGCCAATGACGCGCGTTGCCGTCGCATCCAGCTTAGGTGGAGTTTCATAGGTATGGAACGGCGCTGGCGACGGCACTTCCCACTCCAGCCCCTCCGCGCCCTCCCAAGGCTTTTGCGGAGCCTTGGCACCCTTGCCGCGCATGGCAGGCACCACCACAAACAGGAAGAAATACACCTGCATCAGACCAAAGCCCAACGCGCCGACCGATGCAATGGCGTTGAAGTCAGCAAACTGCATGGGGTAGTCAGCGTAGCGACGGGGCATGCCTGCCAAGCCCAGGAAGTGCATGGGGAAGAACGTGACGTTGAAGGTGATGAGCGAACCCCAGAAGTGGATTTGTCCACGGGTTTCGCTGTACATCACGCCCGTCCATTTGGGGGCCCAGTAGTAGTACGCCGCAAACATGGAGAACAACGACCCGGCCACCAGCACATAGTGGAAGTGGGCCACCACGTAGTACGTGTCTTGCAGCTGGATGTCGATCGGCGCCATGGCCAAAATCAGGCCGGTGAAGCCACCCATGGTGAACACAAAGATGAAGCCCACGGCAAACAGCATCGGGGTCTCGAACGTCATGGAGCCACGCCACATGGTCGCGATCCAGTTAAAGATCTTCACGGCCGTGGGCACCGAGATCAGCATCGTGGCGTACATGAAGAACAGCTGGCCCGTCACAGGCATGCCGGTCGTGAACATGTGGTGGGCCCACACGATGAAGGACAGGATGGCGATGGACGAGGTGGCATACACCATGGAGGCATAGCCAAACAATTTCTTGCGGGCAAAGGCAGGCACGATCTGGCTGATGATGCCGAAGGCCGGCAAGATCATGATGTACACCTCGGGGTGACCGAAGAACCAGAAGATGTGCTGGTACATCACCGGATCACCGCCACCAGCGGGGTTAAAGAAGCTGGTGCCAAAGTGGCGGTCGGTCAGCGTCATGGTGATAGCACCGGCCAGCACGGGCATCACGGCGATCAGCAGGTAGGCGGTGATGAGCCAGGTCCACGCAAACATGGGCATCTTCATCAGCGTCATGCCGGGGGCGCGCATGTTCAGGATGGTCACGATGATGTTGATCGAGCCCATGATGGACGAGGCGCCCAGGATGTGCATGGCAAAGATGCCCGCATCCATGGAGGGCCCCATCTGCAACGTGAGCGGTGCATACAACGTCCAACCCGCAGCGGGAGCACCGCCAGGCATGAAGAACGAGCTCACCAGCATCAGTGCGGCAGGAATCATCAGCCAAAAGCTGAAGTTGTTCATGCGGGCGAACGCCATGTCGGAGGCGCCAATCTGCAGCGGGATCATCCAGTTCGCAAAACCCACGAAGGCCGGCATGATGGCGCCGAACACCATGATCAGACCGTGCATGGTGGTGAGCTGGTTGAACAGCTCGGGGTTCACCAGCTGCAGGCCGGGTTGGAACAGCTCAGCGCGGATCAGCAGTGCCAGGATGCCCCCCACCATCAACATGGTGAAAGAGAACAGCAGGTACAGCGTACCAATGTCTTTGTGGTTGGTGGCGAACACCCAGCGACGCCAGCCTGAGGGTGCATGGTGGTGGTCATGGCCATCGTGTGCGTGATCGCCAGCATGCCCATGGTTGTCGAGAACTGCGCTCATAGTGAATTCCTCAATGCAATAGGGCGATGATTACTTGCCACGCTGGGCCACGATTTCCGCAGGCTGCACCAGTTGGCCGGTTTTGTTAGACCAGCTGTTCTTGGTGTAGCTCACCACTGCCGCAATGTCGGTATCGCTCAATTGTTTCCAGGCGGGCATGGCTCCGTTGGCAGCACCATTGAGCAACACCTGGATCTGCTTGGCATGGTCGGCATCCAGCACGATGGCAGAGCCATCTAGCGGCTTAATGGGGCCTGCGCCCTTGCCATTGGCCTGGTGGCATGCAGCACAGTTGGCGGCATACACCTTCTCGCCGCGCTTGAGAATGTCTGCCAGCGCCCACACCTTGGTGGGGTCGTCCAGCTTGGCTGCCGCCTTTTTCTTTTGCTCTGCGACCCAACCCGAATAATCTTCCGCAGACAGCACCTTCACATGGATGGGCATGTAGGCGTGCTCCTTGCCACACAGCTCAGCACACTGGCCGTAGTAGTCGCCCACTTTCTCTGCCCGGAACCAGGTATCGCGGACAAAGCCGGGGATGGCGTCTTGCTTGATGCCGAAGGCGGGCACCATGAAGGCGTGGATCACATCGTTGGCGGTGGTGATGATGCGGACCTTCTTGCCCACGGGCACCACCATCGGGTTGTCCACCTTGAGCAAGTAATCCGCAGGTGCCTGAGACACATTGCCACTGTCGGACATGACGCGGTGGCTGCTGTCGAGCGTAGAGATGAATGCCAGACCTTCACCTTCGCCAGTGATGTAGTCATAGCCCCACTTCCACTGGTAGCCAGTGGCCTTGATGGTCAGGTCGGCATTGGTGGTGTCCTTTTGTGCGACCAGCACCTTGGTGGCGGGCAAAGCCATCAGGATCACGATGATGAACGGAACAATCGTCCACACGATTTCCACCGTCACCGACTCATGGAAATTGGCAGACTTGGCGCCTTTGGACTTGCGATGCTTCCAGATGGAATAGAACATCACGGAGAAAACGGCTATGAAGATCACCGTGCAGATGATGAGCATCATCCAGTGCAAGAAATGCTGCTCTTCGGCAATTTTGGTGACTGGCGGGGCCAGGTTCAACTGATTGACGGCGGGCCCACCGGGCAGGTCTTGAACGGCGTGGGCAGCGCTGCCCACCCATGCACCGGCCATCAGCAGCAGAGAAGCCAGCTTGTTGGGAATGCTCTTCATAGTTCTCATTTACTTCTATGCCTCAAATTAACCAATCCCCGCAGCGCCTGCGTGGGGTCAGGCGGCCCGCAAGGCCATGCGGATCTCAGACGCCAGAGCGGCACGAAGCTCCGGGCGCACAAAACGCCCCACCTCGACCGACCTGCCTCGTGCAGACAAGGTGATAAGCGATCTGTCACCGGTCTTGGGCTCTACTCGAACCCAGCATCGGTCAAATTCAGCTCGCTCACGCCTGCCCGCTGTCTCCCTCTCCACCACAAGGCGAGACCCTTGCAATGAAATCTTTTCGCCATCCGTCGCGTGACGAACGTACATGGCAAATGCAATTCCGACAACAGCAATTTCCAGGGATATGAAGGTCGACATCGGGTAAGCACCGAGGAACCAGAAGCCTGCGGCGACACCGAGCAACACACAACACAGTGACAAGGGCACCCAACCGAGCGTCACCGGGCTGACCGAGCCATGACGGACGAGACACCAGGCGATGTCCTGATCGGACACCGTGGCAAAACGCAGAACCAAGCCAGCCACCGGAAATACTCACAAAAATTGCCTGCGGCTTCAGCTCGCCCCTGCAGAGCACGCCAGACAAAGTTGCGCGGGAAAATGCCCGAAATTTCACATCCCAACTGCCAAGAATTGTAGCGCGCCTTGTTCTAAATCATTGACACGACGTTACGAGTTACTCATTAACTGGGCCGTTACGCAACATGGCGCGCATGTCACTCAAAGAGACCGAACTGCTGGGGCTCACACGCACGCGCGGCGCGGGTTTGAAGGCATGGCCGTAGATGATTTCAAAGGTCAGCGAAAGTGGCGTACCCACTCCATCACCGGCATCACCCAATCGATCTGACAAGGCCTGAAGCAATTGCTGGCGCCAGCGCTTGCCGCGCAGCGCTCCAAAACGCTCGGGATGCAAATTGCAGCCCAGTTCACGCAACTCTTGCAGCAGGCGCTCGGGGGTCGCAAAGGTCAGGGTGATTCGCTCCATGTCCATCACGGGCTCGGCAAAGCCCGCATGCACCAGCATGTCACCCCAGTCGTGCATATCGGTAAACGCGTGGCCTGCCGGGGGCCAGCCCAGATCAGCATACACAGCGCGCAACTCCTGCGCCGTGTCTGGCCCCAGGCAAGAGAACATCAAATAGCCATCCACGGCCAAAGCGCGGTGCCATTGGGCGATGAGCGCCTGGGGATCGGCCGCCATGTGCAGCGCCATGTTGGCCCAAAGCATCTGCACGCTACCGTCGCCTGGCATCTCCACACGCGTGCCGCCGCCCGTCCAGCGGGTCGGGTTCCACCAAGGCTTGTCCAGCGCTTGGGTTGCTACCTCACGGCTTGTCAACGAGGTCTCTGCCACCACGCAGTCGGCCTTGGGATAGCGCGCACTGACGAGCGCATGCCCCTGCAGCCCCCCACGCACGGCGTCCCAGTGGCACCACGCCTGCGGCGCCTGCCGAATCCACTGCAGGCGGTCTTCCATGCGACGGGCCACCTCTTCATGCAGCCAGGGCGACTGGGCGGGCGCGCTGGCGTGCCAACGCGCTGCCGCAACGGGGTCTATGGTGGGAGGGCGCTCTGTGGGCATGGGGCTCAGTACCTGGGTCAAACGGCAGGCGAGTATATTGATTCCATGCTTTTCAGGCGCTTGTCAGGCCTCTTGCGGCCCATCACCCAACTGGCACAGCGTGTGCCCAGCCAATGCGCCGTGTGCCATGCCTGGCCCGCTCAGCGGGTGTGCAATGCGTGCGTAGCGCGGTTTGCGCAGCCCAGCCACCGCTGCACACGCTGTGCCTTGGTGGTGCCCGGTGGGGTGCCAATTTGCGGAGCCTGCCTGAAAGAGCCGCCCGCCATCGACACCTGCCTTGCGGCCGTGCACTACGCATACCCTTGGGCGCAAGCCATCAAAGCCTTCAAGTTCCACCATGATCCTGGCTGGGCCAAGCCACTGGCCACGCTGTTGCGCAGCACGCCGTGGATAGAACCTGCGCTGGAAGCCGCAGACTGGGTCATCCCCATCCCGTTGTCTGACCATCGGTTGAAAGAGCGTGGGTTCAATCAGGCTGCACTGATAGCCCAGAAACTGGCCCCCACCAAAACAAACACCCAGGCCATGCTGCGCCTGCACGACACCCCCGCACAAAGCGGCCTGACGCGGGCGCAGCGGCTGCGCAATCTGCGCGACGCCTTCATGGTGGAACCCCGCTGCGCTGCCACATTGCAGGGCCGCCATGTGATCTTGCTGGACGATGTGATGACCACCGGCGCCACATTGGATGCGGCCGCCAGCGCGCTGAGAGGCTGTGGCGTGGCGCACATCACCGGAGTAGTCGTGGCGCGCACAGAGCGCGAATAAGGGCAAGCAAGCCCACCCGGCCAGGCCGCTCTAGGCGCCTTTACGCCAACGCGCTTGCAGGGCAATGATCTCACCCATGATGCCCCGGCGGAACGCCAGCACGCACACCACAAAAATAAGCCCTGTGACCATGGTGACCGACTCACCCAGGGTCTTGAACCATTCCACGCTCGTGAGTGCCGCCAGCAGGTTGCCCAGCTCGCCAATCTTGTTTTCGAGCAACACCACCACCGCCGACCCGACCAAAGGGCCCGACAAAGTGCCCAGCCCACCCACCAAGTTCATCAAGATAACCTGGCCAGAGGCCGTCCAGTGCACATCTGACAAGGTAGCAAAGCCCAGCACCAGCGTTTTCAGCGAACCCGCCAAACCGGCCAGGGCCGCAGACAGCACAAACGCCAGCAGCTTGTAGCGGTGGGTGTCATAGCCGAGCGAAATGGCCCGAGGCTCGTTCTCTTTGATGCCCTTGAGCACCTGACCAAACGGAGAATGGATGGTGCGCACGATGAGGCAAAACGCGGCCACCACGATGGCCAGCGTGACGTAGTACATGGCCAGATCGCTTTGCAGGTCAATCAGCCCCAGCAACTTGCCACGGGGCACGCCCTGCAGGCCGTCCTCACCGCCAGTGAATGGCGCTTGAAGGCACGCAAAGAACAGCATCTGCGCCAGGGCCAGCGTGATCATCGAAAAATAGATGCCCTGGCGGCGAATGGCAAGCCAGCCAAACAGCAAACCCAGCAACCCACCACTGGCGGTACCAAACAGCAAGCCCACCTCGGGTGTCATGCCCCAGGCTTTGACGGCATACCCCGCCACGTAGGCAGCGCCGCCAAAAAAAGCCGCATGTCCAAACGACAGCAGCCCGGTGTAGCCCAGCAACAAATTGAAGGCGCAGGCAAACAGGGCGAAGCACATGAGCTTCATCACAAACACAGGGTAAGCGCCTGCAAACGGCGCCGCCAACAAAGCCAGCAACAGCAGCCCGTATCCCAACTTGGCCATTCTTTTGGAGTTCATGGATCGGCCCCTTATTTCTCTTTGCCGAACAAACCGGCGGGGCGGATCAGCAAAACAATCACCATGATGACAAACACCACCGTGGATGACGCCTCGGGATAGAACACTTTGGTGAACCCCTCAATCACCCCCAAGCCCAGCCCTGTCAGGATCGAGCCCATGATGGAGCCCATGCCGCCGATCACCACCACGGCAAACACCACGATGATGAGGTTTTGCCCCATGAGCGGGGTGACCTGGTACACCGGCGCGGCCAACACACCGGCAAACGCGGCCAGTGCGGCACCAAAGGCATAGGTCAGGGTGATCATGACCGGCACATTCACACCAAAGGCCTCCACCAGGCGCGGGTTCTCGGTGCCCGCCCGCAGGTAGGCACCGAGCTTGGTCTTTTCAATCACGTACCAAGTGGCCAGGCACACCACCACTGAGGCCACCACCACCCAGGCTCGGTAGTTGGGCATGATCATGAAGCCGAGGTTGGTCGCGCCTTCGAGCAGCTCGGGCGTGTCATAGCCCAGGCCCGACACGCCGTAGATGGAGCGGAACACCCCCTCAATCAACAGCGTGAGGCCCAGGGTCAGCAGCAGCCCATAAAGATGGTCTAGCTTATAGATCCAGCGCAGCAACAGCCGCTCAATCACCACGCCAAACACCCCCACCACCAACGGCGCCAACACCAGCATCCACCAATAGCCGATGCCCAGGTAGTTCATGGCCATCCAGGTCGCCAAGGCCCCCATCATGAACAGCGCACCATGCGCAAAGTTAATGACGTTGAGCAGCCCGAAGATGACCGCCAAGCCCAGACTCAAGATGGCATAAAACGACCCGTTGACCAACCCCAAAAGGAGTTGGCTGAGCAGGCCTGGCAAGGAGACACCGAAAATTTCCATGGGAGGCAGCGCCGGTGAAAGGGGGTGGGATTCAGTGCGTGAAACAGCGGAGCATCCAGACGGACGCCATCACTTCCACAGAGCGCACTTGCTCTCGGCCTTGGTGGTGAAGACGGTGTCCCCCGGCAGCTTCTTGATGAGCTTGTAGTAATCCCATGGTTTGGTCGATTCCGATGGCTTCTTCACCTCCATCAGGTACATGTCGTGCACATAGCGGCCATCGGCACGCAACTGGCCTGAGCCAAAGAAGTCGTTCATCTTCATGCCCCGCCAGGTGGTCATGACCTTATCGGCATCAGCACTCTTGGCAGCTTCCACGGCCTTGAGGTAATTCATGGTGGCCGAGTAATCGGCCGCCTGGATTTCAGTGGGCATACGCTTGGTCTTTTCAAAGAAGCGGGCCGAGAACTTGCGGGTTTCTTCATTCAAGTCCCAGTACCAACTGGTGGTGAACTGCAGGCCCTCGGTGTTGCGCAAGCCCAGGCTGTGCACGTCGCTGATGAAGATCAGCAAGCCCGCCAGCTTCATGGTCTTGCCAATGCCAAACTCCTTGGCCGCCTTGATGGAGTTGATGGTGTCGCCCCCGGCATTGGCCAGGCCCAGAATCTGCGCCTTAGAGTTTTGTGCCTGCAGCAGGAACGAAGAGAAATCAGACGCATTGAGCGGGTGGCGCACAGCCCCCACCACCGAGCCGCCCTTGGCCTTCACCACGGTGCTGGTGTCTGCCTCCAGTGCGTGACCAAACGCGTAGTCGGCTGTCAGGAAGTACCAGCTCTTGCCACCACTGTCCACGATGGCAGAGCCCGTGCCTTTGGCCAGGGCCACGGTGTCATAGGCGTAGTGCACCGTGTACGGTGTGCACTGGTCGTTGGTCAATGCCGAGCTGGCGGCGCCGTTGTTGATATACACGCGCTTCTTCTCTGCGGCCACTTTGGCAATCGCCAAAGCCGTGCCCGAGTTGGTGCCACCAAACACCATCGTGAGACCCTGGGTGTCAATCCACTCGCGGGCCTTGGATGCAGCAATGTCGGCCTTGTTCTGGTGGTCGGCGCTCATCAGCTCAATGGGCATGCCCAGCACCTTGCCGCCAAAATCATCGATAGCCATCTGTATGGCCAGCGCTCCGTTCTTGCCTTCTACGTCGGCATACAGGCTGGACATGTCCGTGATGAAGCCGATCTTCACCTTCTCCTGCGCCTGTGCAGCCGGGGCTGCCAGCCCTGCAGCGCCCAATACCAAAGCCAGTGCGGTAGCCAGTTTGCTCTTCTTCATGGATTGTCTCCTGTGGGTATAGAGGGGTACGGTGTCACGAGATCGTTGACTCTGCAAAAGGCGGCGGCAGGGGGGGGATTCAAACCCCAAGCAACTCGTTGAGCACGGGCATCTTGGCCTGCAGCTGCTCGGCCCCAAACTGCTCCACGATGCGACCATGCTCCATGACATAAAAGCGGTCTGCCAGCGGTGCAGCAAAGCGGAAGTTCTGTTCCACCATCACCACCGTGTAGCCCTTTTGGCGCAGTGTGGTGATCATGCGTGCCAGGGCCTGCACGATGACGGGGGCCAGGCCCTCCGAGATTTCATCGAGCAGCAGCAAATTGGCGCCTGTGCGCAGAATGCGGGCCACGGCCAGCATCTGCTGCTCGCCACCCGACAGGCGCGTGCCCTGGCTGTTGCGCCGCTCCGCCAGGTTGGGGAACATGGCGTAAATCTCGGGCACCGACATGCCTGGTGTGCCGGTCTTCAAAGCGGGCGGCAGCAGCAGGTTTTCCTCGCACGAGAGGCTGGAGAAAATGCCCCGCTCTTCCGGGCAATAGCCCACGCCAAGGTGGGCAATGCGGTGGGTGGGCATGCCCACAGTCTCCACCCCATTGATCTTGACCGAGCCTTTGCGGGCCCCCGTGAGACCCATGATGGCGCGCATGGTGGTGGTGCGCCCGGCGCCGTTGCGGCCCAGCAGCGTGACCACTTCGCCGGGCTGCACGACGATGTCCACGCCGTGGAGCACATGCGACTCGCCGTACCAGGCTTCGAGGTTCTTGATTTCAAGTGCAGGGGTACCCATGTCAATGCGCCCCTTGGAGTTGACCATCTGTCGTGCCCATATAGGCCTCCATCACCTGCGGGTTGCTGGAGACCTCGGCATACGGCCCCTCTGCCAGCACAGCGCCACGCTGCAGCACCGTGATGCAGTCGGCAATGGTGGAGACCACCTTCATGTTGTGCTCCACCATCAAGATGGTGCGCCCGGCCGAGACCTTTTTGATGAGCTGCGTCACCCGGTCCACATCCTCGTGCCCCATGCCTTGTGTGGGCTCGTCCAGCAGCATCAGCTCGGGCTCCATCGACAGCGTGGTGGCAATCTCCAATGCGCGCTTGCGGCCATAGGGCAAGTTCACCGTCACTTCGTCGGCCAGGTCGTCCAGGCCCACCTCGGTCAGCAGTTGCATGGCGCGCTCGTCCAGCTGCTGCAGGCTGCGCTCGCTGCGCCAAAAATGGAACGACGTGCCCAGCTTGCGCTGCAGGCCCAGGCGCACGTTTTCCAGCAGTGTGAGGTGAGGGAACACCGCCGAAATCTGAAAGGAGCGAATCACCCCCCGGCGCGCAATTTGCGCAGGTGCCTCTGCCGTGATGTCGTGCCCGTTGAAGCGAATCACCCCCGAAGTGGGCACCAGAAACTTGGTGAGCAAGTTAAAGCAGGTGGTCTTGCCCGCCCCGTTGGGACCGATGAGCGCATGGATGGAGCCTCGGCGCACCGCCAGGTTGACATTGCTGACGGCGGTAAAGCCTTTGAACTCTTTGGTCAGGCTCTGGGTTTCAAGGATCACATCGCTCATTGCGCCTGGGTCACTCCATGGTGCGGGATGAAAACTGACTTGCGCAAAGGCTGGCGTGAAGCCGCTTTGCTGTGGTGCATCGTATGCCCCGACCGTGGTTGGCAGATACTGGTACTAATGCCTATGTATTAATGCCTAGACACAGACCCTATGCCATCACCCTCACGCTCAGCGCACCCCGATCCGCAGCGATGGCAACGACACGCAGCGATACATAGCGACATGAATTGACATCTACCGATATCTCGCGACACCCGCGCAACACCTGATCGCCCTACCATGCGCCATCACGCGGGGCACGCAGCCCCGCCCTTCATAGCTCCTCTGCCCATCCCATACCCCATGGCCACACCCACTGCCCCCGCTGGCAACGCACGCGGTGCACCGCGCTCGCTCACCGGGCTTGTGCCCTTTCTCAAGCCCTACCGTGCGCGCATTGCGTGGTCGCTGCTGTGCTTGGTGCTGGCCGCGCTGGCCACACTGGCGTTTCCGCTGGCCTTGCGCGATTTGATTGACACAGGCTTGGTCGCGGGCGACCGCGCCAGCCAGGCCATGGAATTGCGCGGGCACTTTGGCGCGCTGTTTTTGGTGGCGGTAGGGCTGGGCGTGTTTTCTGCGGCCCGCTTTTATGCCGTGAGCTGGTTGGGCGAGCGGGTGACGGCCGACCTGCGCCAGGCGGTGTACAGCCACGTACTGCGGCAAAGCCCGCAGTTCTTTGAAAGCACCCAGACCGGCGAGGTGCTGTCGCGGCTCACAGCAGACACCACGCTGGTGCAAACCGTGGTGGGCTCGTCGCTGTCGATGGGCTTGCGCAATGCCGTGATGGGCATTGGGGCACTGGGCATGCTGGTGTGGACCAACCCCTATGTGATGTCGGTGGTGCTGCTGGCCGTGCTGCTAGTGGTGCTGCCCGCCATGTGGATTGGGCGGCGCGTGCGCAAGCTCTCGCGCGACAGCCAGGACCGCGTGGCCGACTCCAGCGCCATCGCCGCCGAGGTGCTCAACGCCATCCCAGTAGTGCAAAGCTACACCGCAGAGCAGCGCGAGTCCGCCCGCTTTGCGGGGGCGGCCGAAAGCGCTTTTTCCACCGCCGTGCAGCGCACCCGCGCACGCGCCGTGCTGGTGGCGTTCATAATCATTGCCAACGCAGCCCTGCTGCTGTGGGGCTTGTACCGTGGCACACAGGCCGTGCTGGCTGGCGAGATGACTGCAGGGCACCTGGGGCAAACCGTGGTGTACGTGATGCTGCTGGCAGGGGCCGTGGCCGTGCTGGGCGAGGTGTATGGTGACTTGCTGCGCGCCGCTGGGGCCACCGAGCGGCTGATGGAGCTGCTGGCTACCCAATCGCCTGTGGCAGAGCCCGCATCGCCCCTGCCACTACCGCACACCGGCCGGGGCCTGGCGGTGGACTTTGCCTCGGTGCAGTTTCGCTACCCGTCGCGCCCCGACCAGCCTGCGCTCGCCGATTTTTCACTCACCCTGGCACCCGGTGAAACGGTGGCCCTGGTGGGCGCCAGCGGCGCGGGCAAGACCACGGTGTTTCAGTTGCTGCAGCGCTTTTACGACGCCGACGCACCACGCAGCGGCGCTGCGCCATCGGGCATCTTCCTGAACGGGGTGAACATCCGCGACCTGGCACTCACCACACTGCGCAGCCACATTGCCACCGTGCCGCAAGACGCCGTGATCTTCGGCGCATCGGCGCTGGAGAACATCCGCTACGGCAAGCCGGATGCCACCCCAGAAGAAGTGAAGGCCGCCGCCCAGGCCGCCTTTGCCGACGACTTCATCATGGCCCTGCCCCAGGGCTACGACACCTTTTTGGGCGAGCGCGGCGTGCGCCTGTCGGGCGGGCAAAAGCAGCGCATTGCCATTGCCCGTGCCATTTTGAAGAACCCGCCCCTGCTGCTGCTGGACGAAGCCACCAGCGCACTCGATGCCGAGAGCGAGCGTATGGTGCAAGCCGCGCTGGACACTGCCATGCAGCGCCACACCGGGCAGCGCACCACCCTGGTCATTGCACACCGGCTGGCCACCGTGCAAAACGCTGACCGCATCGTGGTGCTGGAGCACGGCCGCATCGTTGAGCAAGGCACCCACGCCAGCCTGTTGGCCGCCCAAGGGGTGTATGCCCAGCTGGCCAAGCTGCAGTTCACGGCCTGAGTGAGCCGCGTGGGATGAGGCAGCCCGCTAGGAGTCTGCGCGGCAGAAGGAGCATCGGCTGCAACGTGCGATAAACCGGTCTCGCGCGGTACTACCTCCTGCGCCCAGGGGTCAACCCTGGGCTTGTCGGTAGCACCACGCGATCCTCGGTTTTCGCGCGTTACGCTTCGATGCCTTCTGCCGCGCAGACTCCTAGGCAACGACAATAGCGGCATGTTTCACATTGTTCTTGTCGAGCCCGAAATCCCACCCAACACCGGCAACGTGATCCGGTTGGCGGCCAACACCGGGTGCACGCTGCACCTGGTGGAGCCGCTGGGCTTTTCCATGGAAGACCGCCTCATGCGCCGCGCAGGGCTGGACTATCACGAGTACGCCCAGGTGCTCAAGCACCGCGACTGGGCCACGTTTTTGAGCGACGCCAAGCCCGACCCGGCCCGCATGTTCGCGCTCACCACGCGGGGCACGCAGGGCGTGCACGACACGGCCTTTCAGCCCGGAGACTGGCTGGTGTTTGGCTCGGAAACCCGTGGTCTCGCGCCCGAGCTGCGCGAGACCTTTGCCCCCAGCCAGCGCCTGCGCCTGACCATGGTGGCCGGGCAGCGCAGCCTCAACCTTTCCAACGCAGTGGCGGTGACGGTGTTTGAGGCCTGGCGGCAAAACCAGTTTGCGATGCCGCAAGCGTCCGGCACGGCAACCTGAGGCAGGTCTGAAGCAGCGCTATGCCTGGCCGGCAGGCGATCCCAAGCAACTCTCGATCTGCTTGCGCATGGCCATGGACTTGCGCACCTGCTCACTCAGAAAGTCCAGAAACACCTTGGTGCGCGCAGGCAGCATGCGGCCCGAGGGTAGCGCGGCGTAAACGGTGTAGCGCGCGTAAATCCAGCCTGGCAGCAACTGCACCAGCTCGCCCTGGGCCAGGTGCTCATGCACCAGCAGGCGCGGCGCCACGGCCACGCCCATGCCGTCTACTGCGGCACGCATCAGCACCTCAGTGCTGATCGACTGCAACACCACCGACGGCACCTCCAGCTCTTGGGGCGGTTGCCGCCCATCCACGGGCAAGAGCCGCAGCTTGCGGCCTAGCCCCAAGTGGGCCCGCCCTGCCATGCCCGAATCGCGCAGGTAGTCGTGCTGCAACAGGTCCTGGGGTTGCTCTGGCAACGGCAAGCCTTTGCGCGCCAGATAGGAAGGGGCCGCCACCACAATCGACTCGCCCTGCATCAAGGGGCGCGCGACGATGTTGGCGTCGAAGTTTTCTGCCGCCACCATGAAGGTCACATCAAACTCGTCCACCCGGCTGGAGGCATAGGCGTCGATGTCAATGTCCAGCATCAGTCGGGGATGCAGCGCATGCCACTCGGCCAGCAGCGGAGCCAGGAAGTTGGTGGCCAGCACCGGCGACGCCACGATGCGGATGGTGCCGCGCAGGTCGCGCGTGCTGGCGGCCGCTGCCGCTTCGGCGTCTTCAATCTCATGCAGGATACTGCGCACCCGTGCCAGATAGGCGTCGCCCGCCTCGGTCAGGGCCAGCTTGCGCGTGGTGCGCTGCAGCAGCCGCGTGCCAAGGTGCTGCTCCAGGTCAGCCACCAGCCGCGTCACCACCGGGGGCGACAGTTCAAGCCACCGTGCGGCAGCGGCAAAGCCGCCTTCGTCCACAACGGCCTGGAAAACACGCATGGTCAGAAGCCTATCCATTTGGGAAATTATGTTTTAGCCAAAGGTTGGATTATTTCTGTTTTGCGAATTATTCATTGCCAAGGATGCTATTTTTCAAAGGGATAACCCTAGATAAAGTTCACCCCATCGATGAGCGACACCGCTACGGACACTCACCGAGGCAGGCCCCACCGGCGCACTGTGCATCGGAGTGGGTCTGGAGAAAAGCCCAACTTTTGAAGGAATCCTCATGAACACGTACCGCACCCTCGCCGCCGTCACCCTCGCCCTGAGCGCCTTTGCAGCACAAGCCGACTCGGCTTTGCCCCGCGATGGCGACTGGAACAACTACCCCCTGAGCGCCCAGTCCGGCAGCACCCTGACCCGCGAAGCCGTGGTGGCTGAGCTGGTGGCTGCCCGCGCTGCAGGCACCCTGCCCCAAGACTCCGAGTGGTACAACGTGCCTGCGCCGCTGAACGTCAACGGCTCTGCATTGGCCCGCACCGATGCACGCAACGACGCCATGGCCGCAGCCAAGGCGGGCCGTACCTCCAGCGCCGAATAAGCGCCCGCACAACGCCAACGCAGTCGAGGACCGGCGCAGCATCTGCCCACAAACGGTCCACGCCACTGCACCAGCGTCAAAAAGGCCTGCCCGGGTTGCCCGGCAGGCCTTTTTTGCTGTGTAAGCGAGCGCTGCGGCCTTGGCCTGCAGGCCAACGCTCAACGGATTAACGGATGAACTGCTCAGCGGCCCAGCCGCCAAGACTCAAGGCGCTGCGCCGTAGTTGCGCGCCAGCGATTCGGCCACGCACACAGGCTTGTCGCTGCCCTCACGCTCCACCGTCACCAACCAAGTCATCTGCATGCCATCGGGCTCAATGCGCTCGGCTGCCTGCAGCACCAAGCGGGCCCGCAGGCGGCTGCCTACCGGCACGGGTGCCGTAAAGCGCACGCGGTTGAGCCCGTAGTTCACGCCCATGCGGGCGCCTTCGATGGTGAGGCCCTGCTCAAAAAATGTCGGAATCAACGACAGCGTGAGAAAGCCATGGGCAATCGGTGCGCCAAACGGCCCCGCCTTGGCGCGCTCAGGGTCCACATGGATCCACTGGTGGTCGCCCGTGGCCTGGGCGAACAGGTTGACCTGCTCTTGCGTGATGGTGATCCAGTCGGTCACGGCCACTTCCTGGCCCACGCAAGCGCTGACTTCGGTGTAAGAGCGAAAGATTTTCATCGCCCCAATGTAGCGCTGGCCTTCTACAGCCCTTGTCTGCCGCGCGACAGGAATGCAGGGCTGGCCTGCCCCCTGTTCAGCGCTCCAACCTCCATCAGGCGTCCAGCCAGCTGCAAATGCCCTGCCACTGCTCCAGGTCGCGCGCCACACGGGTGGTGCTGCCCACGTCAAAAACCGTCAGCCCCTGGGCGGCCAGATGCACATAGTTTTGGGTGTCGCGCACATAGCCCAGCACCGGCAGGCCCAGGCCCTCCACAAAGTGGTGCAGTTGCTCGGCCGAGCGGGTGCGCTCGTCAATCCGCATGCCCACAATGCCCACCTGCACACCCGCTGCATGGCGGTGCTCGCGCAGCTTGTCCAGAAACGCCTGGGTGGCGTAGATGTCAAAAATGCTGGGCTGCAGCGGCACGATGACCTTGTCAGCGATCTTCAGCACGTCTTTGAGGGCGCTGCCGTGCAGGCCAGCTGGCGTGTCCAGCACCGCATGGGTAGCTCCCTTGGGCGGCTTGGCCAGGGCGTCGGCATCGGTATCCCAGCGGCCAATGGCGGCCACGTTGGCGGGGCGCAGGCTCAGCCACAGGTGGCCAGATTTTTGCGGGTCAATGTCCCCCAGCACGACCGGGTGCCCCCGGCTGGCGTAGTAACCCGCCACGTTGGTCGAGAGGGTGGACTTGCCCACACCGCCCTTGGGATTGGCAACAACAACCACTGGCATATCGATCTCCTTGTGACGGGACGCGCAAAACAACAGATAAATTCGATACCAGCGCTTGATTGATAAGCGCTAGCAGCTACCAAATCAATAGCAAAAGTACACCCAAGCCACTGATGACAGGGGCCTCCCAGGCCTCAGGCGTGCTGCCCGCCGCGCTTGACGAAGAACAGCCCTGCGCCCACAGCCATCAGCAGGCCGCCAAACACCCGATTTTGCACACGCACGGCGCGGGCGCTGCGCATGAGGCGGCGCAGCGCGCTGGCCCCGGCAGCGTAGCCGTGCATCACCACCACGTCCACGGCCATGGTGGTCACGGCCATCACCAGCAGCTGCGTCCACAACGGGCGCGTGTCGGTCATGAACTGGGGCAGCACGGCCACCATGAAGATGATGCCCTTGGGGTTGGTGGCGTTGGTCAAAAAGCCGGTCAGGCAGCGCTTGGTCCAGGGGCCTGCGGGTGCGGCCTCGTCGCCGTGGATGGGCGAGCGGTCGCCCGCGCGCCACTGGCTCAGGCCCACCCAGATCAGGTAGCAGGCGCCGCCCACCTTCACCACGCTGAAGGCCACCTCAGACGCCAGCAGCAGCGAGCCCACGCCCGCCCCGGCGATCAGCAAAATCAGCAGCAAGCCCAACTGCAGGCCCAAAATGGTGGCGCTGGTCTTGCGCACGCCGAACGACAGGCCATGGCTCATCGACAACACCGCACCAGAGCCCGGCGACACCGCAATCAGACAAGACGCCGCAAAAAAAGCCAGCCAAGTTTGCAAATCCATGGGGTGCACCGCAATGAGGGGGAGGAAGGGGCGCCATCATAGCGCCAGTTTGCGCCCTTGGTCAGGCTCAAAATCTGCCCTACAGCAAGCCGGCAAAGCGCGAAACGCTACTGAATCAATAGCAGAAAATCACCACCCACCGCAGGTGCCAAAATTCTGCAAACACCCGCCTCTTCCTCTCACCACACCAAAGCCCCACCGCCCGCCCCATGGAACACGCACCCACCTGGCTCACCTACGGCTTTCTGTACCTGAGCGCCGCCGTGCTCGCCGTGCCCCTGGCCAAGGCGCTGGGCCTGGGCTCCATCATTGGCTACCTGGCCGCGGGCATTGCCATCGGCCCCTGGGGGCTGGGGCTGGTGAGCAATGTGCAAGACATCCTGCACTTTGCCGAGTTTGGCGTGGTGCTCATGCTCTTTTTGGTGGGGCTGGAGCTGCAACCGAGCCGCCTGTGGGCGCTGCGCCGCCCCATTTTTGGCACCGGCACCGCCCAGGTGCTGGGCTGCGCGGCGGCGCTGTTTGCACTGGGCTGGCTGGCGGGGCTGCCCTGGCGCATCAGCCTGGTGGGCGCGCTGGGGCTGGCCCTGTCGTCCACCGCCATTGCGCTGCAGGTGCTGGCCGAGCGCAACCTCATGCGCACCAGCAGCGGGCAAGCGGGGTTTTCCATTCTGCTGTTCCAAGACGTGGCGGCCATCCCCATCCTGGCGATGCTGCCCATCCTGGGCGCAGCGGCAGGCGAAGGCGCAGGCCACACGCCCACTGATGTGGCGCTCGAAGCCCTCAAGATCGTCGGCGTGATCGGCGCCATCATCCTGGGCGGGCGTCTGCTTCTGCGCCCCCTCTTGCGCTGGATCGCGAAGAGCAAA
Organism: Acidovorax sp. 106; assembly: GCF_003663825.1. Lineage (NCBI taxonomy): Bacteria > Pseudomonadati > Pseudomonadota > Betaproteobacteria > Burkholderiales > Comamonadaceae > Acidovorax > Acidovorax sp. 106. The sequence continues at coordinate 2,997,765 of NZ_RCCC01000001.1, read as the reverse complement.
ACCCCCGAAATCTTCACCGCCGCCGCACTGCTGCTGGTGGTGGGCATCGCCTACCTGATGGTGCTGGTGGGCCTGTCGATGGCGCTGGGGGCCTTTCTGGCCGGTGTGCTGCTGGCCGACAGCGAATACCGCCGCGAACTGGAGGCCGACATCGAGCCGTTCAAGGGCCTGCTGCTCGGGCTGTTCTTCATCGCCGTGGGCATGAGCATCGACTTTGGCGTCATCCTGCGCTCACCCGGCCTCATGGCGGCCATCCTGGTCGGCTTCCTCGCGGCCAAAGCCATCGTCATCTACACGCTGGCCAAGCTGGTCAACATCCCCTACCAAGAGCGCCCCGTGTTCACCCTGCTGCTGGCCCAAGGCGGCGAGTTTGCGTTTGTGGTCTTCCAGGCCGCCGCAGGTGCCAAGGTGTTTCCGGCAGAAACCGCCTCGCTGCTCATCGGCGCCGTGGCGTTGTCGATGCTGATCAGCCCGCTGCTGCTGGTGCTGCTGGACCGCGTGCTGCTGCGCCGCTACGCCCGCCTCAAGATCAAACCCCAGGCCGAAGAAATCTCCGAGCCGCAAGAGGCGCCCATCATCATTGCGGGCTTCGGCCGCTACGGGCAGATCGTCTCGCGCGTGCTGTTGGCCGAGGGCATCCACACCACCGTGCTCGACCACAGCGTGGACATGCTGGAGGTGGCCCGCACCTTTGGCTACCGCGTGTTCTATGGCGACGCCACACGGCTCGATCTGCTGCGCATTGCGGGGGCTGAGCGCGCCCGCATCCTGGTCGTGGCGGTGGACGACCCCGAGCAGTCCCTCAAAATCGCCAAGCTGGCGCGCGAACACTTCCCGCACCTGCAGATCGTGGCCCGCGCGCGCGACATCAGCCACTGGAACAAGCTGCGCGACCTGGGCGTGACGCTGGTGCAGCGTGAGCTGTTCGAGGCCAGCCTCAAAAGCGCCCACACCGTGCTGGAGCTGATGGGCCTCTCGTCCGCCGAGGCCACCACCTTCACCGACCGCTTCCGCAAACACAACATCGCCCTGGCCGACCGCATGTACCCGCACCACAAAGACCAGGCCAAATACATCGCCGTGGCCCGCGAAGGCCGCGCCCAGTTGGCCGAGCAAATGGCCAAAGAGCGGCAGGAGAGCGCGGGGCTGGAGGCTGCGGGGAAGTATCCGGGGTATGGCGGGGGGGAAGGTGCCGAAGACGGGAATGGGGCTGCACAGACCAGGGATCTGGATAAAAACAGGCCGTAGCGGTTGTCCATCCTGCGCAAATAGCTATATTTTTCATAGCATCTATAAAAACCCCACCCCAAACGGATGGAACGAAAAACAAGGAGCTTGGCATTGAGCACCGCCACGCCATGACGCGCAAACCGCTTTCGCGACAGATTTTTGTCGCGTAAACTGCTTTCGCGACAAAACTCTGTCGCAATTTGCGCTTGCGACACGAGGAGCCCCTGCCATGCCCCGCCCTACCCTTGCCCAAGAACTGGACCAGCTCGCAGTGTTGATTCACAACACAGGCTCCGCCGGGATCAGCAGCGACGCCCTTCTGCAGCAGCTAGGCGGCACCCACGAGCGCCGCACCCTGCAGCGCCGCCTGGCGCGGCTGGTAGAGCAAGGACGCATCACGGTGCGCGGCGAGGGTCGGGCCACGCGCTACCACCCCAGCAATCCAAGCCATCCACAGCAACCGGCTGCCGAAGCTACGCTGCCCGCAGCATGGGCCACTGCCGCCCCCATCACCGCCGACTACGTCCCCACCTCTACAGAAGGCGCAGAAATCCGCGCCGCCATCTCCCAGCCCCGCCACCTGCGCAAACCGGTGGGCTACCAGCTGGATTTTTTGTCGCAGTACCACCCCAACGACACGGCCTACCTGCCGCCAGACCTGCGCGAGCAACTGCATGGGCTGGGCCGATCCCCCGCCGATCAAACGCCCGCAGGCACCTTCGCCAAAGACATCCTCAACCGCCTGCTCATTGACCTGTCCTGGGCCTCGTCCCACCTCGAAGGCAACACCTACAGCCGCCTCGACACTGAACGCCTGATCGAATTCGGCCAGGCCGCCGAAGGCAAAAACGCGCTGGAAACCCAGATGATCCTGAACCACAAGCAGGCCATCGAATACCTGGTGCTCAACCCCGAAAACGCCCGGGTAAACACCGAAACGCTGATCGCACTGCACGCCTTCTTGTCCGATGGCCTGATGGCCGACCCCGCCGCCGTGGGCCGCATCCGCCGCCGCGCCGTGGAGATTGGCGGCAGCGTCTACCTGCCCATCGCCCTACCCCAGCGGCTTGAAGAACTGTTCAGCATCGTCACCCAGATGGCCGCAGAAATAACCGACCCGTTCGAGCAAGCCTTCTTTTTGATGGTGCACCTGCCCTATCTGCAGCCGTTTGAGGACGTGAACAAACGGGTGTCGCGCCTGGCCGCCAACATCCCGTTCATTCGCCACAACCTGTGCCCGCTGTCGTTCATCGACGTGCCGCAGCAAGCGTATGTGGACGGCATGCTGGGCGTGTACGAACTCAACCGCGTGGACCTGCTGCGCGATGTGTTCGTGTGGGCGTACGAGCGGTCATGCCAACAGTACGTGGCAGTGAAGCAGAACCTGGTGCCGCCGGACATTTTTCGGCTGCAGCACCGGCAGGCGCTGGTCGAGGTGATTGGGGCCATCGTGCGGCAGGGGGAGGCGCCTACCGAGGAGGCGGTGAAGCGCAGGATGCCTGCGTCCGTAGCGATGGCCGACCACACGCATTTTGTGCAGCTAACGCTGACCGAGTTTGGCGCGCTGCATGCAGGGAACGCCGTGCGGTTTGGGATTCGGCCGTTGGAGTTTGGGGAGTGGGAGGGGCGGAATCGACGGGAGGTGCAAATCCAGCCGCTTGCCGATTGAAACCACCCTTTCGATGGAAAGCTTTCATATCGATGCTTGAGCTATCTACTGGAAAGTGTTTGTTCTGCGAGTACGCGAATACCGTCAGCGATGTTGGACATCGCCGCATCAAGATCGGGCCAAGTCCGGGCTGGCTGCGCATCGCGCGGTAAGGCCTGGAGCTTTGCAAAAGGTGTGTGCTGCCAAAGACAGCCTCGAAGAATAATGGGTATGACTTTGCACTTGCCCTCTGAATGACGTTCAAGCGCACGATCCAGCTCAATGTCGTAGCAGTATTTTGAATTGATGAAATCGATGCTTACCAAAAGCAAAACGAGATCAGCTTCTTCCAAATTTCGGCTTATCTCATCACCCCAAAGGTCGCCCGGGACAAGTTTCCGATCATTCCAACTTGTGATGAGCTTCATCCGCTCCAGCGGCTTGAGGTGCTTAAGAAGCTCGTCCTTAAGTGATGTGTCTACATGGGAATAGGAGAGAAACACTTTCAACGCTTGCCCGTTAGTAGCAACCGGGCTGACGGAACCACCAGGGCCCCCTCGGCTTGAAATGATTAGACCTTCTGATAAAAGCTGATCTTTGATTCTGCTGTAGCGATCTGGGTCCCAATTGAGTTCTTCCCGCAAGGCACGGTTGTTCACAAGAGTTGGTGGGTCACCCGACAACGCCTTCAACTTGTCAAGAAAGATGTCTGAATACGTGCGGCGACTTCGCCTCGCAGGTGTGCGTTTTTTGGCAGCTTTCACTGCTACTTTTTTGGTTGTCATTTGATCTCCCTTGTTGCCGTAATGTATCCCGCAGAATTTGGGAAATCTTTCGAGGTCGCTAGGCCCCGCAGGAACCAAACTGAACTCATCCTGGAAACATGAAGACTCGCCCTACTCAGATTCGGATTGCATCATTCCACAGAAAAAACTAACAAGAACTATTCGCATTAAAATACTTCTACACAGCCAGCCAGCGTCCCGAAAAGTCACGCGAGCCAGCGCCCTCAGCGTTCGTCCGCCTCTCTTTCCACCGGGACTCCCATGTCTTCTCAGCCCTCACGTGCGGTGTCGCCGCGTTCTTCGCTCGCCCGTCTTCGTTCGTCCTCACGTCCGTCGGCCCGCCGGGCCACCCTCTTCGCCCTGACACCACTGGCACTGTGCCTCGCCCAAGCCGCCATGGCGCAGCAGGCCGATGCACCGGCCGCCGACTCCGCTGCGGCAACCCCTACCGCCACGGCCCCACAACTCCAAGAAGTCCGCATCAACGCCAGCACCGAAAAAGACATGGGCTTTGCGCCCGTAGAGGCGCAAACGGCCAGCAAAGCGCCGATGCGGCGGCTGGAAACGCCGCAGTCGGTCAGCGTGGTCACGCGCGAGCAGATGGAGTCGCGCCAGGTCACCAATGTGCAGCAGGCGCTGCAAACCGTGGCGGGGGTGAGCCCCGTCAACTTTGGGCGCCGGGGGTTTGATGACCTGAACATCCGGGGCTTTCGCTCCACCGAATCCATCCTGGTCGATGGCCTGGTGCAAAGCCCGGGCATGTGGGCCAAGTTGCAGCCGTATGGGTACGAGCGCTTTGAAGTTCTCAAAGGTTCGGCCTCCGTGCTGTATGGGCAGGTGCAGCCCGGCGGCATCGTCAATGCGGTGAGCAAGCGGCCCAAGAAGGAGGCACTGAGCGAAGTGGGCATGGAGGTGGGCAGCTTTGGCCAGCGCACGCTGCAGGCCGACATCAACCGGCCGCTGTCTGAATCGGGCAAGACGGCGCTGCGCATCAATGCGCAAGTCTCGAATGCCGACGACCCCACGCAGTTCGTCTACCGCAAGGACCGGTGGTTTGCGCCGTCGCTCTCCGTCGACCTGGGCGCGCAGACCGACCTCGTGCTGTTTGCCACCTACAGCCAAAGCCAGTGGATGCGCCAGCAGGGCATCTCGCCCTACGGCACGGTGCTGCCCAACCGCAATGGCACCCTGTCACGCACCCTGTTCACGGGCGACCCGAGCTTTGGCGGGTACGACGTGGAGAGCAAAACCGTGGGCTATGCGCTGGAGCACAGGCTGTCGGACGCCATGACCTTTCGCCAAAACGTGCGCTACGAAAGCGAGAAAGGCACGGGCAACTTTGTCTCGAACCTGGCGCTGCAGGCCAACCAGCGGCTGCAAAACCGCCAGGCAACGCGCCAGTACCTGGACTACGACCTGCTGGCTACCGACACCTCGCTGCTGTCGCGCTTTGACGCGCTGGGCGTAAAGCACCAGCTGGTGACGGGGCTGGACGTGCGATCCGGCCACTCCTACCAAGCGCAGCGCCGCTGCACCATTGGTGCGCTCGACCTGTTCAACCCAGTCTACGACGTGGCCGCTACCTGCCCCACCAACTTCACCAGCGATGCCCCCGAAAAGCTCAACGTGATGGGCCTGTACGCGCAAGACCAGATCAAGTTCGGCCAGGGCTGGACGGCCCTGGTGGGCCTGCGCCGCGATTGGTCTACCAACGATATCGACGACAGGCTTGCGAAAAAGCAAACGCGCCAGAAGGACAGCGCCACCACGCTGTCGGCTGGGCTGGTGTACGAGTTCAAGCCTGGCTGGTCTGCCTATGGCAGCTATGGCGAATCGTTCCTGCCGGTATCGGGCCTGACGTTTGGCGGCACGCCCTTTGTGCCAGAGACAGGCAAGCAATGGGAAGCGGGCGTGAAGTACGAGGCACCCGGTGGCCAGCTCACCGGCGCGCTCGCCGTGTTTGACCTGGTGCGCAACAACGTGACCACGGCCGACCCAATGAACACCGGCTTCAGCGTGGCCACGGGCCAGCAGCGCTCGCGCGGCCTGGAGGCCGAACTGGGCGCCGACCTGAAGAACGGCTGGAAGCTGACCAGCGCCTACACCTACACGCAGACCAAGGTCACACGCGACACCAACGCCGCCCTTGTGGGCAGCCCGCTGAACCTCACGCCGCGCCACACGCTCACCGGCTGGGCCACCTACAAACTACCGCAGTACCCACGCGTGACGCTGGGCATGGGCGGGCGGTATGTGAGCGAGCAGATCGGCTCGTACCCGTTCACGCTGCCGTCGTACTTTGTGGCCGATGTGTCCGTCAGCTACGTGGGCGAGAACTACCGCATCACGGCGGGCGTGAAGAACCTGTTCGACAAGGCGTACTACGACGGCGCGATCAATGCCAACGTGGTCTCGCCGTCGCTGCCGCGCAACTTCAGCGTGGGCCTAACGTACTTCTTCTGACCGCCGTTTTGCCAGGCACTGAGCCCTTGCCCCGTTCGCCCTGAGCCTGTCGAAGGGCCTCGTGCAAGGCGCTCAGGCTTGGACAGCCCAGACCGAACGGTAGGGGCGCACCACTGCCCCGCCAACAACCGCACATAGCGGCCTGAAGCCGCCCATAGCAGCCATAGCAAGCCACCCATGACCAGCCAGCGCACCCTGAACCGCCTTTTTGTCCTGCACTCGTGGGCAGGCATCGTCACGGGGCTGCTGATGTTCATCGTGTGCTTCTCGGGCTCGGTGGTGGTGTTCAAGAACGAGATTGATCTGTGGGCGAACCCGTCGCTGGCCCAGCTGCCGCGTGCTGAAACGCCCGCCCCGTTGGACACCGTGCTGGCGCAGCTGCAGGCCCGCTACCCCGGCGCCATGGTGGAGACCATTGCGCTGCCCGATGCCATCAACCCCCACTACTTCGCCTTTGTGCGCGAGCCTGGGGCACCGGCCGCCACCCGCACCAAGGTCGCGCTGCGCGCTGACACCGGCGCGGTGGTGGGCCCGGTGGACAGCCAGCTCGGCCAGTACCTGCGCATGCTGCATGTGTTCCTGTTCTTCGGGCCGCGGTGGATCGTGGGCTTTCTGGGGGCGGCCATGCTGGTGCTGATTGGCACGGGCATCGTCATCCACCGCAAGATTTTGGCCGAGCTGTTCACGCAACGCTGGGGCCGCAGCCTGCGCGTGGTGATGTCGGACCTGCACAAATGCGTGGGCATCTGGGGTCTGGGCTTTCACATCCTGATTGCGGGCACGGGCGCCTGGATGGGGCTGGCGCCGCTGTTTGAGCAGAGCTTCAAGTACCTGACCACCCCCGCCCCAGCATCCACCCCGCAGGCAGCGGCCGACAGCGCAGCGGCACCCTCTCGCAAAGCGGCTGCGGCCGCCCCGGCACCCATGGTGTCGCTGGATGCGCTGTACGCCGCCGCGCAGCAAGCAGCCCCGGGCTTGCAAGCGCGCTACGCATCGCTGCAGCGCTGGGGCACGGCCAGCGCCAGCGTGGCCTTCACGGGCAGCCTGCAAGGGCATTTGCTAAGCACTGCCAGGGTCGAGGCCAACGCGGCCACCGGCGCACTGACCCGCGTGCACGACCCGCGCACCCAGGGGTTCTGGTCGCAATTCAATGGCTTGATGGAGCCGCTGCACTTTGGCGACTTTGGCGGGCTTACGCTGAAGTGGCTGTACTTTGTGCTGGGCATGACGCCCGCGTTTTTGTCCCTCTCTGGCACCCTGATCTGGCTGGACTCGCGCCAGCAGCGCCGCCGCACGGCGGCGCCCGCGCACGTGGCGCGGCCCGCTGTGCGTGCCACGGCTGACGCCACGGCGCCCTGACACATCGACATCGCCCCCACTCGGCCCCATGAACCGCCCCACCCGCTTTTACCTGGCACTGCACGCCACCCTGGCCGTCGCACTGGCCGGGGCCATGGCGCTGCATCTGGCCCCCATCCCACCGCACTGGCCTGCCCTGGCGCAGCGCCCCACCTGGACGGTGTGGGTTTTGATAGGCCTGTGGCTGGCACTGTCTGCCGCCGGGGTGGCGCTGCGGCCGCTGCCGCTGTGGCGCGTGGCCCTGGGGGCAGCAGGGGCCGCGTTGCTGGCGCTGGGGCTGAGCGGGCTGGCGCTGGGCACCGCGCTGGCGGGCAGCCTGCTGGCGGGCCTGGGCGCCTGTGCGCTGGCATGCGCTGCGCTGGCGGCGGTGATGGCCCCAGCGCGCATTCATGCACCTCGGGCCGCAACCCGAGCGGCGGGCGCTGCGGGCGCTTTCGTCAACGCAGCGCAAGCCGACTCCACCCCCATTCGCGCCCCGTGGTGGCAGCGCATGGCTGCCTGGCCCCACTGGCCCTTTGTGGTGGTGGCGGCCTTGGCGCTGGAGTCGTTCCGGCTGGGGCACATCGTGGCTGCGGGGGCGGCCCGCCCCTCTGGCATGGCGGGCTTGCTCGTTGCCTTTTTTCTGGCACTGCCAGCAGCCACGCTGCGGCACTGGTGGCCTCGCTGGGCCGCCGCGCTGTGGCTGCTGGCCGGGGCGGCCTATGTGGGCCTTGCGCACAAATCTGGGCTGCCGCAGGTTGCGGTAGCCGCCGCGCTGTGCCTGTGGCAGCCCATGTGGGCAATGGGAAAGACCGTCGCTGCGCGGACCAGCCTGGGCACGGCACGGCACCGGGGGCAGACGCCCAACCCACGGCCAGGCACAGAAAGCACCGCATGACCCTGGCCGACTTTGCGCACCTGAGCACCGTGCTGGCATCGCTGCTAGGCCTGTCGGCATGGGCGCGCGGCACATCGACCCGGGCATGGGGTGAGCCCGCCGCCTGGGGCCGCCCCCGCGCCGTGGTGCTGGCCACGCTGGCGCTGCAAGGAGGCACCGCTGTGACCATGGGCCAATGGGTAGACGCGCTGGCCCTGGTAGCCGCCGCCTGGATGGTGCTGGGCGGCGCCCTGGTGCTGGCCATGAACCAATGGCCCGCGCCCGCCCGCCTGTGGGCCCCACGGCTGGGCTGGCTGGGTGCAGGCGGTTGCGCCCTGGCCCTGGGCGCTGTGCTGCTGCCCTTGGGCTGACCGCCCAATCCGGAACGAAACACGGCACAAATAAGGCAAAAATAGGCCTGCAGCGCATACATATCAAGCTCTGGCAGCTATCAATTAAATAGCAAAAACCACGCAAAACCCGCACTTTGGGCACAAGCACAGGGCGGGGCACGACAATCGCGCCCATGAAATGGACCGATGCCCCCTGGATTGAACTGCTGCGCTTGGCGCTGGAAGTGGCCGCCACCGTGGCCTTTGCCCTGTCGGGCGTGATGATGGCGGCGCGCAAGCGCTTTGACGCCGTGGGCGTGTGCGTGGTGGCGTTTGTGTCGGCCTTTGGCGGGGGCACCCTGCGTGATTTGCTGCTGGACCAGCGCCCCTTCTTTTGGGTGCGCCACACCGAGTTTGTCTGGGGCATTCTGGCGCTGAGCGTGGCGGCCATGCTGTTCATGCGCCAGCGCCACTTTGAGCCCACCGAGCGCGCCATGCTGCTGCCCGACGCCATCGGCCTGGGCCTGTTTGCCGCTGTGGGGGTGGACATGGCCGCCGCCGTGGGCATGCCAGCGCTGATAGCCGTGCTGATGGGCGTGACCACCGGCGTGTTTGGCGGCGTGCTGCGCGATGTGCTGTGCAACGAGGTGCCCCAAGCCTTCAGCGACCACCGCCCCTACGCCCTGTGCGCCTTTGCGGGCGGCTGGGCCGACATCGCGCTGCGCCAGGCCGATGGCGCCGTGGTGAGCCCGCTGCTGGCCTGTGTGCTGGTGACGGCCGGGCTGCGGGGCCTGGCCTTGTGGCGCAATTGGCAGTTGCCCGCGTGGCGGGTGTAGAGCAGCGCACAAAGCCCCTGCGTGCCGCGAAACAACGCCCCCGCCAGGGCCAACGCCGTAAAATCGCCACCCCAGCCCCTGGATGAACACCACGAATTGCTGACACGCCCCATGACCACATCCCCCTGCACCCTGCCCCACCCTGCCACCACCAACCTTCCCAAGGCAGGCACCCCGCGCCTGTGGCGTCCCTTGCTTGCCGCAGCCGCCCTCATCGGCCTGCTGGGCGCCTTGGCGCTTGAGCCCGTGCAGGCCCAGGTGGTCAACCCGCTGGGCAACGTGCGCAACTTCCCTGAAGCCGCCCTGCGCGGCACACTCACCATCGTGAGCGTGCAAGAGGCCAAGCTCAACAGCAAAGACATCCGCATGGCCCCTGGCATGCGCCTGTTCAGCCCCCAAAACTCGCTGGTGCAGCGCCACACCGTGATCGGCAAGACCTACAAGGTGAACTACGTGATCGAAGCCAGCAGCGGCATGCTGCACTCGGCCTGGATCCTGAGTGAGGCCGAAGCCTCCAAGCCCCTCAAGGGCAGCGACACGACCACCACCAACATCAATACGACCGGTGGCAACGTGACCACGGGCAACGTCCTGAAATAACGCCCCCTGGCGCTGCCACGGCGGCAGCGCCTTTGGCTCTTGGTGCCGCCTTCCAGAGCCCCACCCCATCCCACCGCGCCCCAGGGCGGCGGTGTTTGCTTGCTATTTGCGAAATTGCCATGGCCAAAAAAGTCTTTATCAAAACCTTCGGCTGCCAGATGAACGAGTACGACTCGGACAAGATGGCCGACGTGCTCAACGCTGCACAGGGCTACGAGCCCACGCAGAACGTGGACGAAGCCGACCTCATCCTCTTCAACACCTGCTCGGTGCGCGAAAAGGCGCAAGAGAAGGTCTTCAGCGACCTGGGCCGCATCAAGCACCTGAAGGCACGCGGCGTGAAGATTGGCGTGGGCGGCTGCGTGGCCAGCCAAGAAGGCGCCGAGATCATCAAGCGCGCCCCCTATGTGGACGTGGTGTTTGGCCCGCAAACCCTGCACCGCCTGCCCGAGATGCTGAACCAGCGCGAACAGCTGAACAAGCCGCAGGTGGACATCAGCTTCCCCGAGATTGAAAAGTTCGACCACCTGCCGCCCGCGCGCGTCGAAGGTGCCTCGGCCTTTGTGTCGATCATGGAAGGCTGCAGCAAATACTGCAGCTACTGCGTGGTGCCCTACACCCGGGGCGAAGAAGTCAGCCGCCCGTTTGACGACGTGCTGGTGGAAGTGGCGGGCCTGGCCGACCAGGGCGTCAAAGAAATCACCCTACTGGGCCAGAACGTGAACGCCTACCTGGGCAAGATGGGGGGCACGGCCGAGATTGCCGATTTTGCGCTGCTGCTCGAATACGTGTCGGACATTCCGGGCATTGAGCGCATTCGCTACACCACCAGCCACCCCAACGAGTTCACGCCCCGGCTGATCGAGGCCTACACCAAGCTGCCCAAGCTGGCCAGCCACTTGCACCTGCCCGTGCAGCACGGCAGCGACCGCATTTTGATGGCCATGAAGCGCGGCTACACCGCCATGGAATACAAGAGCACCATCCGCAAGCTGCGCGCTATTCGCCCCGACCTGGCCATGAGCAGCGACTTCATCGTGGGCTTTCCGGGCGAGACGGAAGACGACTTCAACAAAATGATGAAGTTGATTGACGACATCCACTTCGACAACAGCTTCAGCTTCATCTTCAGCCCCCGCCCTGGCACGCCTGCTGCGGGCCTGCACGACGACACGCCGCACGACGTGAAGCTGCGCCGCTTGCAACACCTGCAGGGCGTTATCAACGCCAACATCAAGTCCATCAGCGAAAGCCGTGTGGGCACGGTGCAGCGCATTTTGGTGGAAGGCGCCTCCAAGCGCGACGCTACCGAGCTGATGGGCCGCACCGAGTGCAACCGCGTGGTCAACTTTGTGGGCCAGCCCCGCCTGGTGGGCCAGATGGTAGATGTGACCATCACCGAAGCCAAGGCCTACACCCTGCGCGGCGAGGTGCTGGTGCGCGAGGGCGCCGCCCTCACCGCCTGACCCCCACCCCAGCGCATGGCCCCACACCCCACGAGCCCCCCGCAGGCTCGCCCGCACGGCCCATCGTTTCAGCAACTGCTGCTGCTCGCCTTCTTGCTGATTGCGGGGCTGCTGGGCGCCAGCGCCCTGCGGGCGGTGTTCACGCTCGAAACGCTGATGGGCCAAAGCCAGGCCAGCGCCGCCCAGGCGGCCGCACTGAACGTGGCGGCCCAGGCGCTGAACCAGCGCGGCCAGGCCATGGAACGCTCGGCCCGGCAATCGCTGGTGCTGAACGACCCCCTGCTGCGCCAAAGCTTTGACGACCTGGCCGCCGATGCCCAGGGCATCGTGCGCCAACTGAGCGACGCGGGCCTGCCACCCGCCCAAGCCCAGCAGTGGCAGGCCCGCATGCAAGCCGTGCACGATTTGCTGCGCGCACCGCCCTGGCAGTCGCTGGAGAGCGAACGCAGCGTGGCCGAAGAGTTTGTAGCGCTCGACACCCTGCACGCGGCCATCACGCAATCGGTGCAAGAACTCAATGCCCGCCAGGCCAGCGAACTGCAAGCGCGGGTAGACGCCAGCCGCCGCACCGTGATGCACCAACTGGTGGGCGCGATTGTGCTGGCGCTGGTGCTGGCACTGTGGCTGGGCATTGGGCTGGCACGCCCCTTCAAGCGGCTCGAGCGCGCCATTCGCCGCCTGGGCGAGAACCAGCTGGAACAACCCGTGGCCATCACCGGCCCCGCCGACGTGCGCCGCGTGGGCCAACAGCTGGAGTGGCTGCGCCTGCGGCTGCTGGAGCTGGACGCCGACAAGGCGCGCTTTTTGCGCCATGTCTCGCACGAGCTCAAAACCCCGCTGGCTGCGCTGCGCGAAGGCGTGGCCCTGCTGCAGGACGGCGTGACCGGCGAATTGAGCGAGGGCCAGAAAGAAGTGACGCAAATCCTGCACCAGAACACCCTGGTGCTGCAAAGCGAGATCGAGGCACTGCTGCGCTTTAACGCCGCCGCCTTTGAGGCCGGCCAGTTGCGGCGGCGCGAGACCGATCTGATCGCACTGCTGGAAGACCTGGTGGAGGCACAGCGCCTGCAATGGCAGGCCCGCAGCCTGCGGGTGGAGGTGAGCGGCGAGCGCACCGTGCTGCTGCTGGATGCAGAAAAAATCACCTCGGCCATGGGCAACCTGTTGTCTAACGCCATCCGCTTCTCGCCCGAGCAAGGCACGGTGCGCCTGGCCGTGTCGCGTGTGCCCGGGCAGGTGCAGGTGGATGTGACCGACGACGGCCCCGGCGTGGCCCCAGCCGACCGGCCCCATGTGTTTGAACCCTTTTACCGGGGTGAGCGCCAGCCTGATAACGCGGTGCGCGGCACCGGCATCGGGCTGTCCATCGTGCAGGAATACATCCACGCCCACGGCGGGCGGGTGCAGGTGCTGCCGATGCCCGGCGATACCTCCCGCTCTTTTTTCCGAATCGAATTGCCCGATGTTTCCTGAACCGCACGCCCTGCCGACTCACCGCCCAGCACATTGGGCTGCCCGCTGGGGCCTTGCAGCCTCATGCCTGTGCGTGGTCTGGCTGGCAGGCTGCGCCACGGCGCCCACCCCGCCCGATGTGGCACCGGCGATCGCAGCCCCAGCGGCACAAGAGACACCAGAGCCCGCCCCAGCTGCGCCCGAGCCACTGGCCGCTGAAAGCGACGAGCCCACCACGCCAACCAAAGACCTGCTGCGCGACACCCTGGCCTATGCAGACCGCACCCTGGGCGCCAGCACCACCGATCTGGCGCGCGAGATGGCACGCCTGTCGGACCTGGACGAGAGCAAGCCCTCGCGCGCGCTGCGCCTGGCACTGGTGCTGGCCCAAACCCGCCAGCCCGTGGACACCGCCCGCGCACTGGGCCTGGTGCAGCGCACCCTGACCAACCCCGCCGCACAAGACCTGCACCCGCTGGCCCGCCTGCTGGAGGCGCGCCTGACGCAGCAGCGCCGCATGGAGGACCAGTTGGAGCGCCAAGCCCAGCAACTGCGCGAAGCCCAGCGCCGCAACGACCAGCTGAGCGAGCGCCTGGAAGCAGTGCGCGCCATTGAACGCAGCCTGACCACACGCCCAGCGCCTGCCGCCCCCACCACGCCATCCCCCGGCGCTGCAGCCAGCAGTGCGGGCAGCAACAACGGCAATGGCAACGCCAAACCCTGAAGCACCACGCCATGCCCACCTCCACCCGGCCACCGGCGCCACACAGTGCCACGCATCGCACACCGCACCGCATCCTGGTGGTGGACGACGATGCCGACATGCTGCGCCTGCTGTCGCTGCGCCTCAAAGCCGCCGGACACGAAGTGGTGGCCGTGGGCTCGGCCGAGGCCGCGCTGGCGCAGCTGGACGTGGCCCGGCCCCAACTGGTGCTCAGCGATGTGCGCCTGCCTGGCAAGGATGGCTTGGCGCTGTTTGACGAGGTGCACGCGCGCCACCCTTCGCTGCCGGTGATTCTGCTCACGGCCCACGGCACCATCCCCGATGCGGTCGAGGCCACATCGCGTGGCGTCTTCACCTACCTGACCAAGCCCTACGACGGCAAAGAGCTGCTGGAAAAAGTCGCCCAGGCCCTGGCCCTGAGCGCCCCCGCCGTGCACCAGGCCCACGCCAACGAGGCCTGGCGCGCCGACATCGTGAGCCGCTCGGCCCGCATGACCGACCTGCTGGCCGAGGCCTACCTGGTGGCCCAATCGGACGCCAGCGTGCTGCTGCTGGGCGACAGCGGCGCGGGCAAAGAACTGCTGGCCCAAGCCATTCACCGCGCCAGCCCCCGCGCGGCCAAGCCCTTTGTGGCGGTGAACTGCGGGGCCATCCCCGAGGCGCTGCTCGAATCCGAGCTGTTCGGCCACGTCAAAGGCGCCTTTACCGACGCGGTGAGCAACCACAAGGGCCTGTTCCAGGCGGCCGAGGGCGGCACGCTGCTGCTCGACGAAATCGGCGACATGCCGCCCGCCCTGCAGGTCAAGCTGCTGCGCGTGCTGCAAGAGCGTGCGGTGCGGCCCGTGGGTTCGAGCCAGTCCATCCAGATCAATGTGCGCATCGTCTCGGCCACGCACCGCAACCTGGAGGCCGCCATGGCGGCAGGCCAGTTCCGCGAAGACCTGTACTACCGGCTGAATGTGGTCACGCTGCTGCTGCCCACGCTGGGCGAGCGGCGCGAAGACATTGCGCTGCTGGCCAACCACTTTCTGGACAAGCTGGCCCGCAAGTACGACAAGCGCCTGTCGGGCTTTGCGCCCGAAGCGCTGAAGGCCCTCACCACCGCCGCCTGGCCCGGTAACGTGCGCCAGCTCTACAACGTGGTCGAGCAGGTGTGCGCCCTGTCCACCACACCGCTGGTGCCGCTGTCGATGGTGCAGCGGGCCCTGCGCATTCCATCGGCCCAGGTGCTGAGCTTTGCCGAGGCCCGCCAGCGCTTTGAGCGCGAGTACCTGGTGGGGCTGTTGAAGATGACCGATGGCAACGTGGCCGATGCCGCGCGCCTGGCGCAGCGCAACCGCACCGAGTTTTACCGGCTGCTGCAAAAGCACGCGCTGACGCCAGGTCAATTCAAGGCCGACGGGGTGGTGGGCGACGATGTCGCTGAAGAGCGACACGAGTAATGCGTTGATTCGCTTGGATTTTTCTCCAACACGCATCACCCCTGTCGCCAGATGGCGACAAAAAGACAGCCATTTCTTCCGCTGGGCCCCCATTGGCCCGCCCTGCACAATTGCTTACGTGCAGACCCGTTCCTAAGCCTCTGATTTAAAAGCACTTTTTCAAGCTGGCACAGGGTTTGCCCTAGTGTTGGCATGCAAGCCGCTTTTTATCCATCCTTGCGCCACTCGCCCCGGGCGGCACAGCCCGTGCTGGCGCTGTGCGCAGTACTGCTGGCCACGGCCGCGTCGGCCCAGGCCATTGACCTGGACGCCATCACCCAGCTGGCCAAGCAGCGCGCCACCCAACCCTACAGCGCCATGAACGTACGCCTGCCTCCCGAGCTGGAGGCCATGGACTACGACCAGGTGCGCGACATCCGCTGGCGGCCTGAGCGCGCCCTGTGGCGCACCCGTACCGAGCCGTCACAGTTGCCGTTTGAGGCCATGTTCTTCCACCTGGGCCTGTACCAGCGCGAGCCGGTGCTCATCAACGAGGTGTCGCCACAAGGCACACGCCACATCCCTTACCGGGCCGCAGACTTTGACTACGGCAAGAACGCCGTCAAGCCCCAGACCTGGGGCGACCTGGGGTTTGCGGGCTTTCGCCTGCACTACCACTTGAACTCGCCCGACTACAAGGACGAGCTGGCCGTCTTCCAGGGCGCCAGCTACTTCCGTGCGCTGGGTGCGGGCCAGCAATATGGGCTGTCGGCCCGGGGCCTAGCCATCGACACCGTGGGCGGCCAGGGCGAGGAATTTCCGCGCTTTACCGAGTTCTGGCTGGTGCGGCCACAGCCCGGTGACACCCAGGCCACGGTGTATGCACTGCTGGATTCGCCCCGCGCCACCGGGGCTTATCGCTTTGACATCCGCCCCGGCGCGCAAACCACCACCACGGTGACGGCCCGCATCTTTGTGCGCGGCGGCGCAGGCCCCATCAAAACCCTGGGCATTGCCCCGCTGACCAGCATGTTCCTGTTTGGCGAGAACCAGCCGCGCAAGGACGACTTCCGCCCCGAAGTGCACGACTCCGACGGCCTGATGGTGGCCACCGGCGAGGGCGAATGGCTCTGGCGCCCGCTGCAAAACCCCCAGCAGCCCCTGGTCACCTCGTTTGCCACCACCAACCCCCAAGGCTTTGGCCTGATGCAGCGCGACCGGCAGTGGAGCAGCTACGAAGACGTGGAAGCCCGCTACGAGCGCCGCCCCAGCGCCTGGGTGCGGCCCCTGCACAACTGGGGCCCCGGCCGCGTGGAGTTGGTGCAATTGCCCACGCCCGACGAGACCCACGACAACGTCGTTGCCTACTGGGTGCCCCAGCAACTGCCGCCCCCCGGCACCCCGCTGGAGGTGTGCTACGAGCTGGCTTGGCAAGGCGACCAGGGCGCCGGACAGCAACGCCCCCCCAGCGCCTGGGCTACCCAGTCACGCAAGGGCGTGGGCTACACCCAGCAAAGCCCTGAGGCCCTGCGCAAGCAGGTGCAGTACGTGATCGACTTTGCAGGCCCCGCACTGCAAGACCTGGCGGCCGACGCACCCGTGAAAGCGGTGGTGACCAGCGATGCCAATGCCCGCGTGCTCGAAAGCGGCGTGTACCGCAACCCGGCCACCGGCCAATGGCGCATGACGCTGCGCATCGAGCGCCTGCAGGGCACCCAGCCCATTGAGCTACGCGCCTTTCTTCAACACCTCCAACACGCTGTGAGCGAAACATGGACCCACATCATTCTTCCCGAGTAGGCCAGAGCGCAACACGTTGGCAGGCACGCCACGCCACGGCCGCCCTGCCCAGCGCTGCCACCGAAGGCCTGGCGCGCAAAGGCGCGTCTTACCCCCGCAACGCACAGCCCATGGCCATCAAACCCGTACCCACCCAACGCAGCCCGCTGCGCGCCGCGCGCCACCCCAACAGCATGACGGCCCCGCCCGTGCACCGGGGCTCCATGCCCGCCGTGCCCTGGCAAGGCTTCTGGAAAAGCATCGGCC